>JAJYFY010000035.1 GCA_021785265.1 Pseudomonadota bacterium
CGATCTCTGAGTCGACCATCAGATAGTGCGTACTTTCCGATGAGATCTGTGGGGATCAATGACGCTACAATAAACCACGACGGTAAGGCCGACCGGTCGGCAAAAACCATGACTCGACTGAACTTTGTACGCCCCGATGATTGGCATTTACACCTGCGCGATGGGGACGTATTGGCCTCGGTGCTCCCAGACACCGCGCGACGGTTTGCGCGCGCCATCGTCATGCCCAATCTCAAGCCGCCCGTGGCCACGACGGAGCAGGCGCTGGCTTATCGCGAGCGCATTCTGGCGATCTTGCCGGAGACCCTGTCGTTCGAACCGCTGATGACACTCCATCTCACCGAAGGCACCAAGCCATCCGAGATCGCCAAGGCCAAGGCGAGTGGCGTCGTGCACGCGGTCAAGTATTACCCGGCGGACGCGACCACAAACTCTGAGTTTGGTGTGACCGATCTCAAGCGTTGCTACCCGGTGTTTGCTGCAATGGAGCGGCATGACGTGCCACTGCTCATGCATGGCGAGGTGACTGATCCAGCCGTGGACGCGTTCGACCGCGAGGCGGTATTCATCGAGCGCCATCTGACGCCGCTGGTTCACGAGTTTCCCGGTTTGCGCATGGTGCTGGAGCATGTCACGACGCGCGCGGCGGTCGAGTTCGTCAGCCAGGCACCGAACAACGTTGCGGCAACCATCACTCCACACCACCTGCTGCTCAACCGCAACGCCCTGTTCACGGGAGGCCTCAGACCGCACCATTACTGCCTGCCGCTCTTGAAGCGCGAGGCACATCGAGTGGCCCTCGTCACCGCGGCCACGAGCGGCAACCCAAAGTTCTTCCTCGGCACCGACAGTGCACCCCATCCGCGCTCCTCCAAGGAGTCCGCTTGCGGCTGCGCTGGTATTTACACTGCGCATGCGGCGCTTGAGTTTTATGCCGAAGCGTTCGAACAGGCGGGTGCGCTCGATCGATTGGAGGCGTTCGCGAGTTTTTATGGCTCCGACTTTTACCGGGTGCCGCGCAACCACGACCGCGTGACGCTCATAAAAGAATCCTGGCTAGTGCCATCCGAAATCCGGATTGGCTCAGAAACGCTGGTCCCGCTGCGCGCAGGAGAAACCGTTGCGTGGAAACTCACCGAATAAATGAAGGTCCTACCTGTGACCAACCTGCTCTCTATAAGCCCGCTCGTGGTATGAGTTCTATCGTGCGCAATGCTATTTTGGAAAGTGCCCATGGTTTGAGCGATTTGGGTTGGGGTGCCGTTTCGGGCAAGATCGAGGTGGTACTCACGTTGATCGTGAGCCGGGTGAGTGAAGAGCGGTTGCCGCACTGGCCTTTACCGGTGGTCTGACGTCATGACTGCTTCAGCCGACGAAGTCAAGCGGGCGGCGGCTCTGCTGCGCGCAGGCGGCGTGGTGGCCTTTCCGACCGAAACGGTTTATGGTCTGGGAGCGGAGGCCACGAACCTGGAGGCTGTACGGCGCGTTTTCGCGATCAAGGAACGGCCGACGGATCATCCCCTCATCGTTCACCTCGCCACGGCGCAAGGGCTGGAGGATTGGGCGCGTGACATCCCTGCAACCGCCCGACTGCTGGCCGGGACCTTCTGGCCCGGACCCCTCACCTTGGTGCTTCCACGCCAACCCCGGGTATTGGATGCCGTGACCGGTGGTCAGGACAGCGTGGCCCTGCGTGTGCCGGCGCATCCCGTGGCGCGTGACCTCATTGCCGCCACCGGGACACTGGTCGCTCCTTCAGCCAATCGCTTCGGGCGGGTGAGCCCAACCACAGCACAACACGTGCGCGACGAACTGGAATCCAAGGTGGACATGATTCTGGATGGAGGTCCGTGCCGTGTCGGTGTGGAATCGACCATCGTCAGCCTATTACACGGAAAGGTGGTGCTGTTGCGACCCGGCGGCCTTTCTGTCGAGGCCCTGGAAAGCACGCTCCATCAAAAAATTGAGATGGCCCCACCCACTGGCTACAAGGTGCGTGTCCCCGGTACGCTGGCCTCTCACTATGCACCCGCAACGCCGCTTGAGATCCATCCGGCGGATGCATTGGGGCGTCGGGCACTTCAGCGGATTCGGCAGGGCCACAAAGTGGCGGTGCTGAAGCTGGGCGCCGATGACGAGGGCTTCGCCAGCAGTGGGATCATGACCTTTCCCATGCCTACGGGAGCGGGTGAATACGGACGCGTGTTATATGCAACTCTGCATCGTCTCGACCACGCTGGTCTTCATGCCGTGCTGGTCGAGGCCCCTCCGGATACTCCCGAATGGCTGGCTGTGCGTGACCGCCTCACACGCGCTGCCTGCAATCTCCCCAAGGCATGACGGGACTGACTCAGGCGGCGGGAACCTTGGAAATTCACTTTCACGATCAGGCTGCAATCTTTCCCCGCGCGGAGGCCGGCGATGAGGGCTGACCGGGGTGACCGCTCCCCGGACCAGGTCTGGGCGGATGCCCTGGCCTTCGACCAGGCACATCTCTGGCATCCCTATGCCTCGATGATCGACCCGGCATCGCCCTGGCCCGTGGTTTCCGCCGAGGGGGTGCGCTTGAAATTGGCTGACGGGCGTGAGCTGATCGACGGCATGGCTTCGTGGTGGGCTGTGATTCACGGCTATAACCACCCCTCGCTCAACCGCGCGGCTCAGGATCAGCTCCAACGCATGGCGCACGTGATGTTCGGCGGTTTGACCCATATGCCCGCGGTTGAACTGGGGCGCCGGCTGGTGGCGCTGATGCCCGATCCCCTACAGAAGGTTTTTTTGTGCGATTCGGGTTCGGTGTCAGTGGAGGTGGCCCTCAAGATGGCGATCCAGTACTGGCAGGCTAGGAGTCGGCCGGGCAAGCGCCGGCTACTCGCCCTACAGGGTGGCTACCACGGTGATACTTTCGCCGCCATGTCGGTGAGCGATCCCGTCACTGGCCTGCATCATCTGTTCGAAGGGGTGATGCCGAGGCAACTCTTCGCGCCCCGGCCGCAGTGCCGTTTGGGCGATCCTTGGGAGCCGTCTGACATCGCTGGAATTGCGTATTTGATCGAGGCGCACGCGGATGCGCTCGCGGCGGTGATTCTGGAGCCCATTGCCCAGGGCGCAGGCGGCATGTGGTTCTACCACCCGGAGTACCTGCGCCAAGTACGCACCCTGTGCGACGCGCATGGCGTGTTGCTGATCGCTGACGAGATCGCCACCGGCTTCGGCCGTACCGGCCGACTGTTCGCTTGCGAGCACGCGGGCATCGTTCCGGATATCCTCTGCCTGGGCAAGGCACTCACCGGTGGCTACTTGACCTTGGCCGCTACCCTCACCACCGCCGAGGTAGCCGAGACGATTTCCCGCGGTGGGGCGGGCTGTCTCATGCACGGCCCCACCTTCATGGCCAATCCGCTCGCCTGTGCGGTGGCCACGGCGAACATTGACCTTTTGTGCGAGTCCAAATGGCAGGACAGGGTTTTGGACATTGAGCAGCAGCTGCGTACTGAGCTTGCCGGGTGCGCCGCGCTGCCGGGTGTGCGCGACGTGCGGGTGCTCGGCGCGATCGGCGTCGTCGAGATGCATACGCCGGTCGATCTGCGGACGTTGACGACACGCTTCGTCGAGGCGGGTGTCTGGCTTCGTCCTTTTGGTCGCCTTGTGTACATGATGCCTCCGTATGTGATCGACCCGGCGAGTTTATCGGTATTGACAAGTGCGGTGCGGTGCGTGTTGTCAGAAGCTGGCGGGCGAGGGGAATGCGATGAGCATGAACGGTGATTCGATGGAACAGGAGTGCCTGTTGTGACCCAACGCTCTACGATGCACCCGTCCTCATCGAACAGGTCGTCCACTTGCGGATAACTGGGGCCACGGGGTACTACAGTGATCACAGTGACAATTCGCGCTCGCGGCGATCCCGTTGGCGGGTGGTGTGCGCAGTTCCGTGCGGGCTTCCGCCAGGGCGCACTCAATCACCTGGCGAACTGTGGCCGGCACTCAAACCCACCGATTACAGGAAGCGCGGCATGGGGTCACCGCGGCACGAAGCAGAGCGATGATGCCGTCTCGATTAAAATAGCGTTCTTTGTTCCACGGGGGTCGTCATGCCGGGAAAATCCATTCTTGCGATTATCGGGGGCACTGGCGCGGGTGTACTGGAGGACTTCGTCGAGGAACGACGAAGCGAGGTTTCGACTCCGTGGGGTTCGCCCTCGGCGCCACTCCGTTGGGGTCGTCTTTTCGGGGCCGAGATCGTATTCCTGGCGCGGCACGGAGACGGTCATGCGCTGGCTCCTCACCAGATCAACTACCGGGCCAATCTCTGGGCGATCGATTCGGTGGGGGTCCACTGTGTGGTTGCTTTGGCGGCCGTCGGGGGGATCACGCAGAACATGGAGCCCGGGACGGTGGTGATCCCGGATCAGCTGATCGACTATACCTATGGACGGGCTCAGACCTTTTTTGATGAGGAGGACCCGGTCAAGCACATTGATTTCACAGACCCCTATGACGCAGAGATGCGCAAATGGCTGTGTGACGGGGCCCGCCAGGCGGACGTCCCCCGAATAGAGCAGGCCACCTACGGGGTGACCCAGGGGCCACGCTTGGAGACCCGAAAGGAAATCAGCAAGATGGAACAGGACGGCTGCGACATCGTCGGCATGACGTCCATGCCCGAAGCGGCCCTCGCGCGTGAGCTGGGTCTCTCCTACGCCTGTTGTGCGCTGGTCAGCAATTGGGCCGCAGGCAAGGGAACCCGCCCCATCCACGACGAACTCGAAGAATCCCTGAAGCAGGCCCTCGCGCGGATGCGGCTTATTCTGAAGGCCGCTTTGTCAAGGCCGTTACCGGAACGGCCTTGACATAAACCAGAACCCCGTAGGCCGGATTGTCGAAGTAGTTGATCCGCCCGGGACGAACCTGGTTCGCCTGGTGGATAGGATAGACATTGAGGACCCATTTCGAAGCCGAGGGTGAGGAGAGTGGGCCCCTGTGTGAGTGCTGCTTTGGGTTGGGGGCTGGTTTTCCTTCGACGAGCACGGTATGAACCGCAATGTAGACGTGACGTAGGACGGTGATTTTGACGGTCCCGTAAACCGTGGGCTTGAGGGGGGTCGTGGACAGGCGGCTCAGGGCCGGTGAAGGAGCGGCTTTCCGGCGGATGTGGACGCCGGGGGCCAAGGGGGACTTTGCCTTCCGCACGGGATTGAGAGCGACGGGAATCGCCGAATTGAAATTGAGAGCAGGCTGGATCCAGGCCAGCTTGAGCATGGGGGCGTAGAGGGCGGCGGCCCGGAGGATGGCCCAAACCCGTTGCATTTTGGGTCCGAGAGCTGCCGGACGGAAGGCACTCTCGCCCTTCTTCGATCGGGAGGGAAGGGGGAGACCTTCCTGGATGAGGGTCGTGGGCAGGCGGTGCGACCAGTGTTCATGGTCGCCGGCATCGGGATCCAGGGTGCGAAAAACGATGACCTGGACCCATTGATCGGGTGCGGGGACGGGGGACTGCTGGGCGCGGGCGGCGCCTGTGGTCATCCCGGCCAGCAGGGCGAAGAGTGCGGGCAGGACGGGGAATTTTGCGGTCAATGTACCGGGCCTCATCAGGGAGTGTCTCAGTCTCCGAGTATTGTAAGGATTTCGGCGACCCACTGGGTTCGTTCCAAAAGTCCCGGCAGGGGGTTCCGGTAAAGCATCCGAAGGGCGCCTTCCATGCGGTAGGGCGCTTCCGGGCGATGCATCAGGCTGACAAGACGGGCCGG
The DNA here is from genome assembly GCA_021785265.1 of Pseudomonadota bacterium. Lineage (GTDB taxonomy): Bacteria > Pseudomonadota > Gammaproteobacteria > JAKAQQ01 > JAKAQQ01 > JAJZIH01. The sequence continues at coordinate 5,751 of JAJYFY010000035.1, forward strand.
ATCAATGTGCGGATTCGGACTGAAAAGGATACGACCACCCGTGGCTGAGGCTTCGATGCGTTCGATTCCGAGCGAAGTCGCCTGCAACCGGAAAGCGGAGAGGAGAAAAAGCGTTGTCAACGGTTCCGGAATGGGGCCAAAGCGGTCGGCGAGTTCATGGCGGAGCTTCTCTAAATCGATGGGGCCTCCGGCTGAGGCCAGTCGCTTGTAAAGGACCAGGCGCTGATGGATGTCTGACACGTAGTTTTCCGGAATCAAAGCCGGTTCATGGAGGTCGATTTCCGCCCTTCGGAAATCGGGTGGGGAGACCGGTTGGGGGGCGCCGGACTTCAGTGATTGAACGGCCTCCCGGACATATTCGGTGTAAAGGCTGAACCCGACGGCTTCGATCTCTCCGCTCTGCGCCTGACCCAGAAGCTCGCCGGCACCCCGGATTTCGAGATCCTGCATGGCGAGCAAGAGTCCGGATCCTAGGGCATCGAAGCGCGTCAGTGTCTCCAGGCGCCTTTCCGCGTCGTCGACCAACGCTTCGAGCGAGTGGACGCAGAGGTACGCGTAGGCCCGATGGGCGGAGCGTCCGACCCGGCCCCGGAGCTGGTGAAGCTCGGCCAGTCCGAAGCGGTCGGCTTCGTGGATGAGCATGGTATTGGCGGTGGGGATGTCGATACCGCTTTCAATGATCTTGGTCGAGACGAGCACGCTGAAACGACGATGGTAGAAATCGGACATGGTCTGCTCGAGTTCACGTTCCGGCATCTGTCCATGGGCAAACCGGACCATTCCGGCCGGAGCCCAGCGGGAGATTTCCCGGACCAGGTCCTCGATGCCCCGGACGCGTGGGGTCACGACATAGACCTGACCCCCCCGCTGCAGCTCGCGACCCAAGGCTTCCTGCAGGATGGCGGGCCTCCATTCGGTGAGGAAGGTCTGGATGGGCAGACGATCCTTGGGGGGGGTGGAAATGATGCTCAAGGACCGCAGTCCACCCAAGGTCATGTTGAGGGTCCGCGGGATCGGTGTGGCGGTCAGGGTGAGTGTATGAACGTCATGCTTGAAACAGGCCAAAAGCTCCTTCTGGCGGACGCCGAAGCGGTGTTCCTCGTCGATCAGGATGAGCCCGAGGCGCTTGAAATCGAGGTGGGCCGTGAGGAGCTTGTGGGTACCGATCAGGATGTCGATCTCGCCGGAGGTGAGCTTCTCGCGGATCTGCGCCTGTTCCCGCACATTCCGGAAGCGGGAGAGCATCTCGACCGTGACCGACCAGTTCGCGAAACGGTCGCTGAACGAGTCAAGGTGCTGCTGGGCGAGAAGCGTCGTGGGGACCAGGACCACGACCTGGTAGCCGGCCTCGACGGCAACCCAGGCCGCCCGCAGGGCGACCTCGGTTTTGCCGAATCCGACGTCGCCGCAAACCACCCGGTCCATCGGGGTTTGTGACTTGAGATCATCCAGGACCTGACAGATGGCCTGCGCCTGGTCAGGGGTTTCCTCGAAGGGGAACTCCAGGGCAAAACGTTCGTAGGCGACGGGGTCCGCCTCGAGAACGGGAGCCTGTGCCAGTTGGCGCTGGGCATGGGTTTCGAGCAGTTCCACGGCCACGTCATGCGCCCGTTTCCGCGCTTCCCGTTTGGCCTTTTCCCACTGACCGCTGCCCAACCGATGCCAGGGGGCCTGGTCCGGATCCCCCCCGAGATAGGGGCTCACGAGATGGAGCGAGGCAATGGGGACATAGAGACGGTCCCCTCCCCAATACTCGAGATGCAAAAACTCGCCCGTCACGCCGTCGACTTCGAGATGCACGAGTCCCCGGTAACGTCCGATGCCTTGGGTTTCGTGAATGACCGGTGCGCCGGGGGAAAGGGTCTTGAAGTCCTCGATCCGGGCCAACCACTGCTGGGCGGTTTTGGATTCGGGGTTGCGGACGGGGGGGGTCGTCCAGATCTCGTTTTCGGTGAAAACGGCGAGGCCGGCCTCCGGCCAGAGAAAACCCTCCTCGATCGGGGCCTGGAGGAGGGCCCAGGGTTCCTGGCCCGTGAGGAAGGTATCCCAATGTCCGGCCAGGACCGGGGGCGGATGAGGGCCTTTCATAAAGAGCTTGGACAGTGCCTCTCGACGGCCGGGTGAGGCCGCCACGATGAGACCGCGGAGACGTGTCAGTTCCAGGTAAGACCAGAGGTGATGAGCCAGACGATCCTGCTCGGTTCTCGGAATCCGGAGCGACGGCGGAACCGGTTCGGCCATCCCCCCTCCGGGAGATTCCCCATGGCTATCGATCGGGCAGCTGATCTCCTCGAAGGGGGCCATGCGCTTCGCCAGTTCCGACGTTCCGACATAGGCCTCCCCGGCAGGAAGAGGGGGCAGGTCGAGCGCATTTTTCCTCTGGTCATGGAGTGATTCGGTACGCATCTGGGCCTCTTCAAGGGCCACACGCGCCCCAGGTGCCCAGAGGATGCGAGTCGTTGGCGAGCAGTAATCGAGAAGGTGAAAAGGGTTTTCGAAGAAAAGGGGCAGATAGGCCTCGAGCCCCTCAACCGGGCTACCCTCGCTCACCGATCGATAAACTCCGTAGGTTTGCGGTGAGCCCTCGAAATGCTCCCGGAACTTCAGGCGGAAGTGGCGGATAGACTCCTCGTTGAGAAGCATCTCGCGCGCCGGCAGGAGAACGATGCGTTCCAGGCGCTCCAGGGTGAGTTGGCTCTCCGGGTCGAAGCTCCGTAAGGAATCAATCACGAAGTCGCTGAGCTCGATCCGGTAGGGGACGGAGGCGGTCGGGGCGAACAGGTCGAGAATCGAACCCCGAATGGCCATTTCCCCCGGGTTGCGGACAATGCCGACAGGATGGTATCCCGCCTGCTCCAGGCGGGTTCTCAGGCTTTTCAGATCCAGCGTTTCACCAACGCAGAGAAGCAGACTGGTCTGGTCAAGAAAAGTCGGCGGAGGGAGCCGCTCGTCGAGCGCGCTGGCTGATGCCAGGAGAAGCCGGGCGCGTCCCCGGCGGAGCTCCGAGAGGGTCATGAGCCGTTCCGCAATAATTTCCGTTGCGGGTGAGAAGAGGTCGTAAGGCAGGATCTCCCGGTCAGGAAAAGTCCGGAGCGAGTCACGGAGCCGGCCCTGGCTCAGGTAGTCGAGTTCACGAGCCAGGTTCACGGTGGCCTCGTTCGAGGGAGAGACGACGAGCCAGGGCCGACTGTCCTGTTCCAGTGCACGGAGGATCCGGACTGCCAGGAAGGAACCGACCATTCCCGGCCACCGGGTTTTTCTGCCCGTGCTGCATTCGCCAGGCCGGACCGCCGGCAACCCGGCGGCGGAGGTGGCTCCGGCTTTCAAGGTCCGCGAGAGCCTGTATACACGGGTGGGGATGGGGTTCGCGTTGAGGGCTCGCGGCCGCCCCGCGCCTCCCGGTGTCGGAAGGCACGGGATCTCCGGGCGGCCCCTCCCCGCATCCGACCGTTATCGGGTCGGGTGAACCGGATGGGCATGAGGAATCGGGGGGTAGGCGGGTAGCCAGGGGGGTTGGGGGGCCCGGTGGATGGGATGGGTCTTGAGTTTCCGCATGAGGTAGTGAACCGCGGCGAGAAGTTGCGCGTCCTCCCCGTGCCGGAGTTGGCCCGGTTCGTCGTGGACCACGATATTGGGTCTCACTCCGTAGTTTTCCACTGTCCAGTGGCCGTGACGGTTGTAGAGAGCGATCTCGGATACCACGAGGGTGCCGCCATCCTCCAGGGGTAGTGGGCGGAAATAGCCCCGCACCCCTCCCCACGTCCGACTGCCAATGACGGGCCCCAGATGGTATTTCTCAAACTCGTAGGCAAAGATGTCACCGTCCGATGCAGATCCATGGTTGACCAAGGCCGCGAGGTAACCGGGGAAGACATTCGCGGGAACCCGGAACACGCCGCGCTGGCGATCGATGAAATAGGCCACGAGACGGCGGGTCAGCCGATCGAACAGCATGTCATCGATAAACCCCCCGGTATTCCAGCGTTCGTCGATGATGAGTGCCTTTTTGTGGAGCTGGTGGTAGAACTGGCGGATGAACTCGTTGAGTCCCATTCCCCCCATGTTGGCGAGGTAGAGATAGCCAATCTGGCCGTGAGAAAGCCGCCGGACCAGGCGACGGTTGTGGCGGATCCAGGCCAGGAGGTGGAGCTTCGACTGGTTGGCGATGGGGCGGGCCCTGATCACCCAACTGCCGTGGGAGGAACCTGTCGCGCTCAGGCGAAGTCGGATGGTGCGCCCGACCGTATGCTCAAGGAGCAAATAGGGATTGGTCGGTCCGCGCAGGGGGACCCCGTTGATGGCGAGCAGAAAATCTCCCGGGTGGACCTTGAGACCGGGTTGGGCCAGGGGGGCGGTGTAGTTTTTGAGGGTATTGTTGCCGTGGAAAAGGCGGACGATCCGATACCGGGCATTGTGCCGGTCGAGTGCCAGGCGGGCACCCAAGAGGCCGGTTGGAACCGCCGGCACTTCGAGCCCGGTGTCGCCCCCGAAAACGAACATATGAGACTCGTCCAGGGAACCGATCATGTTGCCGATGAGGTAGTTCAGGTCCTGTCGCGTGGCCACCAGGGGAAGCAGTCGGGCATAGCGCTCTCCGATGCGCTTCCAGTTGTCACCGTTGAACTGGGGATTGACGAAGTAGGCACGCACCTTGCGCCAGGCGGACCAGTAGATCTGGCGCCATTCCGTGGCGGGCCGGATCCGGATCCAGAGCTGGTGCAGGGGAACCGGTCGGGGGTGAAGTGGGGTGGGTAGGGCCGAGACTTCAAAAAAATGGGGTCCAGCCGCATAGAGCAGGAATTGACCGTTGTGGCTCAGGACGAACGAGGTGGGCCCCTTGAGCCACTCCCGGCCGGTCCTCCGGCGCAGTGAATAGCGGTCGATGGCAGGGGGGGTGACCGGAAGCGGGCCGTTCACGGTGGGGAGCGGTTGCACTTCGTAGTAGAGCGCCTTGGGGGTGGCTGCCAGTTCGGAGATGTCGGCGGGCGGAACCGGCAGTTGGACCACCCGACCGATCGCGTGGCGCCAGTCGATCGTGAGCGGATGGGGGGTGGTTTTTTTCTTGTCGCCGGGGCGCGGGCTGGGGTGCGGGGTAGGCGGTCGGGGGGGGCTGCTGCCCCGGATCGCGAGTGGGGAGGCGACCTTGGGGTTGAGCGTCATGGCATACAGGCCATCCGCATCGACCACGGCAAAGTTCATGCCCGTAGCACTGAGTGCCGGATTGGTATGACGGGCTGAAACAAAGTAGAGGTAGCGCCCGGCGGGATCGAAAACCGGATCGCTGTCTGCGTTGTCCCCCCGTGTGAGTGGGTGGACGTGATTGTCCGTCAGATGATTCAGCCAGATGACGCCCAGTCCATTCCGTCCGACGCGACTGTAGGCCAGCCATTGTGAATCCGGCGACCAGGAATAATCATGAATCCAGCTGTAACGGTCCTGGGTGATCTCAACGAGCTTTCGGGTGTCCACATTGACCCGCCAGAGGCGCCTCGCACTGTCGGCGAAAGCAATCCACTGGCTGTCCGGCGACCAGAGCGGTCCGTAGAGGTGGGCGATCTTGAAATGGGTCAGGATCCGGATCCGGTGCGGATAGGCGAGGGGGCGGATCGCGATTTCACTGTGGCCGGTCTGGTCGGTGACGTAGGCCACCCATTTTCCGTTGGGAGACTCAACCGGCATGGTGAGCTCCGCCTTGGAGGTGGGAATCAGGTTTTCCGTGGTGCCATGATGCAACGGAACCCGAAACAAATTGCCGCGCGCGCCGAAAAAGGCAATCCGGCCGCCGTTCGATAGGCTGTAGCTTTGAACCGACTTCCAGGCCTTGATCCACACCGGGTGGCGACGGACTCCGTCCAGAGGGAGACGGACGTTCACCCGGATGAGTCGGCGGGCGGGTAACTCATAGCAGTAGAGATGGCCTCCGTCCTGAAAGACGATGCCGGTATTGCCGAGGCTCGGCCAGTCGATGTCATAACGGTGGAAGAAGGTCAACTGTCGCTTGTGTCCCGTCGCCAGATTGTCGGACCAGAGGTTGAGCACGCCCGAGGGACCGCGGTCGGAGGCGTAGTAGAGATGATGGTGTCCCCACATGGGAAAGGTCGAGGTTCCACTCCAGCGGGTGATGGAACGGATCCGGCCGCTCCGGAAGTGGTAAATCCAGATTTTCTGGGCCCAGCCGCCCCGGTAGTGTTTCCGGTGGAAGCTCTGGTTGCGATACAACTTGTTATAGGCCACCCGGCGACCATGCGGGCTCAGGGCCAGGGGTCCGGTCCACGGCAAAGGGAGGGGTCGGGCGAGCCCCCCGGTCACCGGGACCGTGAAGGCTTTGAGGTATTCCGGGCTGGTGCTGTCGCGACGGGATAGAAAGATGACCTGGTGGCTGTCGGGGGTCCATCCGACGACCAGTCCGGGACGGTAGGTCAGACGGCGAGCATAGCCCCCGTGAGCCGGAATCAGGTAGACATCCGCACTGCCCTCGTACCAGCCGGTGAAGGCAATCCAGCGCCCGTTGGGTGAAAACAGCGGGTGGCTGTCATAGCCGGTGTCGGCGGTGAGCCGGATCGCGGTCCCGCCCTGGAGGCTCACCTTCCACAGGTTTCCCGCCGCCTCGAAAACGATGCTGTGGTTGTGGAGGGTGGGAAAACGGATCAGGGCCCGGGAGGCTCCCCAGGCAGCGAGGGTGAGGCTGAGCCATGCGCAGGCCACGGCGAACGCCACCGGTTTCGAGTAACGGAGAGAGCTGGACATCTAGGAGTCTCCCGGAAGATCTCCCTATTCTAAGTCATGAAAAGACCCGAACCCGGCCCCTTTCCCAGGATGCGGATTCCCGAGTCGAGGAGGGGTTCCGGGGCAGCTGGTTTTTGGCTTTTCCAGCCGATGGACACGGACTGGCCCTCCGGTTCAGAATAACAGCACTGTTTTTCGAAATCCCAGACCTCCCTCAACTCCCCAGTCACCCATGAGGATCACCCCCGTGAAACGCATGCTTCTTGCCCTGACCGGTATCCTGTGTATTGCCCTGGCTTCCTGTGCCACCGAACATCCGGCTCCGCCCAAGGCGAAACCGGCTCCCCACGTGACACAGACCCTGCCCAGTTCGTCGACCAGCCTTCGGGCGGCTCGGGCACTGGCCGCGCGGGAGCGTCGCCAAGCGGCCTTCCGGGCCTGGATGAAGAGCCATCCCGGTCTGGCCTACCGGTCGGTGTATTTCAACTTCAACCGTTCCCGTGTCCATAGCCGTTACGAAAAGATGCTCAAGGCACAGGCCCAGTACCTGTTCGCCCATGCCCGGGCGGTTGTCCGCCTGGAAGGGAACTGCGATGAACGGGGGACGGTCGGCTACAACCTGGCACTGGGTCAGAAACGGGCCCATGCCGTCGCTGAACTGCTCGAATCGCTGGGAACCAACCCGGCTCAGATCGAAATTGTGAGCTACGGCAAGCAGCGCCCCGTGGCGCAGGGTAACAACCCTTCGGATTGGGCCGTCAATCGCCGTGTGGATATCGTCTACATGCGTCGGCCGCCCAAGGGATGCGTGCCGGTCTTGCCGGCCCAAGACCAGTCGAAGTCCCAGAGCTGGCGGATGCGCCAGATCAGGCGCCTCAAGGACCGATTCTGCCAAGGCGCTAGGTTTTCGAAGTAGTTCAAAACCCGAAGACGTTTTGCGCTTCGGGGATCAGGACGGAGGAGGGGGCGATCCGCGGGCGGACATCTCCTCCACCGTCCGGATGAGGGGTTTTCCCCATCCGGGATGAACGAGGAGTTCTCCCCGCTGCCGGTGGAGCCCGTCAGGAGAAAAATCGAACTCGTAACGCCGCACCAGGACCCAACCGTGGGCCGTGCGGCTCAGGCGAAGCGATTTCAGGCTCACGGTTTCGTCCAGGAACTGCCAGCCCATGTCCTCGCAATACTGACGGCCGTAGGCAGCGAGAGCAGCCTTGCGGTCGGTCTGGCCGATCACCGAAAGGGTGACGACGGCTCCGACGGCCAGTCCGATCAAGCCCAGAAATGTCATCCGGAAGTCCTGTTTTTGCCCCGATCCAAGGCTAGCACAGGACCCGGGGTGGGACGCAGTCTATGGGCCCACCTCGTAGGCTGTTTCCGGGCCTCCGTGCAGGTCTTGGGTGATGGTCGTGAACACGGCCTGGGTCTGATCCCGGTCCAGACTATTCCACAGGGCCAATGCGAGAATGATCAGGCTCCAGGCCGCCACGAGGAGATTGCAGGTCAAAAAGCTGAGCTCGTTGATGCCCTCCAAGCGGGTCGGCCCCAGCCAAGTCAGCACCCAGAGTCCGCCGAAATAGGGAACGAGCCACAGGGCATGAAAAGCATTCAGGGGGGGGACCGGTCGGTGGCGGCCATATTTCTGGATGCCATAGTAAATCATGTACGTGGTGAACAAGCCGAGCAGGATTCCGAAGACGTAGCTGTCGGTTTTGAATCCGGTCCAGACAATGATCCAGTTGGCGACAATAAAAGCGAGGGGGGCGATGATCCAGGCCCAGCGCAGCCGGAAACGGCGTTCCAGTTCCGGCAGGCGGTTGCGCAACTGGAGTAGAACCACGGGCCCGATCCCGTAAGAAAGGACCGTGGAGGAGGAAATGACCGCCACCAGCTTCTGCCAGGACGGAAAGGGGAACAGGAAGATCGCGCCGATCACGAAAGTCGCAATCAGGGCCGACCAGGGAACCCCGCGTGTGCTGATCAGGGAGAGCCGGCTCGGGCCGGATCCCATTTCGCCGGTCGCCATGAGGATGCGGGAGGTGGTGGTGGTGTAAATGAAGGCCGTGCCGGTGGGAGAGACCACGGCATTGAGATAGATGAAATAACCCCACCAGACCGCACCGGCCGTGACCACCAGGGTGGCCAGCGGGCCCGCGGAACCCTTGAACCGGAGTCCGGCCCAGCCATCCTTCAGGATCAAGGCCGGATTGATCGAGCCCAGGATCGCGTACTGTAACCCGACATAGATCAGGGTGGAAATGATGACCGAACCGACCACCGCGAACGGAATGTTGCGGCGGGGATCCTGGGTCTCTCCAGCCAGGTCGATCGCCTGCCGGAAACCCAGGAAGCTGAAAATGATTCCGGCCGTGGCCACCGAGGTGAACAGCCCGTCACGCGGGGTGCTCTGCAGCGCGAGTGTGAGATTGCCGGGGTGAAAGGAGAAAGACAAAAGGACCGCGATGGTGACGATCGCGATCAGGATTTTCCACCAGGTGGCTGTGCTATTGATCAATAAGACCCAGCGGATCGCGAGAAAATTCATGGCCACGATGAGGGCGAGCAGGACAATCGAGACCCCGTAGCCCCACTCGGTCAGAAGATGCTGGGGGCCTGTGACGAGGCCGGGGAAGTAGTTGTTGGCATAGTACAAGACCGCGAGCACCTCGACCGGAGGTACCGTCACGTAGGCCAGAAACAGGATCCAGCTCCAGATGCGCCCAACCAGTTCGCCGTGACTCAGGTGGCTCAAATGCACCAGGACGCCGCTTTTGGGAACCAGAATGGCCAACTCGGCGAAGACGAATGCGAGGAGAAGGACGGCGATGGCTCCGATCAGCCATGACCCGATGCTCCAGGGGCCAGCCGTCTGCATGGCAAGAAACGGCCCCAGAAGCCAGCCGGATCCGATGATCCCGGAGACACTCGAGTAGAGCAGTCCGATTCGTCCCGCATCC
>JAJYFY010000036.1 GCA_021785265.1 Pseudomonadota bacterium
CTGGCCCGGCGCTATCCAGCCGATCGTGAGCTCGGGAGGGAGGCTCTGGCACTCAGGGTCGGCAGGACGCTTGCTCTGGCGCGGAGTGATCTTTCGGCCCACGAGCCGGCTCGTGCCCTGGCTTTGGCCGAGCCGCTTTATCGGAGCGGCGAGGATCCCTACGGCAGTGGTCTCGTCGTGGCCGAGGCTGAGGTGGCGCTCCATCATCCGGGACGGGCGGAGGCGGTCTATCGAGCCCTGGCACGGCGCTATCCCGAGGATTCAAGCCTCGCCGTGGCCGCGGTCGTGGCCCATGTCCAGGCCGGGCATCCCGGGGAGGCCCAAAGCGAACTCAGAGAGCTCAGTCCGGCAGCGCGCTCAGCGGTCTTCAATTCGCTGGGTTCCGCCCTCACCCGGCTTTACGGACGCTTCGTGACCGTCGATGGCGGGGTTGCGGAGTCGACCGGTGCCTATCCCGGAGACAACCAGTTCGGCCTCAGGGGGGGATTTCCGACCTCGGTCGGGAACTTCGTCGTGAGTGCCCAGCGCTACCACCGCTTCGGTGAGACGGCGGAAGACTTCGGCGTGGATTTTTACACGGCGCTTGGGGCGGGTTACGCGGGAGAGCTTTCGGTCGGCTACAGCCCCAATGACACCTTCCTCGCGAATGAAAGCTTCGGGGCCGCTTTGTCGAAAAGCCTGGGCGTGGTCTCGATTGAGGGGAGTATCCGTCATCTCATCTTTTCCGGTGCCGTGGCGAATGTTCTCTTCGGTGGGGTCGGCTTCTACCCCGGTCCCGGCCTTCACGTCGAGACCGGCCTCTACTATGTCCCCGAGACCCGGGCCTATAGCGTCCTCGTGGCTCCGGAGTGGTTCCATGGCGGGCTCAACCGGACCTATCTTTATCTCACGGCCGGCGAGGCCGGTGAAGTGCTCGTGGTGCAGAACTCGATCCTGCGTACCCCGAGCTACGGGGTGAGACTCGGCGAGGTGTTCGAGCTCAGCCACCGCTTTTCCTTGAACGTGGCTCTTTTCCTGGATCATCGCTCGGGACTCTACGACCGGCGCGGGATCTATCTCTCGCTCACCCGGAGGTGGTAGGTGCAGTCCCTGGATACGGCCTTTTTCCCCTATCTCGTGATCCCGCTGCTGTGGATGGTGATCGCGCTGTTCAGTCTATCGATCGTGGCCCTCTTCATTGGACTCGGGCTCCACAAGCGCGAGATCCTGAGACGGACCCGCGCCCGCCAGGAGCAGATCGCCCGCTTCGAACGGGCGCTCGCCCGGTCCGAGGCTGACCGCACGGTCCGGCTTCCCGGCGTGAATCGGCTCGATGAGGTCGTCGCGCTGGGGTCGGCGTTGACCCGGAAGTTTGGGCCCGATGCCATTGCCTCTCCCCGCATCCTGGATCTGATCCGCGCGAGCCGTGCCGCCGAAATCGCCCTCAAGGAGCTTGGGGCCCGGGACTGGGCCCGGCGCTACCAGGCAGTAACCGCGATCGGCGACCTCCGCCTGCCTGAGCTTTTCGATCCGCTCGTCGAGTTTGCACGAAGCGAGGAAAACATGCGGATCTTCGGAATCTGTCTGTTTTCGGCCGCCCATCTCCTCTCCAAGCCCTACCAGTTCCAGACCCTCTTTACCCTGACCGCCTCGCGGCCGGACCTCTCGGCCGGCTACGACGAGGGCACCTTCCGGATCGCGATCCGGACCCTCATGGAACGGGGCGTCGCCCCGGACCGGCTCTCCCTGGTCTTTGAGACCTGCCTCGAGGCGGGGCGCTATGGCGAACAGCATGCCCTGGCGCTGATTCAGGCGATGGGCAAGGAACAGCTCGTGAACTTCAGCCCGCTTTTGGTCGAGGTGGCCCGTGAGCGTCGGAGTGACCGGCTCACGGCAGTCACCCTGAGAAGCCTCCAGAGCATGGGTCGGTGTGATCCGATCATCGAGGAAAATCTCGGCTCGGCTGATCTCATGCTCAACATCGCTGCCATCCGCAGTGCCGAAAGCTGCGGCCCCACCATCGTCCCCCAGGTGAGCGCCCAGTTGGCTTCACCCGATTTCAATGTGCGCTACGCGGCTGCGCAGACGCTCATGAACCTGGGAGAGGCGGGGCATCGGGAACTGCTCGCACGCGAGCAGGACGAGCGCGAGGAGGTCCGCCACATGGCGGCCTTTGCCCTGCTGGCGGAATCCCGATGATTCTCTCCCTCCTGACCATCGCGAATACCCTGCTCGCTTTCCAGGTCCTGATCCTGATCGCGTTTTTGATCATCAACGGGGGCTATACCTACATCACGTTCTTTGCCTTCCGCCATCTCCGCGAATCGAGTGATACCGCCCCCGACCTCGACCGGCTGCTCGCGCTCACCCGTTCGGCCAACCTGCGGCCCATCACGATCGCGATCCCGGCCTACAACGAGCAACTCACCCTGGTCGATACGGTTTTGGCCGCGACCCAGATCAACTACCCGCGCTATGAAATCGTGGTCGTGAACGATGGATCGACGGATGGGACCCTGGAGCGCCTCACGGAGGCCTTCCGCCTCGTACCCATCGATCGGCCGGAGCGGCGGGAGATCGAAACCGCACCCATCCGCGGGGTCTACGTCTCGGAACGCTATCCCCAACTCTGGGTGGTGGACAAGGAAAACGGCGGCAAAGCCGATGCCCTGAACGCCGGACTCAACTACAGCCGCTATCCCTTGTTCTGTGCCATCGATGCGGATTCGATCCTGGATCCGGACGCGCTCTTGCGCATGGGCCACCAGTTCCTCATCAACCGGGAGCTCGTGGCCGCAGGGGGGTCGGTCCGGGTGTTGAACGGATGCGAGGTCGTGGGTTCCCGCGTCCGGAAGATCCGCTCGCCCAAGAGTATCCTGGCCAATATCCAGATCGCCGAATACCTCCGCGGCTTCATGGCCGGACGCGTCACCCTCGGCGAGTACGGCAGCCTCCTCATCATTTCCGGGGCCTTCGGCATCTTCCGCAAAGACCTCCTCTTTTCGGTCGGGGGCTACCGGAAGACCGTGGGCGAGGACATGGACATTGTCCTGCGACTGCACCGCCATTGCGTGGACCAGAAGATCCACTACAAGGTCTACTTCATCCCGGAGCCCGTGTGCTGGACCCAGGTCCCGGGCAATTTTCCCTCCCTCCTGCGTCAGCGCAACCGCTGGCAGCGGGCCCTGGTGGACAGTATCTGGTACAACCGCACCATGCTCTTCAATCCCCGCTACGGTCGGGCCGGGACCCTCGGCATGCCGTTTTTCCTCTTCATCGAGCTGTTCGGTCCCCTGATCGAGTTTGTGGGCTACGTCGGATTCGCGCTATTCTTCATCTTTCACATGTTGAATCCGGTCTTTGCGCTCCTCTTTTTCATCATCTCGATCCTCTGGGGCATGTGGCTCAATGCCGCCGCCGTCCTCCTCGACAACTTCGTCATCCACAAGTACGAGAGTCTCTTGGACTCCTACCGGATCGCACTTCTGGCCTCGCTCGAATACCTGGGCTACCGGCAGGTCCTGGCCGTCGAACGGCTGGTGGCCACCTTCCAGGTGACCCAGACGCACTGGGGACATCCGGACCGGAAAACCATCCAGGGTCGCTCCGCGCTCCCGGACCATGAGCCATGACGGTGCTGCGCCGCCTCTCGGGCCTGGTCAGCCGGGTGCTGGGGATTGCCCTGCGGCTTTGTCTCCTGGCCGTGATCTTGGCGACCCCCGCCTATCTCTTCCTCGCCAACTTCGCGATCTTCGAGCCCTATCTCTTTCCCCTGCATTACCTCCAGGGCAACGTGCACCGGGTGACTTCGAACATCATCGTGGGGCCCTATCCCGATGAGGGGCTTTTCGAGAATCTGCATCACCGGGGAGTCCGGGTCGTGATCTCGCTTTTGGATCCCCACCTGATCTATGAAAAATCGCTGATCGAACGCGAGGATCATCTGGCCCGGGAGCTCGGCATGGCCGACTACGACTACCCGATGAATAGCGCGGAACCCCCCACGAGCCCGCTCAATGCCCGGGCACTCCGGAAGATCCGCCACTTCATCGAACATCATCCGAAAACCCGTATCTACATCCACTGCTATCTCGGCAAGCACCGCGTGGGAGACGTGGCCGCCATGCTGATCCAGTGGCGGGGTCAGCCGCATCGGACCCCCCCCGCCTTCCCGAACCCGCGCGGTGGCGGGGGGGGTGGCCCGCCTGTCCATCCGTAGGCCACGACCGCCTTACCGGCGCTCACTTCTGGAGGTACCACATGCTCAATCAGCTGTTTGCCTTGGGGAACCTGGGACCGGGTGTGGTGATCGGTCTCATTTTTCTGACGCTCGTCCTGGGCGCCCTCTTCCTCATGCTCTCTTTCCGGATCTTCCTCAAGTTCACCCCGTCCTTCGGCAAGGCCCTCACGATCATGCTGGTGAGTTTCGCGGCCGTGGTCCTTCTGGACCTCCTCATCGGATGGCTGCTCCGCAATGTGCCCTTCGTGGGGAGCCCGCTCCTCTGGCTCGTCAACCTCGCCGTCATGTGCTGGATCGTCCAGCAGATGCAGCGCCGCCCGGATGGGGAGAAACTCTCCTATCTCAAGGCCGCCGGGGTGACCGTGGGATCGTTTGCCCTGGAACTGGTCGTGATCGTCGTGCTCTGGCTCGTGGTCGGAGCCTTCACCCGGCCGGGCTGAGCCCATGCACGAACCCGGGTGGGCCGGATGCCGGATCGATCGGCGATGAGCCGGTCTGCACTGCCGGGTGAATGGCCGGCCACGGGAGTGGAACGACTCGGGAACTGCCCCGTCTGCGGCGGAAGCCGGCGCGAGATGCTTCACGACGATGCCCGTGACCGCGTTTTCTTCTGTGCGCCGGGACGCTGGAGCCTTTGGCGCTGCCTGGACTGCAGGAGTGCCTACCTCGATCCGCGTCCAACCCCATCCACGATCGGGCTGGCCTATCGCGGGTATTACACGCATCACCCGGTCCCCTCCGGCCCGACCCGGGGATTCTTGTCGCCTTTCCGGAATGCCGTTCTCAACGATTATCTTCGGGCCCACTACGCGAGCCGAAGGCGCCCGTGGCTGCCTTTCGGCCGCCTTCTCCTCCTGCCCTACCCGCGTGACCGACGGTCGGTGGCTCAGTGGGTGCGTCACCTGCCGCCTCCCGGACCGGATTCGGTCTGTCTCGATATCGGATGCGGAAACGGGGAATTTTTCGAGGCGGCACAAGCTTGCGGATGGCGGATCCATGGCCTGGAACCGGATCCCGTAGCCGCGGAGATCGCCCGTGGCCGGGGAGCGGTGGTCCATGTGGGGGGGCTTCCGGACACCGGGCTCGGGACGAATGCCTACCATGCGGTCACCCTCAATCACGTGATCGAGCATGTGCACGATCCCCGGCTCGCGGTGGAGGAATCCTGGAGACTGCTCAGGCCGGGGGGAACCCTCTGGATCGCCACCCCCAATATCCAGGCCTTGGGGTATCGCCGTTTCGGGGTTCACTGGCGGGGGCTCGAGCCACCCCGCCACCTCGTGCTCTTCAATCCCACCTCGCTCACGGACCTGCTTCATCGCGCAGGCTTCAGGCCGGTGGTGGCCATGCCGGCCTCCCTGAAACCGTTCAGGAATTTCGCGGCCAGCCATCACATGGCCTCCGGTCAGGACCCGAATACTCCCGGAAATCCGGTGCCATGGCGGATCCGGCTGGCTGCCCTCTCCGCGGCCGTGCAGGCGTGGCTCAACCCGGGCCTGGGGGAGGAGTTGATCGTAGTGGCGAGAAAGCCCCGCTCTCTAGACGCCGATCAGATGCAGGCTGGTCCAGGCAACATACAGTCCAAAGACCGTGAGGAGACCCGTGCTCAACCGGGAGAGGAACCGGATCACCCCGCCTGCCCTCGTTCCGAGCCGCCAGAAGATCAAGCTGAAAGCGACTGAGTAGAGGGTCGTGGTCAGAAAAAGCGCGACAATCCCGGTCAGGCCCCACGCCGAAAAGAGCAGCGTGCCGTTTCCGAGCCACCAGGCGAGCGAGAAGGGGCTCGTGAGGACGATGAAAAAGCCCATCCGGAAGGATCCGGGCCCGCGATCCGGTCCGACTTCCGCCGTCCAGGAGCGCCAGGCCGTCCAGAGGAGGAGACTGGCTCCGAGGAGCCCCAGAAAACCCACCGCCCGCGGTTCCCTCTGGAGCGCGGTGGCAGCGCCCGTCGCCGCGAGGGCGAGCCAGATCGCATCCCCGCCAATCGCACCCGCCGCGGTAGCAAGCGATTCGCGGAGCCGCCCATGGGCTCCCGCATTCATCATGACAGCAGTCACCGGTCCCGGCGGGAGTGCGAGGCTCAGGCCGAGAAGCATCCCGCCCAAAGCGGCCTGCCAGACTGGTATCATTAGCCGTGACCGGGTGTGGGAGGCTCACTAGTATAGAGGTGAGACTCAAGGGACCCGGGAGCGGAGGGGGATGCGCTAACCGGTATGCTGCGGGAGCATAAGGTTCCGGGTTCAGGCAGGGTCGTGCTCAGCCACCTTACGGCGACGGATCCCCAACGGAGAAAAACACCATGCTCAAGAAGTTCGTGTCGGATTTCCGCACATTCCTGATGCGGGGCAACGTGCTGGATCTGGCTGTGGCCTTCGTGATCGGGGGTGCCTTTTCGGCCATCGTGACCTCGCTCGTCACGAACGTGATCATGCCGCCCATCGGCCTCCTGCTCCATGGGGTGGACTTCTCGGATCTCTATGTGGTCCTCAAGGCGGGATCCCTTCCCGGTCCTTATGCGACGCTCGCCGCCGCAGAGAAGGCAGGCGCCGTCACGCTCAACTACGGGCTCTTCATCAACTCGATCGTGAGCTTCGTCATCATCGGCTTTGCGGTCTTCGTGATGATCCGGACGCTCAACCGGATCCATGCGCAGCCGGCGGCTCCCGCGACCACCCGAAGCTGTCCCGAGTGCGCCATGAGCATTCCAACAGCGGCCCGGCGCTGTCCCCATTGCACGAGCGCACTCGACGGATGAGGTCCATCGAGGGCGGGAAAGGCTCGAAGAGGGGTCGATATGCTCGTGCCCCGGACCGCGAGCCTGAGGGGTATCGTTCGTGAAAGACGACGGGAGGCTTGGGATGCGGAGGGTTTTTCTCGTCCTGGCTCTCCTTGCACTTCTGGGATTCGCCGCGCGCCGGGGGTGGGCCGATCCCTGGGCGTCTCCGGGCGAGATCGGCGTCCGCAACGACATCGAGATCCTGGTCGACTCGGGCGTGATCGACATCCCGGTCACGACTTGGCCCATCCCCTGGGGATCGGTGGCCCATGCTCTGAGCCGGGTGCATCCCAAGACGCTGTCGCCCCTCGAGCTCGAGGCTTACGACGAACTCGAGCGCCATATCGAAAGGGTCGAGCAGGGTGGCAATCACCTGGGTTACAAGGTGGCGCTCGCGCCGGGACGAGCGTCGATGAACTGGTTCGGCCAGACGACCCGGGGCAAGGAAGATGCGGGTGTGTCGGATTCGGGGACGGCGGGTATCCTGGCTTACCGGCTGAATGTCCTCGGCGTGTACGGATCGCGCGACCACCAGCGGGGCCGGCTCGACGGGAGCTACCTGGCGCTCGCCTTGGGCAACTGGATCGTGAGCGCGGGAGAGGTCAATCAGTGGTGGGGTCCCGGCTGGGGCGGGAGCCTCATCCTCGGGGACAACTCGCGTCCGCCACTCGGCGTGAGTCTCACCCGCAACGTGCCCTACCGGTTCCGGACCCCATGGCTTTCCTGGCTCGGCCCTTGGACCATCACCGTCTTCAACGACCGGCTGGATGAAGCCACCGCGATCGCCCATCCCTGGCTTTTTGGCGAACGCTTTGCCTTTCGCCCCTTCCGTTCGCTCGAGATCGGCCTCTTCCGCACCGCGATCTGGGGCGGAGCCGGGCAGCCCCAGGGTTTCGGGGGGTTTTCCCAGATCCTCTTCTTCCACCCGACGGGTTACGGCTCGCTCGTGGGAGACAACCGGGCCGGGGCGGATTTTCGTTGGTCATTTTCTCTTGCCGGCCAGCACTTCACCTTCTATAACCAGGATCTGGCCGAAGGTCTCGCCCACGAGCTGGGCGGTCTCCTCTTCCTCCACGACTTCATCGGCCAGGTTGGGCTTTCCACCTGGGGTCCGGTCGGCGATGACGGGGGGAACTACCGGGCCTTTCTCGAGTACGCGGACACTGCGGCGGGCTTCCTCTCGCCTCAGGGACCTTTCTACGACGTGGCCTACCAGAGCGGGATCTATCTCAACGGCTACCGTTACCGTGGCGTGGTCCTGGGCTATCCCACGGACAGCGACAGCGAACTCTGGACCGGGGGGTTCATGCTCGATGGCCTGAACGGCGGCATCCTGACCTTCCTCGTTCGCCATGGCACCCTTAACCTCGGCAATGTCCATAACCCTCCAAACGAAGGCAATACCTATGCTCCGGTGCGCACGGCCTTCGACGAGTTCGACGTCTATTTCCGGCCGGCCTTCTGGGGCCGCGCGCTCGAGCTCGGGCTCGGTGTGACGCGCTGGGCACCCACGAATCAGCCGGTCGAGATCAGCCCTGATGCCTTCGTGGGCTGGGAGGTGAACTTCCGTGAATGAACCCAACTGCCGGATCCTTCGGCGCATCCCCATACTGACCGGAACCGCTCTCGTGATCGGCTCACTCGGTGCCTGCGGGCTACCCGGCTACCATTTCCGGAATGGATCCACTCCCTGGTTGCCGGGTGGGGCACCGTCCATCCGGGCCATCCACAAGAAAACCCCGTCTCCTACTCCATCCCCCGGGCGGGGTGCGGGCGGTCCCGCTGCTCGACCCACTTCCGGGCCCGGTGTAGACTCAGTGGCTCCCAGGAGATCCCATGAAAGCTAGCGCCGTCCTCCCGATCCTCGCGGCCCTGGTCCTGGCCCCGTGCCTGGCTCACACCCGGCCCGCCGCCCTCCGGAAGCTCGACGTCGCCCAGGGCCGCTGGACCTTCCACGGCCGGACGCTCAAAACCGCCTTCAGCAAGCCCGGCACCTGGACCTGGAAGGCGGACTGCCGCTGGTCGGCCCCCGACCGGCTGTTTCTCGAGTGCGCCTTCGACAATGTCTGGAACGGCAAACCCGTCCGCTCGCTCGTCGTGGATACCTACAATACCCACGATCATCGGTACTGGCACTACGAGATGTTCGAGGCCGGAGCCGGGGGACGGCATCCCTTTGCTGCACCGCTCACCATCCACGGTCCAGTCTGGATCGAATCCGGTGGCGGAAAAAAGATCCGGCAGCGGATCGTCTACCGCTACCGCTCATCCACCCGGGTGGATGTGGCGATCGAGCTTTCCAGGGACGGCGGGATCCACTGGGTTGTGATCGACGAGGGCCAGGGAGTGAAAGAACGTCCGTGAGACGGTGCGTGCGGCAGGCTTGGGGATTTTCGCCCGGATGCCGGTTCGGGTATGCTGTGAACCGAGGTGCAAAAGGGATTTCCTCGGATATGGCTGGGTGTGCCCCGGATGGAATCCGGTGCTTTTCGGGTTTCGGATGATGTCAGACGGTAAAAAGATCGCTTTTGTCCTCCTCGGGGTCCTGCTCCTTGCGTCCTGTTCGCTCCCGGGCCTCTATTTCTCGGGACCGGTCAGGCGGCCCGGCGGCCGGGTCCTGCCCTACGTAATCCAGCCCGTGACCCCAAAGCTCCTCACCCGCCAGGCGGCACGTCGGCAGAAGATCGCGGTGGGGGAGCCCAATCCTCGTCTTACCCGGGAAATCCGCGACTATGCCTACCGGGTGGGACCACACGACGTGCTCGCGATTGTGGTCTGGGGGCACCCCGAGTTTCTGGCGACGGCCTCGGCCGTGACCCCGACCATCCCCACGAGCGGTAGGGTACCATCCGCACTCTCTCTCACCCATACCCATGATTTCACCGTCCATGCCAACGGGGATCTCTATTTTCCCTACGTGGGACCGGTTCCGGTGGCGGGTCTCACCGTGACCGCGATCCGCCGGCTCCTGGCCGGAAAGTTGGATCCTCTTCTCAAGGATCCACAGGTCAATGTCCAGGTGGTGGGTTTCCACAGCAAGACCTACGAACTGGCCGGAGCCGTGGTCCGTCCCGGTCTCTACCCGGTGACGGATGTCCCGCTCACGGTCTCCCAGGCCATTGCCCGCGCGGGCGGGGTGCTCCAAACCGGCTTCGGCATCCTGGGAACCAACCAGGGCACGGTGTCCCGCTCCCTCGCCGACCTCGGCCGGGTCATCTTCATCAGCCGAGGACATCGGGAGATCCTCAATCTCAGGGCCTTTTACCGGGATGGAGACGTGGCCGAGGACCGGCTCGTCCGGGCCGGTGACATCATCCGCGTGCCGTCGAACTCCTTCGACCAGGTCCATATCATCGGCGAGGTCGTACATCCGGGCGACTACCCCATGTACGGTGGTCACCTCAACCTGGCCGAGGCACTGGGCGATGCCGGGGGGCTTGATCTCACGACCGCGAATCCGGCGCGTATCTTCGTCTTTCGGGGTGCCTACGAAAAGCCCAAGATCTACTGGCTGAACGCCCGTTCGCCGCTCACCATGCTCCTCGCGAACCAGTTTGCGCTCGAGCCCCAGGACGTGATCTACGTCGCGACCTCTCCGGTGAGTGCCTGGAACCGCATCGTGAGCCAGATTCTCCCCACCGTGGAAACCCTGTATGAGACCAAGGTCCTTACGAACTACTGACCGATGAACGAGACCCATCCCCCGCCACCGGTCGAGCACGAATCCTTGAGGAGGGAAGCGCCCCCCGGGTTCGATCTCCATGAGCTCATTGCCCTTCTCTACCGGGAACGCTGGCTCGGGCTCTCGATCTTCGCCGGGGTATTTTTGCTCTTTATCCTTTATGCCTTGCTGGCGACCCCCATCTATCGGGCGGATGCCCTGCTCAAGGTCGAAAAATCCTCCCCGTCACTGGCCGGAGCCGACCGGCTCCTCACCGGCCTTTTTTCTTCCGGTGCTTCAACCGAGGCCGAGGTCGAGATCCTCCGTTCCCGCGCGATCCTGATGCCGGTCGTGCGTCATCTCGGACTTGACGTGACGATCCGGAGCCCGGCCGGAAATCATTACGACGCTCTCCGTGCCCGAATCGAGCACCGCTCCCTAGTTCTGGAGCACTTTTCCGCACCGCCTGCCTTCCGGGGCCGGAAGCTCCGGCTCGTCGCCGGGGTGGACGGGCACTACCGCCTCCTCACGCCCCACAGGCGACCGATCCTGGATAGCCGGATTGGACAGTCTGTCGAAACCGCAGGTTGGCATGTCCAGGTCTCCCGTCTGACCGCCCGCCCGGGGCGGGTCTATCGGATCACGGAAGTGAGGCGTGCTCGCGCCCTGCGTGCACTCCGGGCAGGCCTTTCCGTCATTGAGCTTGGTGTGCGAACCGGGATCATCGAGCTCGCGCTTGAAGGGCCCCATCCGCGCTGGCTGGCGCAGGTGGTCAATGCCACGGTCCGGACTTATCTCGGCGAGAACGTGGCCGCGAAGGCAGCCCAGGCGCGGGAGAGTCTGGCCTTTATCGACCGTGAGCTGCCCCGGCTCAAGCAGTCCCTCTACCAGGCCGAAAGCCGGTTCGAACGGTATCGGGCCAAAACCCACGTCATCGACGTGAGCGCCCAAACCCGGGCCTTTCTCAGAGAAGCCACGAGCCTCGAGGCGATGCTCACGGCGCTCAGGCTCAGGATCGCCGATCTCAGCCAGTCCTACGAGCCCGGGTTCCCCCTCGTGGCGGCACTCCTTCGCGAGGAACGGGAACTCGAGATCCGGAAAAGGGCACTCCGCGCCCGGATTGAGTCGCTTCCCCTGAAGCAGCAGCAGTACCTTCGCCTCAAGCGCGATGTCGATATCTATACCCGTCTTTACATGGCCCTCCTGGCCAAGGCCCAGGACCTCGAGGTCGAAAAAGCGGGAACGGTGGGCAATGTCCGGGTCGTCGAAGACGCCGTGGTGCCCGATCTTCCGGTCAAGCCGGACCGCCACCTCCTGGCCATTCTCGGTTTCTTCCTGGGGGGAGGACTTGCACTCGCGGCGATTTTCGTAAAACGTGCCCTTGTCCACGGTATCGGAGATCCTGAGGAGATCGAGGACGAGTTCGGGCTGCCCTTTTACGCCTTGATACCGCACAGCGCGCGCGAGGCACGTTCCCGTCGCAGGAAACCCCCCGGCATGCGCCCGATCCTGGCCCTGCGGGCTCCCGACGATCCGGCGGTCGAGGCCTTGAGGAGCCTCCGAATGAGCCTGGATCTGTCCACGTCCGGAACCCGGACCCCGGTGATCGCGATCGGGGGGCCCCGCAAGGGAGTGGGGAAGAGTTTCGTGGCCCTGAATCTGTCCGTACTCCTCGCGGGTTCAGGACGACAGGTCCTGCTCGTGGATGCTGATCTCCACCGCGGTGAGCTCGAGGGCCAGTTCGGGACTCCGCCTGCCCCCGGTCTTTCGGATCTCCTCCAGGATGGAGGGGACTGGCGAGGGCATCTCCGGAGCCACCCGAAGGAGGGCCGGCTCCGGATATTGCCCCGGGGAACCCGGGTGACCCATCCGGAACGTCTCTTTGAGGGAGATCGCTTCGGTTCGCTTCTCGAGGAGCTACGGGCGGCTTTTGATGCCGTGATCCTGGATCTTCCGCCCTTCCTCGGCGTCACGGATGGTTTCCTGATCGCGCGCCTGGCCACAGTGAACCTGTTCGTCCTCCGTGCCGGGATCCATTCCCGTCCCGAGATCCGCTTTGTCCTGAAGAAACTGTCCCAGACGGGGGTGACCCCGACCGGCCTCGTCTTCAACGATCTGGGTTTCGGGATCGGTGCCTACCGCTATTATCGCTATGGGTACGGGTACCGCGGTGCCAAGGCAGCAAAGGGATCAGACGCATGAGTGCAGCACGGTGGATTCCAGCCCGCTTTCCCGGTTATTGTGATTTTGAGCTTTGTGTGCAACCAAGATGACCATGATCGAGAAACCCGGAGCGTCTTCCGTAGACCCGACGGGACGGAGGGTCGACCTCAGCTTTCTATTTATCTCCTATGCTCGCACGGACCTGTTGCAGATCGCGATCGAGTCCTTGCGTAGCCAGCTAAACCTTGGAACCCTCTCTGGTTTGAATTATGAGTTTGTGGTCAGTGATGATAGGAGCCCGGAGCCGTGGGCTTCTGTGCTCCGTTCCCTGCGTGTTGATCGCTTGGTTGTCTTGCCGAAAAACCAAGGGATGGGGAGTAATACAAACCAGGGAGTTTGGGCGTGTCGGGGAAAATATATTGTTCAGATCCAAGACGACTGGAGGTTCGTGGCCACCCCTGTGGTTTTTGAAAGAGCAGTACAGGTCTTGGAATCAGATAAGGAAGTTGGCCTTGTGCTGTATGTGGAGCCAGACAATCCGCTTCCTTTCCAAGCGCGCAGGCTTGAGGATGGAACCGAATACTGGGTATTTGAAAACGACCATTTTCAGGGATTCAGGACAGGTTCCGCTAGGCCATACTCGGACAGGCCTCATCTCAAGCGCATGGATTTCTGTGTTGAGATGGGTCCTTACAGGGAACGGTGTCCCATGCATTGGGTCGAACTGGAGTTTCAACGAAGGGTGGCGAATCAATCCCGCTGGAAAGTGGCCTGGCTTCCATCTGTCCACAGCCCCACTGTCTTTGAACACATGGGAGCGGGGAGATCCTTCAATCCGGTTTATAGGCGTGCGACGCTGTTGGGCAGTCAGAGGTGCATCCCTCTTCTGGGGCAAGGGTTTCGGCGGTTACGACCAACGCTCAGGGTATTGAGGGATTTTGCGCGCCCCGGGAAGAGAATTCACAGATGACCGGCATCAGGGGGAAAAGATCCATCTCGGGAACCCCCCGTTGGCGTCCCGGTTGCCGAACCCGGTTGAAGGAAACCCCATTCCGCAACGGGATGAGTGGAGGCGCTCGGTGACCTTGAGTCGGAAATTTCACATCGTGTTCGTGCAGCGAACTTCCTCCCAGCTGGATGTCCCGTTTTATTCGGAGTTAAGCCGGCTCTCGAATGGAAGCATCTGCCTGTGCTACCTCAATGAGGAAGGAATTTACCGGACCCAAATGGATCCAGAACTGGGTGTGGTTCCTGATTTTGGGCTGCGATATGATTTCCCCGTTTTCCATTACTCTCCGTCTAGCCTCAAAAAACTCCTGGTCAGCTTGAGGCAAAACAGGCCTCAACTACTGGTGCTCATGGACCTCAATCGTCGAATGCGGATCCGGCTCGCCCTATGTGCCTGGAGAGCCGGTATTCCTGTCATCCTCCGTTCGGACAATAACCGGGTTATGTCACATGCCCGTACAGGGGTCGCACTTTGGCTCGAGCGGTTTGCCTGGCGTTCCCTGTTTGATGGCCTGGCTCCGGTCTCTCCCCTGACCTCAGAATACTATGGAGCCAAGGACACGGATGAGATCTGGCCCTTCCCTTACATGACCGATGCCCGGAGGTACGGGCGCAATCCGGAATGGCCGTCCATGCGGATCCAGTTGAGGGACCAACTGGGATTCAAGCGGGACCAGTTTGTTTTTCTGGCCGTCGCAAAGTTTTCCAGACGGGAAAATCCTCTGGGGATTTTGCGGGCATTTTCATATGCTCTTGAAAGGGCCGATGGCATCGGTCTGATCCTGATCGGTGCGGGACCAATGGAACGTGAGGTAAGGGCTTGGCACGAATCGCACGTCAGACAAAACGCGGTTTTGCCGGGATATATCCCCTATCAGGGCTTGGAACGATATTTTTCTGCGTCAGATGCTTTTGTTCATCTTCCTGAAGAGGGATGTTGGGAGGCTTCCCCCCAAGATGCCTTGGTGGCCGAGCTGGGACTGATCTGCTCCAGTCGGACCGGGGTCGGACTGCATTTTCTGACCGGCGACCTCCGGGAGTTTCTGGTGAACTACGATGATCCGGAGGAAGCAGGCCAGGCCATGATCAAGCTGCTTGAGCTACGCGGTCAGATGCCCTCCGGTTTGAGGGGGCATGGCGGAAAGCCAGGGAAGAATACACGGTACAAGCGGTTGCAGGTGTATGGTGGAAGAAAATGCAGCGGGTGCTTTTGTGACCCGCAATGAATCCACAGGCGATTGCTCGGCCATAGTACATCTCTTGCTGGTTTTCATGAGTTGCCTATTGTGAAAGCGTGCGTAGCCATGTGTGGGATTGTACTCGTGCGCCACGGGCCTCGCGGATTTAGGGAGTGGGTTGATCCGATCTCCCGGGTCAATCTTGGCCACCGTCGGCTGGCGATGATTGAAGCGGATCCTCGGGCGAACCCGCGCTTCTGCTGGCCGGAGGTCGGGCTTAGTCTGGTTCCCACCGGGGGGATTTGCAACTGGAAGGAACTCCGGAGAGAACTGAAGGGAGCGGGGCACC
>JAJYFY010000105.1 GCA_021785265.1 Pseudomonadota bacterium
ACAATTCGACATCCAGCATAACCTGATCAAGACCCCGGGAGACGGTGTAATCATCTTCCAAGGCATGCAGGATCACACAGCGGAGTCGATCAAGTCGCTGGAAGGCTTTGATGGCGCATGGTTTGAAGAATCCCAGACCATGAGCGAGAAAAGCCTTGAGCTGCTTCGCCCTACCCTCCGGAAGGATCACTCGGAACTCTGGTTCTCGTGGAACCCGCTACAATCGACTGATCCTATCGATCAGTTGCTCAGGGGGCCGGAGCCTCCGACAGGAAGTATCGTCGTCCAGGCGAACTACACGGATAATCCGTGGTTCCCGCAAGTGCTCGAAGAGGAACGATTGTTCGACTTCAAGCATGTGCCGAATCGCTACGGACATATCTGGCTCGGGGAGTACGGGAGAACCGGGGATGCGTTCTTTCCGATTGAGTATTTTCTGGTGGACGGTCAGCCGGTCGACGTGACCTGGCGCACAGATCAGATCTTTGCCGTGATGGATACCGCCTCGAAAGACGGTGCGCAGCATGACGGAACAGGTGTGATCTATTACGCTCGATCCAAGTACGCCGGGATTCCCCTCGTGATCCTCGACTGGGACGTCGTGCAGATCCAGGCATCGCTGCTGTCGGATTTTATCCCGAGCATCAATCGCCGCCTGGAGGAGCTTGCGGATCAGACAAAAGCCCGAGAAGGCAATGTCGGTCTCTGGATCGAGGACAAGGACGCGGGCATCAGTCTGAATCAGTCATTACCCCGTCAGGGGATCGCTGCCCATCCGATTGACGGAAAACTGACGGCCTCCGGAAAAGAAGGCCGCGCCATTGTCGCCAGCCCTTATATCTACAAGGGCAAGGTCAAGGTCTCTCGTTATGCATTCGACAAAACCTCAATCTACCGAGGGCAATCGAAAAATCACTTCGTCGATCAAGTCGGGGGGTTCTGCATCGGGATGAAGCGGACGGAGCATAAACTGGATCTCGTGGACTGTACGACCTACGGGGTGTGTATTGGCCTGGGAGATTCGAGCGGCTATTGACCTATGGGCATGAACGCAGGCATTAACTCAGACGGCAATGCCTGGCTCAGTCTCTATGGCTCGATGCTGGGCTCTCAATTGCTGTCCATCCTGGAAATGGAGGCCATTGATCCGGGGTCCGAGCCGGGTTATCAGGCCGCCAAACTGATCTACGCCAATCACCCGTTGGGTGCGCGTATGGTCGATGGGCCGCTGCAGATGGCCATGAGTCAGCAACGCCTGATTGAGGTTGCGGACGCCCCGGAAGAGGAGCTCGTCCGCGCGTTCAAGAAAGAGTGGAAACGCATCGGCGCCATCGGTGCGGATAACATCATCTATCGCGCCGTCCAGCTCTCGCAGATTTACGGGATTGCGACACTGGCCGTGAATTATTCCGATGACGGCAAAACTCCGGCAGATCCGGCAGAGCCGTTGCCGATGGACAAGCTTCATGAGCTGGACCTGTATTTCAACTTTTACGATCCCTTGAATACCGCCGGATCGCTGGTACTGAATCAAGATCCGGCAGCAGTGGATTTCATGCACCCCAAAAAGGTCCAGGTGGGAGGGCAGACGTGGAGCAATACCAAAACATTGGTATTGATGCATGAGCAACCGATTTGGATTCAGTGGACCAATTCTGCTTTTGGTTTCGTGGGGCGCTCGGTCTATCAGCGGGCGTTCTATCCCCTAAAGTCGTTTCTGATCTCCATGCTGGCGGATCAGATGATTCAGGACAAGCTGGGCCTTCTGGTCTACAAGGCCAAGTCTCCCGGCTCCATGATCGATATGGCCGCCCGAGCCTTCAAGGCCATGCAGAGGACCGCGATTCAGGGGGCTCGGACTAATAACGTCCTCAGTATCGGTGAGTCCGAATCGTTGGAAAGCCTGAATCTGGAACACGTATCGACGGCTGGGGAATACAGTCGTAACAACATCCTGAAGAACATCGCCACCGCGTCCGGCCGCCCCGCGAGCTTCCTGAATCAGGACACGCTGGCGGAGGGTTTCGGGGAAGGCTCCGAGGACGCGAAACAGATCGTCCGTTTCATCGATCGAATCCGGATCGAGATGGAGCCTGCCTATAATTTCATGGATCAACTCGTGATGCGCCGGGCCTGGAATCCACAATTTTATCAGTCCATCCAGCAGAAGTTCCCGGAACGCTACCGGAAGATCAAGTACAAGACGGCACTGCTCGAATGGATGGACAATTTCACCCCGACCTGGCCGAACCTGCTGTCCGAGCCCGATTCGGAAAAGGCGAAATCGTCGCAGCTCAAGATCGAGAGCGCGGACAAGATCGCAAAGACCCTGCTGGCGATTGCCGATCCCGAGACAAAGGGAGTCATTGCAGAATGGCTGGCCGAGGCGGTGAACAGTCAGAAGGATTTTTACACGACGCCTCTGGAGATCGATCCGGAAGATATCGCCCGCTACGTGCCGGGACCGTCTGACCGTCCCTCTGATGCCGAAATCCCCGAGTAGGCGGTTTTCCGAGACGCTGACGATCGCGCTGGAAGAATTTGCCAAATACGGCTACGACAGCCGGTCACGGCTGGATTACTGGATGTCCAGGCTCCGAGAGGCGGCGATGGCCTCGCTCAAGAGCCCTGAGCAGATCGATGAGGACGTCCGGGTCGCCCTGAAGCAGGTCTCCCGGCGGGTCATACGAAAAAGCCCCCGCTATCATCGAGGGCTGGGGCGTTATGCCATTCAGCGGGTAGGTAATCGTCTGGCCCCGGAACTGGAACGGCGCATCATGGCCAGTGTGGATCTCATTCGTCTCCATCGTCAGGAGGCCATCGAGAAAACCTTGCAACGGTTTTCCGGTCTGGCGACGAGTATTCCCCCTGGAACCCGAACGCTGGACAAGCGTGAAGCCAGGACGCAGATCAGCAAATCGCTCCGACAGATGAATTTCGAGGCCCGGCGGGTCGTGATCGATCAGGGCCATAAACTGATCAATGCGGTCAATTCCGTCATTGCCGAGGACAACGGAGCGATCGCGGCTGTCTGGCACTCGCACTGGCGCCAGCCCGGATATGACTATCGTCCCGATCACAAGGAACGGGATGAACAGCTCTATGCCGTGCGCGGAAACTGGGCGATCACCGACGGGCTGATGAAGCCCGGGCATTATCTGGATGAGATCACGCAACCGGGTCAGGAAGTGTTTTGCAGATGTTATGTCTCCTATCTGTATCACCTCCGTGATCTTCCTGACGACCGACTGACCAAAAAAGGCCGACAGTCCCTTAATCCTCCGGAGGCGTGATGCCGATCCACAAAGCAGGCTCCGGATATCAGTGGGGCGATCACGGGCATATCTATCCCACTCGTGCCGGGGCTGAAAAACAAGCCGCTGCGGCTCATGCCCACGGGTTTCAGGATGCTGCCGATACCCCGCAGTGTGCGGGTTTATTGCTGGTCACTCAGGACCGCGAATTTCTGCTGCTGAAACGGACAGACCGCGATGAATGGGAAGGGCCGGGTGGCCATGTCAAAGAAGGGGAATCCGATACCGCTGCCGCGATCCGGGAATGTTTCGAGGAAGTCGGGCCGTTGTCGTTTCCGATGCCAGACCCGGTATTCATCCGTACCACCGCTGAATACGGATGCCTCTACGCGATCTATGCCCAGCGGGTCGATCGATTCACCCCGGTGCTGAATGAAGAACATTCCGAAGCCCGGTGGGTGACAGCGCATGAATTACCGGAGACGACCCATCCCGGAACCCGAGCCGCCATCGAATCGATTGCGGGCAACGAGAGGGCCATTGCGGAATCGATCCAGACCGGGCTGTTTCCGAGCCCGCAGCGGATCAACGATCTGTGGCTCTTCGATCTTCGGGTCACCGGCACCGGGGTGTCCTTTCGGTCCCAGTTGAACGAGTGGGTCTATCGGCCGCCGGAGTTTTATCTGTGTCCGGAATTTCTTGAACGGTGCAACGGCGTGCCGGTAATTTTCAATCACCCGGAAAAATCCTCCCTGAATACGGAGGAATGGCGGGAGCGGGCCATCGGGGCACTGATTCTGCCCTACATCCCCGTGACGGAGGATGACAAACACCGGATTGATGAGGTGTGGTCCATCGCCCGTATTTACGACAGCGAT
>JAJYFY010000037.1 GCA_021785265.1 Pseudomonadota bacterium
CCGTCTATGCCGAAAACGACTGGCACTGGCACCGCTACCGTCTTCTCGCCACCCTCAGGCATTCCGATAACGAGAGCTTCGGCTCCCACAACGAATGGAACCTCGGCGGCAACGTCTTCCTCACCCCGGACAGCCGGATCAGCCTGAGCTGGGGCAGCGGCTTCCGGACGCCCAGCGCGGAAGACCGCTACGGTTTCGGGGGGAATCCCCACCTGGCCCCGGAATCGTCCCACGAGGTCGATCTCGGCTTTCACCAGGAAATGGGAATTTACGGCCACTTCAGCATCGACCTCTTCGAAGACACGATCCGGAACCTGATCGTCTACCTAGGACCCACGGCCCAGTATCCTGAAGGCATCAACGAAAACATCGACCGGGCACAAATCCGGGGCGTCGATCTCAGCTACGGGGCCGGGTTCGGCCCGTGGCGGCTCCGCGCCGAGGCGGTTCTCCAGGATCCCCGGGATCTCGTCAGTGGCGAGCAACTGGCGCGGCGTTCGCGGCGCAGCCTGACCACGTCTTTGCACTACCAGTGGGCGGGAGGATACGCCGGTCTCGAATGGTTGGCCTCGGGACCCCGGCCCGACTCACCCTATACGACCACGATCGACCCGGGCTACCTCGTGACGAACGCGGTGGCAGGGGTCGACCTGTCTCGTCACTGGAGTCTCGGGATGAGCGTGGACAACCTGTTCAATGTCGCCTATACGGAGGTGGCCGGCTACAACACGGAGGGACGCGCGCTCTTTTTTCACGTACTCTGGCACTATTGAGCGGGAAACCGGAGGCCACCATGGGTTATCGGCTGAGCAAGATCTATACCCGGACCGGCGACGACGGAACGACCGGGCTCGGAGACGGCCAGCGGGTTTCGAAAACCGACCCACGGGTCGGGGCCTATGGCGCGATCGACGAACTGAACAGCGTGCTCGGCTGGGTGCGCAGCCAGTCGCTGCCTCCGGAAATCGATCATTTGCTCATGAACGTACAGCATGCACTCTTTGATATCGGCGCCGAGATCGCGACCCCGGGCCTCCCCCCCCTCCTCCCGACGGGGGCCACCCGCTCGCTCGAGGACGCCATCGACCATCACAACGCCACCCTCTCCCCCTTGGCCGAGTTCATCCTGCCGGGGGGAGGTCCCCGCGCTTCCGCCCTCCACATCGCCCGCACCGTCTGTCGTCGGGTTGAGCGGGAAGCCTGCGCCGCAGGCGAGGCGGTGAGCGGGGAAAACCGGCGTTACCTCAACCGCCTCTCGGATCTCCTGTTCGTGCTCGCCCGTGTCCTCCTCCGCGAGGAGGGCGGGTGCGAGGAACTCTGGCACCACAAGCGGCAGAAGAAGCCCCCGGAGGGGACGGCGGGCACCGGGCCCGGCTGATATCCCGGCAGAGCATCCGGAGTCCCTGAAGCATGCGGGGGGAGGCCTGGGCCAGGAGGGGAGACGGAATCACATCGATGGCGTGATCGCGGACCGCAGCGATTTCGGGGAAGTGTTTCCAGAAGGCGACCGACCGGCGGTGCCCCACCACGATGAGGCCGGGATTGCGTGACAGGACGGCGGCCAGGGAAACGGGAAAGGCCAGGTGATGGACGTCCGAAAAGAGGTTTGCTCCCCCGCAGATCGCGATGCCGCGGCTGATGATCTGGTCTCGGCCGACCGTATAGAGCGGATTGCGACCGATTTCATAAAAGACCCGGACCCGTGTGTGCCCGAGAGGGCGAGCCTCTAGAGATCGGACCGCAGCCCGGAAACGGGCCGCCACCCGTCTGGCCTTTCGTTCCCGGCCCAGAAGCTCGCCGATCACTACCAGTTCACGGGCGATCCCGCGCACGTGACCGGTCCCGAGCGTGAGGACCCGGAGATGGAGACGCTTGAGCGCCGCGAGGTCGGCCGCTGGTGTCCCGCCCTTCCAGGCCAAGACCCAGGTGGGATGGAGCAGAACGATTCGTGACAGGTCGAGACCAAAAGCATCCCCCACGCGAGGCACGCGCCGGGCCGCCGGGGGATCCCGGCTGTAGCGCACCGTGCCCACGAGCTCGGATCCGGCTCCGATATCGAACACCATCGCGGCGAGTGCCGGAGAGAGGGTCACGACCCTAGGGGGAGGTCGACCGAAGGCCTGGGGAACGACCCCGAGAGGGAGGATTGAGCAGAAAAGGACTCGGGCCAGCATCCCGTGCGCAGTCAAAGAGCCTTGCCCAGGGGACCGGCTGGTCGCGATCAGAGAATCCACCCACCCAGGGTGAAGAGCCCGATCACCACGAGCCAGAGGATGAGTGCGCGGGTGGCGATGAGACGGGCGCGATCCAGCCGGCCCAGGCAATCGGCGGGCTCCAGTCCCGCAGCCTCGATCGCGCCGCGGCCGGCACAGGAGAGCACCGCTTCGTTGTTCTCGAAGAAACGGCGTTCACACTCGCGGTAGTACTCGCGGACAACCCGCCAGACACTATCGAAACTGCCGACCAGACCATAGCTCACGGCCAGGAGATGAGCCGGAATCCAGGCCAGAATCCCATGGATACGCCGGGCGATTTCGGCATGGGGGCTTGGGGTCTCGTGAGTCGATTTGGGCTTGAGGGCGCAAACCGCGTTTTTCGACAGCCAGAAGAGGACCGCTCCGCTGGGGCCCAGAATCAAAAACCAGAACAGCGGGGCGAACAGGCGGTCATTGATCCGGACCAGGAGTGATTCCGCCACGGCTTCGGTGCAGGGTTCCTGTCCGGCGGGCGGTGCATCCTCGATCAAGAGGCGCGCAATCCGCGTCGCGGCCAGATTGTCCTTATTTTCCACCGCCTGCCGATATTCCTGGATCAGGTGCAGGGCATCGCGGGGACCCAGACTCATGAGCAGGATCAGGACCGCCGCGACGAAGCCCAAAATCGGCGAGAGGGAGGCGAGCCCGAGCTGGATGCCGTCGACGACGAGTGCGGGAAGGATGACCGCGAACACGGTGAGAACAAGCGCGAGTTCGGCGGAACCGCCCGGAATCCGTTTGAGGAGCCCGAAATACCAGTGACCGATCCGGTGCTCCCGGATGGATTCCAGGTGACGCAGCCCCCGGTCCAAGGCCAAGGTAACGAGAATCGCGATGAAATTCATCGTGGAATGCGTCTTGGGGAACAGGAATGGCTCAAATGCGTACCCTGGGCAGTGGATCTTTGATTATCAGCAACCGGAAGCAACTTTTCAAGACGGACCCGACTGACCAGAAATATCATGCGGTTCCAACTCTTCTGGTTCCGACTTTGCCAATCGGCCGTGAAGGAATCGGCCCTCCGGCTGTGTGCGCGAGAGATCTCGAGAGACTCAAGCGGGAGATCTGGCTCAGTCGACAAGCACGATCGGATCACACGAGCCGATCTAAAAAACGATTCGCCGATTCGGCGACTTCGCCACCACGGCTACGCCCCAACATCCCGCATGAGGGTCTTGTGCCTCCCTGAAAAGTTCATACTCCCAAAGACTGCTGGCCAAAACAACCTCCAAACCTTTGTCTCGTGGCTTCGGAGAGGAGTCGGTCACGATGATCTGCTTCGGCCGGAGAGTTGGCCGCCTAGGCGAGGCTTCTGTGTTCATGTCGTGGTGTCCTCAGTTGCTGCGTCAGGCTGGTGCAGCATCTTCATCAGTAACCCGCCTCTTTCTGGTGTCGGAAGGCTGGGACATATACCGCATCGTCGGCCGGCTCGTGGCGGCACAGAGCCACATAGCCGGAGTCCCCGAAGGCAATTACCCGCTCGCGTAACCCGGGCATTTCCGGGAACGGCCGGGCAATGTCAGGGGTCGTCTCCAGCAGCAGGATGTGCCGCTTGATGGTCTGGCCGCCCCGCTTGCTCGCGGCGACGTCGAGGTCTTCGGTGGGGCCACTGGCGATCCCCTCCTCCCAAAGCTTGCGCATCTCGGCCAGGGCTTCGGTCCGCGTGACCCGGCGAGTCTTCCATTCACGCAGCGCTTCGCGGATGACCTCGCTACCGGAGGCAGAGTCGTCGGTAGCGACCGCGCGCCGCACGAGGTTCACCCTGTCGGCCGGAAGCGCGACGCTGATTTTTTGATGTTGCCGGCCATCGCCGGTCTCCAGTCTGGTAGGCAATACTGGCTACTTACCTGGCTTTTTTCGTCCCGGATCGGGCGCTTATAGTTCCAGATATTTTCAGTCTATACTGGCCACTGTCGCACTTCGCGACGCCTGCGGGGGCCCGCCATGCCGGATGAGAACATCTTCCCGCTCGAGGGGGGCTGCGATTGCCGTCACATCCGCTACCGTATGCAGACAGCCCCGCTGTTCGTCCACTGCTGCCACTGCCGCTGGTGCCAGCGGGAAACCGGGACCGCCTTTGCCCTGAACGCGCTCATCGAGACCGATCGGATTTCCCCTCTGGGCGCAGAGCCGGAACTCATCGACACGCCCTCGCAGAGCGGTCGAGGCCAGAAGATCGCCCGCTGCCCCCACTGCCGGATCGCCGTGTGGAGCCACTACGCCGGCGCGGGGCCATTCGTGCGCTTTGTGCGCGTCGGCACGCTGGATGCGCCGGACAATCTGCATCCGGACATCCATATCTTCACCTCATCCAAGCAACCCTGGGTAATCCTGCCGCCGGACACCCCGGCCATGTCCGAATATTACGACGCGCAACAATACTGGCCGCCCGAGAGCCTGGCGCGGCGCGAGGCCTATCTGCCCAGGCTGCAGGCCTATCGGGCAGCGCACCGCTTCTGAGCGTGCGCGACCACTCATCGTGTCCGATCTGGACCGAGGAGCGGGACTTCTTC
Organism: Pseudomonadota bacterium; assembly: GCA_021785265.1. GTDB lineage: Bacteria > Pseudomonadota > Gammaproteobacteria > JAKAQQ01 > JAKAQQ01 > JAJZIH01. The sequence goes on from JAJYFY010000037.1 coordinate 4,769, forward strand.
GGCGCCGGTATCCCGACTTGGACGACGGATCGCGTCGAGCTGTATCCCGCCAAGACCGCCGCCGAAACTGGAGAAAGCCGGCCACGCGGCGAGTCATAATGGGCATCTGCAAAGCCGACCTCCATAAGATCGAGCGCCATTCCTGAGGTGCCACAGGTTGACCCAGGTCCTGGACCCCGCGAGTGCGGCTCCACGGCCTCCCCTGCGGCTATTCTTTCCGCAGAGAAGATCACCGGCGCTTCCCTTTGGAGAGAGCCCTCGCCCCTGACCCTTTCACGCCCCCGTGCCAGGCACTTAAAAATTCTTGCGGAACCTGAAGATGGCGACCCAGGCATTGGGATAGATACCGCTCGGATGCATCACGTACTGGAGATCCGGCTCAACGATGAAATCCTCCGGAAGATAATCGGCTTAGGCCACCTCCCAGGCCGTCTCAGCGGTATGGTCGCGGATGCCGGCCCGCGCCACCCCGGCAGTCAGGGCGCTCCGTGGGTCCATGTCGGGAAGACCGCGAAGACGAAAACCGACGCCGAGGTAGGAGGGGATGACGTTGCCTGCATTGAGATTCACTCCCGTCTCGACGAACCAACCCCAGCGCAGACGAGTGGGGTATCCTCGGTGGTGGCTTTCCCAAATTCCGTAGAGACCGTTGCGGCTGCGGGGTGACGCCAGGCTTCCGAGCATGGGCCCTTCCGGGTTGTGGTAGGCCCACACACCCAGCTTGAGCCTTTGGTGCCTCGCGGGTCGCAGCTGCCATTCCCCGATCGCGAAAAAACCCTGGTGGATGATGGTGCCACGTGCGGCCGGATCCCCGGCAAACAACCCCACCCGCCAGCGATCGGAGGTCGGCCCCCCACGCATCATGGCACCCCAGCCCGTGTAGGGCGCAGTGGGTGTGAGGGGAACATCGACGCTCATCGTGGGCGTCATCCCAAAGGAGGAATTGATGAGATCGGATGCCGGACGACTGGCATCAAAATAACTGTTGACGTCCAAGATCCCGCCACGGGCCACCAGCGAGCCTTCGATGCGCTGCCGGTAGGAAAGGGTAAGGAGCCTCAGGAAGGAGAAAGAGTTGTAGAGATTACTCGCCCCCTGGGCGTCACCCACGAGATGGGATTCGTGGGGCAGCCCCCGAAGGAGGCCCATCACCTCGACGTCAAACCTGCCACCCCGCCAGTCACCCAAATCGGCGGTGTTGGCTTCGAAGCCCGCCGCCACTGCGGCCACCCCTGTCAGGCCACGCCGACGCCCTCCCGCCAGATCCGCGATGGGCTCGAGGATGATGTGCGCGAGTCCAAAAAGGCCCCGGTGGCTGCGGCGCAGTGCCCGCAGGAATGCGTCACCGCCCGTTTCGTGGGCACGTGCCGTAGCTGCGCAGACCAAAACGATAACGAGGGCAGCCAGGGCCCGGGTGGCTGATCGCACCCAGACCCAAGGCTTCCGACCGAAAAGACATCTCACGGCTCCGTGCGGCAAGTGTCCTTCCCTCCCGAATCTGGCGAGCCCCCCACGCCATCCTTGAGCTCATGAGAAATGGAGATATGTCGAAAGCGAATCGGGGCCATCGCCGGTCTCCGAGCACGGTGGTTCAAACAAAATCAGGGTAGCAGAAACCATCCCTGCCTCCCCGAGGCGGAAGCTCATGGAGACTCCCGCTCTGATCCGGTGCGATTCTTACACCGGCCATTCCGGACAGTCAGAAAGCGAACCGACTCGAGCACAACGGAGCCATCAGCGCCTCCACTCCTCACGAGACCTCATATGTCATGAGATAGACCGGCCAGCGCACCTCAGGACCCGTGGCGACCCGCCACTCCCGGGTCTCCACGGCGCGAGGGTCTGAGGTGCGAGATCCCGCCCATCGGCAGATTCTGAAGGAACCTCATTTAGCCATCTGGTCAAAGACATCCCGCAAGATCGCCCTTGGAGCCAGCACCCTGATCGGAGTCGGGATGAAAGCCCGTATGACCACGGGTCTCCCAGGTATCGACCCGGCAGCGGACTTTACCGCAGCGAAGGTTCCGGATCACCCGCGGATCTCTGGAAGCCAGCAGGGAGAGAGGCAATCAATTCGATCTCCTCCCGACTTTCCTCAGCCCTCCATTCCCCTGGTTTTCTCCGGAAATAACCTGGGCATCCACCGTGGAACGAGCGTTGCGGGCAACGCGAGAAACAGAGACGCGCGCGTGCTCTCGGAAGTGACGACACTCTGATCGTTGAGTGCTGAGACGATGCGGCGGGCCTGACGCTCGCCCGTGTCACCGAGGGCAGCGACGTCGCCGCGCTGGAGTTGGCTACGATAGAGCAGCGCTTCGAGGATAGTGTTGGCCTGGGCCGGTAGTTTGTTCAAACGCACTTCTTCATTCGCCCAGGTCAGAATGCGCGTGCGGAGACGGTCAGGCTGCATCAGCCCGGCCATGAGTTTTACCTGATCAAGGCAGATGGTCAGGAACAATTCCGTGAACGCGGCAAGATTCTCTTCGCTGAGGTTGCCGCGACCGTCGAGATCGTTGCGGCGCGTCTCGTCGCAGGCGGCGAGGTGGCTTTTGTATTCGTCGACGTGGCGCGCGAGGCCGCGCGCTAACGACCAGACCGCGCCGGTATCGAGCGCTTGGAGGAGGGTGGCGTGCGAACTGAGCAGACAAACCGGCAGGGAGCGGCGGAAATCCGCGCTCTGGGCGACCATTTCGATTGCGAGATCGGTCAGCTCTGGGCGATGTTTAGAGCCGCTGCCGATCAGCAGCGGCTCCATGGTTGAGACGGTTTCGCCCTGCTCATTGGCCGCTTTAATGCCCGATTAAAAGTCCGGTTCTATGCCCGGTTCAGGTCGGTTTTTTAGGGGGGGCTACTCCAATGAGCAAGCTGGGAGGGCACCCCGACGGATTTTGGGGGGCGCCAAGTGATCCGATGTGCCAGATTCCGAGCTTCCCGGTCATCGGTACCGGCCGCTCGAGTGCCCGTACCTCCCCAAGCTGCCACTGCCAAAAGCCGGATTCGCCCCATGGATCAAGCGGGTCGGAGAGCGGATGCGCGCAATCAAGCAGTTGGGCGACGGCGACGATCGCGCCGCGAACCATGCTGGATTCGTCCGGATAGTCGACTCCGGCGTCCGTGAGTTTCTGGGCAAAGACCCGCCGCTCCGACGGGGTGAGACGGGCACAGCCGGCGTGAATGGCGATCGGGCCGCGGTAGCGGGTGGACCAGGAGCGGTTCTCGATCCGCTTGCCCGCATGCGCGACGGCCCACGCCCACCAGGGGCGAAGCGTGATCGCGCGCGCGGGGAGCTCAACTCGATTGCTCATGCTCACCGTATCGCGGTTCGAGCCGCGAGACCAGCCAGCCTCTCAGGTCCGCCATCTCCTCTGGCGAGACCTCATGCGCCATGGGATAGACCTGCCAGCGCACCTCATGACCCGTAGCCACCAGCCACTCCCGGGTCTCCACGGCGAGGGACAGGGGCACGATCGGATCCTCCGAACCATGCGCGAGAAAAATGGACTGTGACACACCGGGCGGATCGGGCGGTGGGGCCGGATGGAATGTGGACAGTCCGACCAGTCCCAGGAGTCGCTCCCGGGCCGTCCGGCTCCAGGCCAGAACCACGGCTCCTCCCTGGGAAAAGCCGCCCGCCAGGATGTTCTGCCGCCCGATGCCCTGTTTTTCTTCGGCCTGGATCCAGGCTTCGAGCGATCGACAGCTCATGTCGAGCCCCCTCCGATCCATTTCCATGCCGGAGGCAACTGCGGCCAGATCGAACCAGGCCCGCGTGGGTCTCAAAGCATTCAGGCGGACCGGACGGATGGGCGCATCGGGCAGGATCCAGCGGCATTCCGGGAGATCCAGGGCGTGGGCCAGGGGCGCGAGATCCCGCCCATCGGCCCCCAAGCCGTGAAGCAAAATGATGCTGGCCCTTGCCGGACCCCGGGAGGGGATGACGAGACTCATCCGGACGATCGCCCGGAATCCGTCCCCACCGGATCCGATCCGCTACACTGACCCATGGATCCCCTCCAGAGCCCGATGACCGTGACTAAAAACCCGGAACCTTCGACCGCACCGCTCGCCGGCAAAACCGCCCTCGTCACGGGCGCCTCGCGGGGGATCGGCCGGGCGATTGCCGAGCATCTGGCCCGCGCGGGTGCCCGGATCGCGATTCATTATCACACGAGAGCCGAGGACGCCCGCGCGACCCGGACGGCACTCGCGGGATCGGGACACCGTCTCTTTCCAGCTGACCTGGGCCAGGCCGAGGAGCGCCGACGGCTCATCGGCGAGGTTCTCTCCGACATGGAAGGACCCCACATCCTCGTCAACAATGCCGGCCTCTACCGGCTCACGCCCTTGCTGGAGGCTCCGGAGACCGTTTGGCTCCGCGACTTCGAGGATCTCCTGAACGTGAATCTCATCGCCCCCGCCCACCTGGCCTGCCTGTGCGCCCATGTCATGACCGAACGCGGAATCAGGGGACGCATCATCAATATCGGTTCACGCGGCGCCTTTCGGGGCGAACCCGAGGCTCCCGGCTACGGTGCGGCCAAGGCCGGACTGCACGCACTCACCCAGTCGCTCGCACTGGCCCTGGGACCCCACCACATTGCCGTCATGGCGATCGCCCCCGGTTGGGTCGGAACGGACATGGCCAAACCCCATCTCGAAGGTCCCCGTGGACCCTCCATCCTCGCCCAAAGCCCGCTCGGCCGCGCCGCCCGCCCCGAGGAGGTGGCCGCACTCGCCCTCTACCTCGCGGGAGAAGACGCCGAGTACGCCACAGGCAGCGTGGTTGACCTGAACGGGGCGTCGTACCTGCGCTGAGGCGACTTAGGACTTGGGCAGGAAGCGCCGGGCGATCATGACCCCCGGGCTCGAACAAACCATGCGGGGCGGATGGGCCATCCCCTGGCAGAAAGCCGCCGTGAGCAGGTTCGCCTCGGGGATGATCTTTTGAAAGATCGGGTTCGCAGGTTGCCCCAGCGCCGCCAGGATACCGGACCAATTGTCACCGTGGAGGATCGCGGGATAGACCGGGGAGCCGGAAATGATGTAGTGGCCATTGAGGTAGAGGAAGGGAATGGCTCCTGCGTCCACCGCAAAGGGCGGGGCATCGTAGGTATTGAAAAGCGAGCGGACTGCATGCGGCGGGGTCACCAGGGGTTGACCGGTCCGCGTGGCGGTTTCATAACCGCTGAAGTTGATCAGGGAACTCTGGTAGTGGACATGGTAGAAGCTGAAGGTTGCGGTATCCGCGAAGACATCCGTCGAGCTCGAACGCATGTACTCGAGTCCGTGAAGGGACCCGAAACGGAGGAGCGCCAGGATGAGAGGCCAGCGCAAGGCGGCGCAGTAGGGACAGTAGTCCGCCCCGACGTAAACGATCTCCGGGTGGTTGGGATGCACGAGTCCCCCGGCGATGGTATTCATGAGCACGTTGTTGGGTGGCAGCGTGACCAGGAGGCCCCGATGCGAGATCGCGGCGAGCCGGGCCATGACCGAGGCTGGAACGAGGGTGCCGACATGGGCGGCGGCACGCGCCGGAGCCCCCGCCGACGACACGACGAGCAGCATCAACCCGAAAACGACCCCCCACCCGAGCCTGGCGGTCGGCAACCGCTTCTTCACAAGAGTGCCCATGTCAAAACCCTCCGCGTGAGATGGATCCCCGGCAGGGACAGGAGCAGATGGAAGTCCGGCCGGCTCTCGCGTCTAGTCTATCCGATCGCTGATCCGCCCTCAAACACTCCCGGATCGACCAGTCCCAAAACCTCGTAACACGCCCCCATCGTGTGATAGTCGCATTTCCCGGCTGGGCTTTTTTCGTCACTGATCTTCCGGTTGTCCGCCGTGAGGATCCGGTACCAGGCTCCATAGCGGTGATCGATGAAAAACGACCAGGCGTAGTTCCAGAGGGACTCATAATATTGCCAGTAACACTCCTCACCGGTGGCGCAGGCCAGATGCGCCGAGGCGGCGATGGCCTCCGCCTGCACCCAGAAATACTTCTCGTCGTCAGCCACACTCCCATCCGGCCGGATGCCATAGTAAAGCCCTCCCCGGGCCTCATCCCACCCGAGTGCCCACGCCCGGTCGAAAAGCTCGCGTGCCCGCGCCCTTCGCCAGGGTGCCGGATCCAGGCGATCCAGGATCAAGAGCAGCTTGGCCCACTCGATCTGGTGCCCGACCTGGAAACCCCAGGGCCGGAACAGGTCCCGGGGCTGGTCCCGGTTGTATTCCCAGTCGATCTGCCAGTCGGAACCATAATGTTCCCAGATGAGGCCGCCGCCGAGCGCGGCCTGCTCCCGCGTCATGCGGTGGGCCAGTTGGGCTGCCCGGTTCAGGAAGCGCTGCTCGCCGGTTGCCGTGTAGGCCGCGATCATCGCCTCGCAAAGATGCATGTTGGCATTCTGTCCCCGGTAGGTCGAAAAGTGCCAGTCAGGATCGGCCTCGTCGCGGTAGAGCCCGTATTGGGGATCGTAAAAGCGGGTCTCCAGCAGATCCCAGACCTCCCGGAGACCGGATCGGGCCTCTTCGATCCCGGCCTCGAGGGCCACGGCATGGGCCAGGAGCACGAAGGCGTGACCGTAGGCATGGCGCGTCCGGTCCTCCGGCTGGCCCGCCCGGAGGGTCCAGACGTAAGCCCCATCGGACTCCCGATGGGCTGCGTGGAGAAAGTCGAGCCCATGGCGGGCCAGCCGGAGATCCTCGGGATCCTTCCATTCCCGGAAGGCCCGAGCGAAGTTGAACACGAAACGGGTACTGCTCACGAGGTGACGGTGACTTGGGTCGTAAACCGAGCCATCGTCCCGGAAGTAGTGGAAAAAGCCGCCCGAAGGATCCCGGGCCACCGGCCGGTAGAAGGCAAGTGTCCGGGCGATGTGGTCACGCAGGAAGATGGGAGAGCGGAAATCCGGAGAGGTGTTCACGCACGCTTCTCGAGAAAATCCTCGACCTCCCTCCGGTGCGGCATGGCCTCGAACGCCCCTTGACGGGTCACCGCGAGGGCACCCGAGGCCGCGGCAAAGCGGAGCGTCTGCTCGAGCCGCCCCCGTTCGGACAACCAGACCTCACGGCCGGTCCCGGGGTTTTCCTGACGGACGAGCTCACAGAGAAAGCCGCCCCAGAAGGCGTCTCCGGCCGCAGTGCTATCCCGCGCCACAACGGGCCAGGCCGGGATTTCACCTTCATATTCATGCGTGAAATAAGAGAGGGGTCGGGGACCATCCGTCACCACGATGAGACGGGCCTCCCCGTCCAAGAGACGTTGGATCACGAGTCTCCCGCCGCCCTCAGCCTGCGCCAGCCAATCGAGTTCCTCGCGGGACAGTTTGACGAGATGCACCCGCCGGAGCGCCTGCCAGACGGGATCCCGGGGATCGCATCCCGCCGGCCAGAGCGGAAGCCGCAGGTTGAGATCGAAGCTCAACATCGATCCCTTCTGCCTGGCCTGATCGAGGGCGTGGAGGGTGGTTATGGCACTGGCGGGATCCGTCAGGGTGTTGGATCCGGCGTGGAAGACAATGTCGGGCCCGAAATCCGTCTCCCGAAAATCCTCGGGTCGGAAAGCCAGATGGGCCGGAGAGTCCAGATAGAAACGGAAACTCCGCTCACCGGCGTCATCCAGGAACACGAAAGCCAGGGCCGTTCTCGCGCAGGGCGTGCGGACCACACCCGCCGTCCCGACCCCGGCCCGGTTCAGGGATTCCAGGAGAAAGTCGCCAAAGGGGTCGCTTGCAAGCCCTCCCACGAAACTCGCCTGACCGCCCAGGCGGGAGACGGCGACCGCCACGTTGGCGGGCGCTCCTCCGGCATGCTGACGGAAGGCCGGCGGGGCTCCGTTGGCTTGGGGTTCGGAGACGAAATCGATCAAGGCCTCGCCAAAGGAGACGAGCCTAGCCACCGCGGAGCCCTGCGGGAAGTGGCGGGGCCGATTCCAGGACGGTCACGCGGGAACCCCGAAACCCGTAATAGACGAGATAGAGATAACAGGCGAGCGGCAGGAGATAGGCGTGATGGATGCCGATCCGATCTGCCAGAAAACCCTGCGCCAGGGGGATCACGGCGCCCCCCACGATGGCCATGACGAGCAGCCCGGAGGCTTCGGCGGTCCGGGGTCCGAGATCGGCGATCGCCAGGGCAAAGATGTTCGGAAACATGATCGAGTTGAAAAGCCCGGTCGCGACGATGCTCACGACCGCAAGATCCCCGTGGGCCATGAGGGTGACTGAAACCAGAAGCGCATTGACGATGGCACAAAGCCCGAGCAGCCGACCGGCGTCCAGGCGACGCAGGATGCCCGAACCGATGAAACGTCCAATCATGGCGCCCATCCAGTACAGCGAGACAAAGATTGCCGCCCGGTTGAGCGGAATGTCACCGTAGCGCCGATGCGTGATGTAGCTGATCATGAAACTGCCGATCGTGACCTCCGCGCCGACATAGAGGAAGATCCCCACCATCCCCCAGAGGAGATGACGGTAGCGGGGCAGGTCCCGGAACGCCTCCCGGAGCAGACCCACGGGCAGACGGGGGCTCCGGGCTTCGGAGAGAGCGGGGAGACGGAGCAGGAACACGCCCCCCGCGATCAGCGCGAGTAACAAGCCCAAGCCCAGGTAGGGCCCTTCGACGAGCGCGGATTGCTTGAGACGGTAGGCCTGCTCGAGGACTGCGGGCCAGTGGGCGCGGAGTGCCGGAGCGACGGTCGGGACAGCCAGGATGAGTGCCCCCCCGATGATCGGACCCAGGGTGGTGCCGAGCGAGTTCAAGGCCTGGGCCAGGTTGAGGCGACTCGCCCCGCCGGCGGGTGGACCGAGGAGGGTGACATAGGGGTTGGCCGCCACCTGGAGCAGCGTGATGCCGCTCGCCAGGATGAACAGTGCCGCGAGAAAAAAGGGATAGGAGACCCAGAGGGCAGCCGGCTCGAAGAGCACGGCCCCCAGGGCGGAAAGCGCAAGCCCCAGACCCATGCTCGCGGGATAACCCAGTCTGCCCACGATCCAGCTCGAGGGCAGAGACATCACGAAATAGGCCCCGAAGAAGGTGAACTGGACGAGCATGATGCCGACGTAGTCGAGGTTGAAAAGGGATTTGAGGTGGGGGATCAGGATGTCGTTGAGACTCGTGATGAAACCCCACATGAAAAAGATGATGGTAATGAAGATCATGGCCTGACGGTCACTGATCACGACGGCACGGCTGGGCTGGCGGGAGGGATGCGCCACGGGGGATCCGGCAGGTGGGACCCCCACAAGATACCCCGGACCCGTGATTTTTTCAGACCCGGGCGACCGCCTACCAGAAAACCCCAAGTCCTCATCTTTGGCGTTAGACTTTCCGCTATCCCGGAGGAGGCGGGTGTTGTGCCGTGACGGGAGCCCTGGGGAGTCGGGCCGTCACCTGCCCTGATCCGCTTTCTCGAGGGTTCGCCATGCCAAACTGCACTCGCCCCGCCTGTTCCCTGATCCGTGGACTCCCCCTGCTCGCCTGTGCCGTACTGATCTTCGTGCTAACCCACGGCACGACCCCGGCCGCCTGGGCAGACGCCCACCGCACAGCCGGACTGACCGCTTGGCAGCTCGTCGATCCCTTCGTCGGCACGTCGGGAACCCCTCAGGGTGGAGCGATCGACACCTATCCCGGGGCCAGCCGACCCTTCGGCATGATCCAGTGGAGCCCGGACACGCCCTCGGAACCGGCGGGTGGCGGATACAACTATCCAGACCACCGCATTCTGGGTTTCGGATTGACTCACCTGAGCGGGCCGGGCTGCTCGGTGATGGGCGACTTCGACATCCTCCCGAACAGCGGAGCCGTCGTCAAACCCTGGTCCCAGTCCGCGGTCTTTTCGCATACGACCGAAGTGGCCCATCCCGGCTGGTACGCGGTGAGCCTCGGGCGGCCTGCGATCCGGGCCGAGATCACGGTCACCCGTCGCACCGGGCTCGGCCGTTTCACCTTTCCCGCAGGCACAAGCCAGCACCTTCTTTTCAAAGTCTCCTCGGACCAGGCGGGGGTGAGCGCTGCCCGTTTCCAGGTCATGAACCGGCGGGAAGTGGCCGGATCCGCGACGAGCGGCGGTTTCTGCGGCATGCCGGACCGCTTCACGGTCTATTTCGTGGCCCGTTTCAACCGTCCCCTCCACCACAGTGGCACCTGGTCGAATAACCGGGTCCATCCCGGCGCGCGCAGCGTCTCTGGAGTGGGTTCGGGCGGCTGGGTCAGCTTCCCGGCCAACAGGCGGTCCGTCAAGGTCCAGGTCGCGATTTCCTACGTCAGCATCAAGGGGGCCCTGGCCAACCTCAAGGCCGGAGCGCGGACCTGGAGCCTCAAGCGCGTCCGGCGCCAGGCGAAACAGGCCTGGGCTCGCCTGCTCGGGCGGATCC
>JAJYFY010000106.1 GCA_021785265.1 Pseudomonadota bacterium
TGCGTGTAGTGTCTCATCGGTGCTCCTTCGACTGGCCAGTCGGGAAAGCCACGATGCGACCGCAGCTTGCCCCCTTGGCCCGTCAGTGAAGTTGCACTTCAGAGTTGAATCCACCCTATCTAGACACTATGGCCTGACGTGCAGAACTGAAGGTCAAGCTATAGTGTCTAGCCGGTCGCGCGGCGGTGCTGCGATGACCGGTTTGAAGGTTGCGGTGGCCATGACTACACCTCGGCGACGTCGGCGGGGGCGAGCAGCCCACGAACGAACTCCTGCATCCAGATCGGCAGGGCGGAGAGGCCTGCACGGAGATCATCGTGGATCGCTTGCCGAGGCTGAGGGTCCGCGAGCAAGCGTCGCAACGCGGTCTGGACACGCTGACGCTCGCGATCCTGAGCCAGCATGTCCTGCATCCAGTGCAGTGCCCGGACGACCCGCATGGCGGGCCGGTCGGTCCAATAGAGGCGGCTGGGTGCGGCGAACATGAATTGGATCTCCTGGTTGCCGAGCTTGATCGGCTTCAGCCGCGCATCGCCAGAACCTCATGCGGGCGGGGACGCGGTGGCGAGGCCGAGATCGTGGAAGTCGGCTGGCGTCCAGATCTCGTCCGGGCTGGACGCGATCCGGGCGAGCAGCCGGGAACGGAGGTCGGTGCCTTGCGCCAAATTCGTCATGTCCGAAGTCTGCTACATCTTTCGGACAGTTGGTCGAGCCACGCGCCACAGTGTATGCAGAGTGGCGCCGACAGAGATGGACTCCAATTCTTGGACACTGGATTAAGTGGACATCCGCCTCTACAGTAATTGAGACAAGGAGCGGAATACCATGAGCAAAATACTCCGTAACCACACCTCGCAATTCAAGGCCAAGGTGGCTTGGGAGACTTTGGCAAGGGTCAGACCACCGCCGATCCCACCGGAGATCGCGAAGGGCGATTCGCCAAGATCGGACAGCTAAGGATGCGCTGAACCATTCAGCATGTGGTTGATGATGGAGACAGACGAAAGCAGATTTCTGAATTTCCTGATGAGCGCAGTGGAAATGCATTTTCCAGATCCAATTTCATTCTGGTTTTGCTGCTTTCTTATCCTGATTTCCCTCGGTTTACATTCTCGGGCCGCCCCGGCTGACCAAGCGCTCCGGGATGAGCTTCCTCCAGATGCAAGGCCAAGCTGCAGGAGGTTCTCCTTGCTCGGATACGGGAAAACAAGTCGGGGCCTGTGTTTGTAGTGTAAGGGGCGTATGGAAGTGCTACGCTGAATAAACGCAGGAAAAACCGGTGGGATTCACAAATTAAGGGACGCGTGCAGAGTTCGTCTGAAACGGTGAGCGTGGGTTTACCGGGAGGTAGGGGCCATGAGTGAGCGGACAGAGTGCATCGACGGGAAGGGGACAAGGCATCGCCTGGGGAGGCGTTCCTTCCCGAGACGGACGACAAACCTTTTTTTGCCGGAACCGGGATTCCTTTGCGGGGCTACTTGACGATCCGGAGGGTCGGCCGGCCCGTGGGCGAGTGATCCTTGGGCGGAGATGTCGGCGGTCCCCCGGCCGGAAGCGCGGGCTCGTCGGGAAACCACATCCCGACGCCATTTTCCGCGGCGAAAATGCCGAGACAGGCGGCGAGCGGAATCCGGACTGAAAAAGGATTGCCGTCAAAACGCATCTCGGCTTCGATCCCGTCTGGGCCGAGGGCGAGCGTGCGGGTGGCTGCCGGGGACAGGTTGAGGATGACTCGGCCCTCGGGGGCCGGCAGGGGCGGGATCCGGGTGCCTTCGACCCCCACCGCAAGGACGAGGTGCGGGGTGAGGTCGTTGTCCACGATCCACTGGTGGAAGGCCCGGAGGAGATAGGACCGGTAGGGAATCATGGAGTCGGCAAGGATCGGATCCGCCGTTCCTGCGTACTCAGGCTCGTCCGGAAGGCCGGACGACGAAACAGCCGATCTGCGTAATCCACGAGCGGTGCCGGTAGCGAAGTGAGTGGAATCTCCCAGGACTCGAGGCGCCAGAGGATCGGGGCCAGACTGATGTCGACCAGCGTGAGTTCGTCGCTCAGGAAAAAAGGTTTCTCGGCGAAGACCTCGCGACTGCCGGCCAGGCTTTCCCTCAGCTGGGCCCGACACTTGTCGGTCTTGCCCCGGGCCCGGTTCTCGAGATCCGGAATGAGCGAATACCAGTCGCGCTCGATGCGGTAGAGGGCCAACCGCATCCGGGCTCGCGCGATGGGGTCGGGCGGCAGGAGGGGGGGGTGGGGGAAGCGCTCGTCCAGATACTCGAGGATGATCCGGCCCGGATAGATCATGACGTCCCGATCGCACATCATGGGAATCAGCTGGTAGGGATTGACAGGCAGGAGTTCGGCCGGAAGCGGCCCTCCGGCTCCCAGGTCCACGACGGAGGTTTCAACCGACTTCTCGGCGATCACGATGCGGACCCGATGGCTGTCGACACCCATCGGATCCGAGTAAAGTTTCATCCGACTAACGGCAGACCGGCATCCGGCGTGGACGCGCAGTCAGTGACCGTACTCCATCCTTCTCATTTTTCATGGGGATGCTTGCGGTGGACATCTTTCCAGTATTCGCGCTTGAGGACATAGGCGAAAATCGTGAAGACCACCAGGAAGGCGATGACCCAGATCCCGAGGTGAATCCGCTTGAGCTCGTCGGGATGACCCACGTAGTAAAGGAAGTTGGTCAGGTTGCCCACCATGCTCCGGAAGGCCACGGGGGAGCGGGTCCCCGGGGTGACCTGATCGAAGCGGACGAAGCGGTTGATCGTCCCCCCGTTCTCACTGACCTTGCGGTAGACGATTTTCTGCAAACCCTGGACCTGCCAGAAGGGATCCGGCATGGCCACCCGGTAGAACGCGGCATTGTTCACCCCGGTCGGACGGGTGGGGTCGAGGTAGAAGCTCTGGAGGTAGGTGTAGACCCAGTTCACCCCCTTCTGGTCCACCATCACGGAGAGATCCGGGGGGGCGGCCCCGAACCACCGGTTCGCTTCCTGTGCCGGCATGGCGTTGAGCATCATCTGGGTGGGTTTGGTCTGCAGGAACATGAGTTCCCGGAGCGCCCGCTTGTTCAGGCGCAGATCACGTCCGATGCGGCTCCATCGCACATATTGAAGCGTGTGGCAACCCATGCAGTAGTTGACGAACGTCCGGGCACCCCGCTGGAGGGAGGCCCGGTTGTTGAGGTTCACCGGGGCCGTCATGAGCGGGTAGCCCGATAGCTGAATGGCGTGCCCCGTGGCCGGGTAGAGGAGGAACGCCAGGAACGCGCCGGCAGCGGCCCGGCTCTGCCATGTCTTGCGTTTCATCGGAAGGTCACCCGTTGAGGTACGGCACGATCCCTCAGACCATCCGGCCAGATCAGGGGGACCAGATAAAACAGGATGAGATAAGCCACTGGAATGACGAGGGTTCGCCAGATGAGGGGAGCGATCGAGGCCAGGTAGAATCGCCAGTCAATCAAGAGCACCCCGGCCAGGGTCACGAGGAAGGTCGTGATGAGGGCTCGTCGGCTGGGCCGGCGCGCATACAGCCAGGCCGTGACGAAAAAGAGGAAATAGAGCTCCGCGATCCGAAGGCCCAGTTTCTGCCAGAACAGGGTCGCCGGTTGTATGCCGATGTAGCCCAGAAAAAGGAAAGTGGCCGCGAAAACGCCCAGGAGGATCCGGTACATCGGTGCCCGGTAGCGGAAGGACTTGATGGGATGACGGTCGATCCAGGGCATGAGAAACAGGAGAATGACCGCAAGCGCGAAGGCACTCACCCCGAATTCCTTGTTGGGGAAGGAACGGAGTACAGCGTAGTAGGGCGTGAAATACCAGAGCGGCCGGATATCCGGTGGCGTCTGCAGGAAATTGGCCGGCTTGAAGTTGTTGCGTTCGATGAAAAAGCCGTGCAGGGTCGGCGCGTAAAACGCGATGAGCGCGAAGATGACCAGGAAAACCCCTACGCCGAAGAGGTCTTTCACCGTGTAGTAGGGATGGAAGGGCACGCCATCCACCGGCTTGCCTTGGGCATCCAGGTTTTCGTGGATCTCGATTCCATCCGGGTTGT
>JAJYFY010000038.1 GCA_021785265.1 Pseudomonadota bacterium
CGCTCGAGGGAATGTCGATCGTCATCGAGGGGGCCAGCTCCGAGAAGGTGCTCTGCTCCTCGGTCGTTGTCCCCGTCAGGTCGTCCCACATGAGGTGCCAGGTACAGAGCCCCCCATCGACCGTCGCCAGACAAGGACCGTGGGCAGCAATGATTGCGGCCAGGGACTGGTCCGGATTGAAGATGAAAAACCCGACCTGCATCCGCTCCCCCGCCGAAGTCCAGAAATAGGCTCCGGAAGGAATATGGCCCATGGCGTAATCCTCAAACTGGGCTGCATTCGTACAGCTCGTGCAAATATCCATGGCGACGTTGTCGGCCGCCCGGGCCGAGCCTACGGCCAGACGGCCAGGATCAGCCCGAAGAGGGGGATCAGAGAGAAAATCACATGCTTTTTCATGACAGGCCTCCTTTTGGTCCAGTGGCATTTCTCATCTTGAGGAAGCGGCCTCAAGTCCTTTCTGAACGCTCCCCCCCCCCCCCCCGAGATTTGTCAAGCGGAGAGATGTCTTGCTCCAGCGGACGAGAGACACCGGGAACCGATACTTGGGCTGGTTGATCTTGGACAGTCCTCCTGGAGCTTGCGTAAAATCAGTGTATGCGAGCTCCCCAGCAACCTGCTTCCGACGTTCCCTTTCCGGCCCCACCCGTGCCCGCGGATCTCGAGGTCAGCGTCCGCCGCGCGCTGGAGGAGGATCTCGGTTCCGGGGATGTGACTGCCGAAACCCTGGTACCGGCCGAGCAAAACGTTCGGGCCACGCTCTGGCTCAGGGAAAGCGCCGTGATCGCGGGGATTCCCTGGTTCGAGGCGAGCTTCCACCTGCTTGACCGGAGCCTCCGAATCGAATGGCGGATCCGGGAAGGCGACCCGGTGGAGGCGGGAACGCTGGTGGCCGAGATCGAGGGCCGGGCGCGTTCGATTCTCGGCGGCGAGCGGACCGCCCTCAACTTTCTGCAACTGCTTTCGGGGACGGCGACGATCACCCGGCGCTATGTGCAGGCCGTGGCGGGAACCTCGTGCCGGATTCTCGACACCCGGAAGACCCTGCCCGGCCTGCGGGCGGCCCAGAAATACGCCACGCGGATCGGGGGAGCCACCAACCACCGTTTCGGACTCTACGATGCCATCCTCATCAAGGAAAACCATCTGGCCAGCGTGGGGGGTATCCCGGCTGCCCTGGAGAGGGCCCACAAGCGTTCCGGGATCCCGGTCATCCTCGAGGTCGAAACGCTGGCCGAGCTTGGGGATGCCATCGCCTGGGGAGCGCCCTGGATCCTGCTCGATAACTTTTCCTTGGATGACATCCGCGAGGCCGTCCGTCTTAGCGCAGGGAGAGCCCGGCTCGAGGCTTCGGGCGGAATGGATCTCGACACCGTCCGTGCGGTGGCCAACTGTGGAGTCGATTTCATTTCGGTCGGTGCCTTGACCAAGCACGTTCGGGCCATCGACCTGTCACTCCGGATCATCGGCGACTAGAGCGGGTCGGCGGGGTTTTGGTTTTGAAGCGGCAGAGATCGCGGATCCGGCAGTCAGGGCAGCGGGGTTTGCGCGCCTGGCATACATAGCGACCGTGCAGAACGAGCCAGTGATGGGCGCGAGTCCGATAACGCTCGGGCACACGCTTCTCAAGTAGTGCCTCGACCGCACGGGGGGTTTTCCCCGGCGCGAGGCCGGTCCGGTTGGCCACTCGGAACACGTGGGTATCCACCGCAATCGTTTCCGAATCAAAAAGGTTGTTCAGGATGACATTGGCGCATTTGCGGCCGATGCCGGGCAACTGCATGAGTTCGGCGCGGGTTTGGGGGACTTCCCCGCCAAATCGTTCCAGCAAAAGTTTCGAGGTGGCGAGCAGGTGACGGGTTTTCGTTCGAAAAAGGCCAAGCCCGTGCAGGTGACCGGCCAGGGAATCAGGGCCCAAGGCAATGAGGGCGGCGGGATCTGACGCGACCGGGAACAGGGAGGCGGTGACCCGGTTCACCGCCTGGTCGGTCGTCTGTGCCGAGAGCAGGACGGCGACCAGGAGTTCGAAGGGGGAAGCATAGTGGAGTTCGGTGGTCGGCTTGGGATGAGTCCTGGCAAAACGCCGGAAGAGAGTATCGACCTCCCGACTTGACCACGGGCCCCGGGTTCCGGACTGAGGCCGACCCTTCACGATTTGGGATCTCTAGGTTTCTCCTGGTGGCGGGCTGCATGCCGGGCCCGTCGTTCCGCGACCATCATACGGATTTCGGAAAGCAGGACCTCGCGGGAGCCGGATTCCGGGTCGGCGGGGGGTGGGGGACCAAATCGGACCCGGTGGCGTTCATGGCGGTACTTGAGCCAGGCTGCCCGGTGGCGCTCAAGACCCACGTCCAGATCCGGTCGTGGCCCGTCGGGGGATTGGGGGGTAGGATTTTCCGGGAGCTCCACGAGGTGGATGCAGTCGGTCGGACAGAAAGCCACGCACAGACCACAGCCTGTGCACTCACTGAACAGGACCTCGTGAAGGAAGTGTCGGGCCCCGGTAATGGCATCGACGGGACAGGCCGGGAGACAACGGGTACAGCCGATGCAATAGCGGGGGTCGATGCGGGCCCGTTTCGGCGAGTCCGGAACGGGCGGCGTGAATCCGGCGGGATCCAGGCCCAAGCGATCGGCCAGCGCCAAAAATGTGGCCGTGCCGCCCGGGCGACAGCGGTCGATCGTTGTCTCGCCGCGGACGAGCGCCTCCGCGTAGGGTCGGCAACCCGGATAGCCGCACTGCTGGCATTGCCACTGGGGCAGCACGTCGTCGAGATGCCCCGGATCCATGGGGGCTTCAGCGCACGACCATTCCGGGCGCGGCACCGCTGTCCGGACTCAGAAGAAAGGGACCGGATGCCCCGTCGCTGGCCGCGAGGACCATGGCCTCGGAGATTCCAAAACGCATCTTGCGGGGCGCCAGGTTGGCGACCACGACCGTGAGCCGACCCACCAGATTTTCCGGGGTATAAGCCGTCTGGATTCCGGCAAAGACGGTCCTTTCCTCATCGCCGAGCGAGATCCGAAGCCGCAACAGCTTGTCCGACCCCTCGACCTTTTCAGCGGAAAGGATCCGGGCGACCTTGAGGTTCACCTGGTTGAACTGGTGAATGTCAATCGTGGGAGCGGGATCAGGAGTCTGGTTCATGGGAGAGCCTGCGGCAGGAGTGGGATTAAGGTCCAAGGAAAGGGGTCGGGACAATGCGGTGGCGGGGGGAACGGCCAAGCGAGTGAGCAGTGGGGTGTAGGGCGGGAGGGATCGACCGAGGAGCGGTTGATCCAAGTCACCCCAGCGTGCGGTGGTGACACCGAGCCAGGTCTCGATGCGGCCGGTGAGTTCCGGAAGAACCGGTTTCAGATAGCCCGTGAGCAACCGGAACAGGTTGAGTGTCTCGGTGGCGATCTCCCGGGCCCGTTCCGAGTTTTCCCGCCGGTTGGACCAGGGAGCGCAAGCGGTGAAGTACTGATTGGCCTGGTCGGCAAGATCCATGATCGTGCGGAGTGCACGGCTGAACTCGCGCGCCTCGTAGGCGGCGCTGATCGCTCCCGCTGATTTCCGGAACCGGTCATAGAGATCGGGATCCGGCAGAGAGGAGGAGAGCTGCGGGCCCGTACCCGAGTCCAAAAAAGGAGAGGACCGGGCCGCCAGGTTGACGAACTTGCCGACGAGGTCGGCGTTATAGCGTTGCTGGAGGTCGCCAAGGTCGAGGTCGAGATCCTCGATGCCAGATCCGAGCTTGGTCGCGAAGTAGTAACGCAGGGCTTCGGGGGGATGACTCTCCGCGAAATCGCGGGCGGTGAGAAATGTCCCCCGGGACTTCGACATTTTCTGCCCGTTCACGGTGAGAAAGCCGTGGACGAAAAGGCCGCTGGGCAGTCGGAAGCCGACAGCGGAGAGGAGGGCCGGCCAGAAGAGCCCATGAAAATAAATGATGTCCTTGCCCAGGAAGTGATATAGCTCGGTTGGGGAACCTGCTTTCAGAGATTCATCGAAATCCGTACCGGGATGCGTCTGGGTCCAGGCTCTGAAGCTGGCCAGGTAGCCGATCGGAGCATCCAGCCAGACGTAGAAGAACTGTCCCGTCCGGTCCGGGATGGGGAAACCAAAATACGGTTGATCCCGGGTGATGTCCCAGTCCCGGAGTTCCCCACCCAACCATTCGTCCAGCTTTTTCGCAACCCCGCGGTCGAGATCGGCCTGCTCATGGACGAAACGCCGGAGCCGGTCACGGAAACCCTCGAGCCGGACAAACACATGTTCGGTCTCGCGCATTTCCGGCGTTTTCCCGGACAGGCTCGATCGGGGTGAAATCAGCTCGCCGGGCGAATAGCTCGCCCCACAGACCTCGCAGTTGTCACCATACTGATCCAAAGCGCCGCAACGGGGACACGTACCCCGGATATAGCGGTCCGGAAGAAACAGTCCCGCTTCTGGGTCGTACATCTGGCGGATGCGACGAGTGACCAGATGATGCCCCTTCTTGAGGGCCTCGTAAAATCGCAGGACCAGTGCCTGGTTTTCGGGCGAATGGGTCGTATGATAATGATCGAAAGCGATACCGAAGCGGCTGAAATCGGCCAGATGATCCGCTTGGACCGATGCAATCAACTGTTCCGGGGGGATCTGGTCCTGGGCGGCCCTGAGCATGATCGGCGTTCCATGCGCATCGTCGGCACAGACGAAAACAACGGTGCGTTCGCATAGGCGCAGGTGCCGAACCCAGATGTCGGCCTGGATCGTTTCGAGGAGATGGCCGAGGTGAAGCGGACCATTGGCGTAAGGAAGGGCCGTGGTGACGAGGAGGGGTCGAGATGGGGAGGGCACAAAGGATCCGATTAACCGGCAATGCTACCCCTAGCATACCTTGACGGCATCGCCTTTGCGTTTCTGGCGACGCCCGGTGAGTTGGAAATGAACGGACGTGCGGGTATGCTCGGGAGCTTTCTGGTCATGATTTGTTATCCCGCAATGTGCCCGGCGATAGTCAATGGCTTCACCAAGAAAACCGTGGATACCGGGGTCGATCCCAGGTTTGCGTGGGGTACAGGAGCCAGCCCCCCGGGCGTTTCTGGACGATTCGCGGCGGCCAGCTGAGGCAGAACGTTCAGGTGGAGAGTTTCAGCGGGAAGTTCCACGACGACTGCCTGAACGAACACCGGTTCGCGACCCTGGCTAAAATCTCGCGCCGGATTCTCTACCTGGTACGTCGATTACCGAGATCAGGCCGCAGAGCGTGCTCGTCGGAGCCGCCGCACCGGCAGGACGATTCGAGAGTGCTGCAGCTGGGAGGACCGGCAGGCCGGACCCCCCAGCCACCAGCTCAGGATTTGAGGTCGAGTGCCAACCTGACTTGAAGAGTGCGCGATCGGAACTGATCGGAGGGAAAGGTCAGACCGGTTTTGTTCGGTAATCTCATTTCCTCACTCCAGTTCAAGCAAAAGGATTTACACCAGGATGGTGGACTTTACCAATGCCAATCGAGGTTGATATAAAACGCTCGAGGCATGCCAGGTTCGGCCAAGAGCTGGCCCGGCACGTTGTAATAACCGCCACTCGTGATGTACTCATAGCTGTTGTACTGCTTATTCAGCAAGTTCAGTATATCCAGCTTGATCGTGACCCGATGCAACACCGCAAACAGATACTGGTGTCCAACATTAATGTTGAGCCCCACATTCCAGATACCAAAGGCGGGCAGCTTCTGGGTTGATGGTGCCCCGATATTGTTATTGTAAATGTTTTGCTGACCAGTGTACTGCCACCAAAGACTCGGTTCGTAAACTATTCCGGCATGGTAATACTCATAGTCGGCACCCACGTTCGCCGTTCTGGCCGGGACATTCGAGATAGGCAGTCCATCATAGGACACCCCATGGGGGTTCACATAATTCGAATACACGGCTCTCTCAAAACTCAGATTCGTGAAGACGTGCAAGTTATACAGTGGGTTGTCCTCAAAATACAGATTAACGCCGCTGAAGGTCGATGAGCCTGAGGCAAACTCACTGTAAAGATGGCTGACCACCGGAATCGGGATAATCTCATTGGTATCATCCAGGTGATAGTAATTAGCACCCAATGAGGCCCGGTTGAGAAGGGCATCATGGGGGATGTAGGCTTTGACGCCGAACTGATACTGTGAAGAGGATTGGGGCTTGAGGGTCGATACCAGTAGATGCGCGTAGGTCCCCGTCGCTCCGGATGGAGCTTTATAGGCTGTGGAGTAGTTGGCATAGATCGCGACATCAGGAACGATCTTCCAGTTGGCCCCGATGGATGGCTCCACATCCGTGAAGTTCGTGGACGAGTTCGGCTGATAATCTCCGTTATGACCGATGAGGTCGGCCACATTAACGGGGAATTGAGCGGCTGCGTTGTTCACGAAGTTCGTTTGAAAGGTTACCACCCGCAATCCGGGCGTAATGCGGAGGTTCGGGAGTGGCTGGATGTCATCCTGAATGAACGCGGCCAAATCGGTCATATACAGGTAGGAACTGTGAAACGCATTCGGGAGAGAAAAACTGTTATATACCGGCACTCCGTTGATGATGACGTTATTGCCCGCATTCGGGCTGAGTGAGCTGTAGGTGGCGATCTGTTCCGGGTTATAAAAGTCTAGGAGTGAACTGTATTTGTTGTTGACGAAGTAACCGCCAAAGGAGACCGTGTTCCACGGTAAATGCGCTGTGAGATAAAGTTTGTCCCCATAGGTATTGCTTTTCGCCAGGTAATATTGATCAAGTACACCCGCATTAAAACCGTAGTTGTCATAATGCAAATGTTTGCGGTTCCCATTTCGATAGAACAACAAGTTATGCACGGTCAAGTGGCGTGAGAGATGCTCATAAAACTTGGTGTACAGCAGATAGCTGGTGTTAAAGGCTTCTTTCCAGTACACCGAGTAGGGCAGCGTCGTATAAAAGCCGGTGGTGGCTTGGCTATAGATGGGCCCTGGATTTTGGACGCCATTGGCGTTATAGCCGTTTACGGTCACTTGGGGGTTGGGCGTGACGGGTATACCGAGCGGACGATACGCAACGCCGCGGGCAACATAGGCACCAAAGCTGATGTGCCCCCCATGGAAGTGTTTTATGACCTTGGCGAAATAGGCATAGTTGTTGCTGGGATTGTCGAACCCGTAACCGGTCAAATAATTATTGGAGCTCGTCACGCCTCCCGCAAGAATGGCGGACCAGCCATCGAGATTGCCGCTGTTGACGTTGAAATGGACACCACGCGTATTGAAGCTGCCAAAAAATCCGCCGATGCTCGCTCCTGCCCTCGCCGAAGGTTGGAGCGGAATAAAATTAATAGCACCCCCGATATTGTTGTACCAGCGGTTGATCGGGTACCCCGGGCCATAGGTGACGGCAATTCCCTTGATCAGGGACATTTGCGGCACTTCAGGCGATCCCCAGACTCCGTAGGCGGGATCGATCATGGGGACGCCGTCAAAAGTCACCATGACGGTACCATCGTTCGAGTTTCCGGCGATATTGCTCCAGCCTGTCTTCATTCCATTGATGCTGATGCTTCCTCTTGAAGCTCCAGCGCCTGAGTCCGTTTCGGTATTTACTCCGGGGGCGATCGCTAACACCTGGCTCGCGCCTCCGGCGGGTCCTGCGGTTTCTATTTCTTTCCGACCGATCACTTTGACAGATTGGGTGGAGTTGAAGACTTGTCTTTTGGTCGGGACTTTATTGAGGGTATTCAAAGCCAATACAGCCGATACCGAGCCGATGAATATTGGCGCTCGATTGGCTACAGAAGGAGTTTGGCTTTTTTTCACCTTTTTTCGGGTTGGTGCTTTATCCGGTGCCTTTACTGTCGATCCATTAGCGGGTTGCTCAATAGGTGCACGAATGGCGACTGAAGTTGTGGGCGTTGTAATGCCTGCATGGGCTGTCACAACGATTGCAATATTCACCATTCCGGCGGATGCAATCGCCACGAGCAAAGGCTTTAATGATTGATTCCGGTACATCTTGTTAACACCTCGAATATAAGTTCGTTGTTTCAAAGCTACATACTTGGGGGACCTTGTAGATTTCGAGCAACTCCTTGTTAGCCATTGCGTGACGCCTTTGTACTACACCTATAGTTACAATCCGGTGTAAGTTCGCTGACATTTTTTTTATTGATTTTTGACACGCCAGATAGCTGCAAGAGAGGCAGGTGATGTTGAACGGGTTTTCGGAGGTCAGTCATCTATTCTTTAGAACTATATTTTTTTGCTAACCATCCATTCCTGCTTCTGTGCTCAGGGTCTCGTCCCTTCCGCAGGGGCATCGGCGTGTGGATCCGGTCCTGATGGGCTTGAGTCGGTTTGGACGCAGAATATTCATGATCATGCCAGCCTCACGGGAAGCCTCCTCACCTCCGTCACTTTCATGAGTTGAAAGAAACAAGATCGGGATCAGGGCGGGGTTATATGCTGAGGCAAAGACGGGACCGTGATGACTCGATCGCTTTGTCAAGCAGTTTTTGAATCCGGATCACGACAACCGCATGATCGAGGAGTGCGCACCGCGACCAGCACGTCGCTCGAGCGCGCGAAGTAGGAACCGAGAGATGTGCTCCAAACGTATCGGCCGCAACGGATCCGTAGCACTGCCATGGCTACGCCCCTACAGGTTCAAGCTGCAGTAGTTGAGCGGGTGATCCAAGGTCAGCATCGGAGAGGGAAAATCCAGATTTTTTCCCCGAGATCAAGGCTTCATGAACTTCAGGAAGAAAATTTCATCAAAAGCTCGAAAGGCCGGTGACCATATTCAGAGAAACCGAGGGAAGATCCTTGACCGATCCAGTAGGCCAGGCGTTCGAAAAGCAGATTGACATGAGCATTATATTAGTGTTATAGTTAAGTATAACATCTTCATCAAACCCCTCAATGCAAAAGCGATTAATGAGGAAGAACATGAAACTCTTGAAGAATCGGTACTGGATCGTTTTGACGGGTGCCATCATCGTCTTCGGCGGGCTCTGGGGATTCAACCTCTATCGCGAGCACGCAATCCGAGCCTACTTTCGTCACTATGTTCCGCCACCCGTCGTGGTGGCGACCTCAGACGTCAGAAGCTTCCGGTGGTGGCGGGTGATCCGGACAGTCGGGAGTGTCCAGGCGGTCCAGACTGTGGCGCTCTCGCCGGACCTCTCCGGTCAGGTCACGGGGATCTTTTTCCATTCGGGCCAGTTTGTGCGGCGGGGGACAAGACTCCTCGGGCTCAATGACGCCCAGGAGCAGGCGACCCTGCATTCACTTGAGGCCACCGTGTTATTGGACCAGCTTCAGTATCAGCGTCAGAAAACGCTTCTCCGCGGAAACCTCACGGCTCGCTCCAGCTATGACACGGCACGGGCGGCCTACCTCAGTGCCCAGGCCGATGCGGCTTCGGAGAAGGCCGTGATTGCCAACATGCAGGTGGTGGCGCCCTTCAGCGGTCGTCTCGGCATCCGTCTTGTCAACCTGGGCCAATATCTGACCGCCGGTACCGCGATCACGACGCTCACCCGCGTGGCACCGCTTTACGTCTCCTTTCACCTGCCGGAGCAGGACATCGACCGGCTTTATCCGGGACAGGTGGTGCGGCTTTCCCTTCCGGCCTATCCAGGACGGTTTTTTTATGGGCAGGTCGCCGTGATTAATCCGACCGTCAACTCGACAACCCGCCTGATCCATGTCCTGGCCCGTTTTAAAAACACCCACGAATGGCTCAAGCCCGGGATGTTTGGACGCCTCATGGTCCGCAGCCGCCACCGGGTCCGGGTGACCGCCATTCCACGGATCGCGGTCAGCTACAGCCTCTATGGAGATACGGTCTGGGTGGTGGATCCGCCTCCGGCCGGAAAGAAATTCTCCAAGAACCTCTTGCCGACGGTCCGGCAGCTTTTCGTCAAACCGGGGCTCTCGCATGGGGAATGGGTGGCCATTACCCACGGTCTTGCTCCGGGCATGGAAGTTGTGACGCAAGGTCAGACGAAGCTCCACAAGGGGAACCAGATCCGGATCAATAACCAGATCCGGGTGGTGCCGCAACCCGGATCCCGTCCATGAAGTTCACCGATTACTTCGTCAAACGACCCGTCCTGTCTTCCGTTCTGGCGCTTTTGATCTTTTTTCTGGGATTCCGGTCGATTTTCGAGATCGGACTGCGCCAGTATCCGAAAACCAAAACGGCGGTGGTGAGTGTCTCGACCGCCTACCCAGGTGCCAGTGCTCAGCTCATGCAGGGCTTTGTCACGACTCCCTTGGAGCGCGCCATTGCGGCGACCCAGGGCATTGCCTACATGACCTCCTCGAGCAGTGAGGGCTCGAGTTCGATTACCGTCCACATGCATCTCAACTACAGCGCCAACAAGGCGCTGACCCAGATCACTGCGGCCGTGAACCAGGTCCGGAACATCCTGCCGGTGGCGAGTCAGTCCCCCGTGATTCAGGTCTCGACTGGCGAAAGAACTTCGCTCATGTACCTCAGTTTCTACAGTCACGAAATGTCGATGCCGGCCATCGCCGATTACCTGACCCGGGTGGTGGAACCCGAACTCGAGTCCGTAAACGGCGTGGCTTCCGCCCGGATCATGGGATATCCCTTTGCCATGCGGATCTGGCTCAATCCCTACCGTCTGGCCGCCTACCACCTGACGCCGGCGGCGGTGGTCCAGGCGATCATGAACAACAACTATATCGCCGCGGTTGGACGGACCAAGTCTAACCACATCGCCATCAACATCAATGCCGAGACCGGGCTTCATTCCGCCCGTGCGTTCCGCCGTTTGGTGGTGGCCCACCAGGGACATGCGCTGGTTCGGCTCGGGGATCTCGGGCGAGTGGTCTTGGGCGCAGAGAACTACAACGGGAGTTTCCTTTTCGATGGCCGTTCTGCCGTCGCTATTGGCATCAATACCGCGCCCAATGCCAATCCTCTGAGCGTGGCTCAGACCATCCGCCAACTCATGCCGAATATCCAAAAGGAGCTCCCCCCTTCGCTTCACGCCGCCGTTGCCTTCGATGCCAGCCAGTTCATCCGAAGTTCCATTCATGACGTGCTCGTGACCCTGATCGAGGCGGCCCTCATCGTCATCCTGATTATCTTCCTGTTTTTGGGTTCCGTTCGGGCCGTGTTGGTGCCCGTCATCACGATTCCGTTGTCACTGATCGGGGTGGTTTTCGTCATGTGGGTTCTGGGCTATACCCTGAACCTGCTCACCCTGTTGGCCCTGGTCCTGGCCATCGGACTTGTCGTGGATGATGCGATTGTCGTGGTCGAGAACATTCACCGGCACATCGAAGAGGGACATGCACCGCTTGAAGCTGCGCTCCTCGGCGGGCGTGAGATTGCCGGTCCCGTCATCGGCATGACCCTGACCCTGGCTGCGGTGTACGCCCCGATCGGGTTCCAGACTGGGATCACGGGGAGTCTATTCCGCGAATTTGCCTTCACCCTGGCTGGTGCGGTGCTCATCTCCGGGTTTTTGGCGCTCACGCTTTCCCCCATGATGTGTTCCCGACTGCTCAAGGAGAGCCGCACGGAAGGTTATCTGGCCGTTCGTCTGGACCGTCTGTTCGAGTCCGTCCGAGGTTTCTATGCCCGGACCCTAAAAGCAGCGCTCGATCGACGTTGGGTCACGGCACTGATCGGGCTCATGGTACTTTCCAGCCTGTGGATGCTATACCACGGTGCCAAGCATGAACTCGCGCCTGCTGAAGACCAGGGCGTGGTCTTCATCGAGGCCAGCGCGAGCCGGACCGCGACCGTGGGTTATCTTTCGGATTACCTCAACGTTTTGAATCACACTTTTGCCCGGACACCGGATGTAGAACACAGTTTCATGGGGGCGGGTTTTGGGGGTGGCAATAGTCTCTTCGCAGGTGTCACGCTCACTCCTTGGGATGATCGCAACCATTCGGCTGCCCAAATCCAGGTACACCTGCAGGGAGCCTTGAACCAGATGGCGGGGATCCGCGGATTTGCGGGGTTGCCGCCGGCCCTCCCGGGAACCGGGGGCGGCGCCCCGGTCGAATTTGTGGTGACCTCGACTGGTTCCTATGCCCACCTTTATCGGGCTTCGGAACGCCTCAAGGCGGCTGCGGTCAAAAGCGGTCTGTTCGCCTTCGTTGAAAATTCGCTGAAGTTTGACAACCCCGAATACCAGATCCGGGTCAATCGGGCCCTGGCTGCGCAGGACGGATTGGCTATGAGCGATGTGGGCAGTGCCCTGGCCGACCTGCTCAGCGGAGGCTACATCGACCACTTCAGCCTCGGTGGGGAAAGCTACCGGGTGATTCCGCAGATCGAGCAGCGAGATCGCTTTCACGCGCGCGACCTCAACCGCTACGAAGTGGCGGCAACCAATGGAACGCTGGTTCCGCTGGGCGACATCGTGACCCTGAAGAGTGAAGTCGCGCCGAATTCGCTGGACCGCTTTGACCAGATGAACTCGACCGAGCTCGAGGGGGTCATGAAACCCGGGGTTTCCCTGGGTGAGGCCTTGGATTTTCTGCGGAAGACGGCCCGTTCGATCCTGCCCAAGACCTTTGGCGTTCATTACGCCGGACTGTCCCGCCAGTATGAAAAGCAGGGACAGGCCCTGATGGTGACTTTTTTCTTCGCGCTCATCGTGATCTTCCTGGTTTTGGCTGGCCTTTTCGAAAGTTTCCGCGATCCGTGGATTGTTCTCGTGAGCGTGCCCATGTCCATTTCCGGTGCCTTGCTTTTTCTCAACCTGGGTTTCGCCTCGGTCAATATCTACACCCAGATCGGACTGATCACCCTGATCGGGCTCATCAGCAAGCATGGCATCCTGATGACCCAGTTTGCGAACGACCTGCAACGGAAGGAGGGCCTCAATCGCAGGCAGGCGATCCAGAAGGCGGCCACGATCCGGCTGCGTCCCATCCTGATGACCACCGCCGCCATGGTGATGGGTGTGGTCCCGTTGATTGTCTCGACCGGTGCCGGGGCAGCCAGCCGTTATGACATTGGCTTGGTCATCGCCACGGGTCTTCTGATCGGAACCGCCTTTACCCTGTTCATGGTCCCGACCGTTTATACCTGGCTGGCCCACGAATGGCCGGCATCAGCCCTGCCGGAGCGCTTGCCGGGACCGGATTTGAGATAAAGACCGGGGGTGGAGTGGAGGATCCCGGAGCCGGGAGGTATCATGGGCGAGAGAAACCGGACCCGTCCGGTGCCCGGCCTTGGTCATGGCACCTGATCTAAATCAAGTCAAGAGTAGAGAGATGGCAGAGCAATCCGTTCCCGGGCTTCTCGATTCCATCGTGCATCCGGCACTCCCGGGCCGCGCTCTGTCCCTGACGGGGCGGATCGAGCGAATGGAGCCAAACGCTTACCGGCTGGTTTTGACCCACCCGGTCGGCGAGTTTTCCTATCGATATGAAGAGCCGGTGCGGACCGCCTTGGAACGATCAGCCGGCAGGAATGTGGTACTCGAGACCGTAAGCCTCATTCCGTCCGCGCCGAAGCAGGGGAACCAACCGGTCCCCGAGAAGGTGAAAAATCTCCTGGCAGTCGCATCGGCCAAAGGCGGGGTGGGCAAGTCCACCGTGGCCGTGAATGTGGCGCTCTCCCTGTCCCGTCTCGGTGCCCGGGTCGGCATTCTCGATGCCGACATTTATGGTCCGAGCCTCCCGGCCATGCTGGGCGTGGACCCCCGGGCAGGCGTGGACACGGACGGTCAAAAACTAAAACCCGTGATTCGCCATGGACTTCCCTGCATGAGTATTGGGCTTTTGGTCGACACCGATCAGGCGATGATCTGGCGGGGTCCGATGGTGACCCAGGCGCTGCAGCAACTCCTGTATCAAACCGACTGGCCGGAACTCGACTATCTCGTGATCGACCTGCCGCCAGGAACCGGCGATATCCAGCTGACTCTGGCCCAGCGAGTCCCTCTGAGTGGTGCCTTGATTGTGACCACGCCCCAGAAAATCTCCGTTCTGGATGCCCGCCGGGGAATCCGCATGTTCGAGAAGGTTCGCGTCCCGGTTTTGGGAATCGTGGAGAACATGGCCACTTTTCACTGCCCACACTGCGGAACGGACAGTACGGTCTTTGGCACCGGAGGAGGGCGGGCTCTCGCGACCGAATGTGGAGTGGCTGACCTGGGCAGCCTGCCGCTTGTCCCCGGGCTGTGCGAACGGATGGACGAGGGTGCCCCGCCAGCCGCCTCCGACCTTCAATCGGAGCTGGCTCAGCGCTTTCTGGCTCTGGCGCACGAGGTGGGTGCTCTCCTCGCGGTATCGGTTGTCGAGAGTGCCCGGAGTACGCCCACGATCATCGTGGAGGGGGCTTGACATGGGACTCAAGTCCGACCGCTGGATCCGTGAGATGGTCAGCACTTCCCGCATGATCGAGCCTTTCGAGCCCGGTCAGGTCCGGGAAAACGAACAGGGTCGGGCGATCTCGTTCGGGACCTCGAGTTATGGCTACGATGTCCGCTGCGCGGATGAGTTCAAGATTTTTACCAACATCAACTCCGCGGTGGTCGATCCCAAGAACTTCTCAGCCTCGAGTTTCGTCGATTTCCGAGGTCCAGTCTGCATCATCCCACCGAACTCCTTTGCCTTGGCCCGGACCGTCGAATATTTCCGGATTCCGCGTAATGTGCTCACCATCTGTCTCGGGAAATCGACCTATGCGCGCTGCGGGATCATCGTCAACGTGACGCCACTTGAACCTGAATGGGAAGGGCATGTCACCCTCGAGTTCTCAAATACGACACCATTACCAGCGCGGATTTATGCTCATGAGGGAGTCGCCCAGATGCTGTTTTTC
>JAJYFY010000039.1 GCA_021785265.1 Pseudomonadota bacterium
CGGGATCCTTGTTCACGGCGACGATCGTGCCGGCATCACGGATGCCGGTCAGGTGCTGGATCGCCCCCGAGATTCCAAACGCCAGGTAGAGTTCAGGGGCGATGATCTTGCCTGTCTGTCCTACCTGAAGATCGTTCGGCGCATAGCCCGCATCCACTGCTGCACGCGAGGCGCCGATCGCTGCATTCAGGCGATCCGCCAGTTTTTCGAGCAGCGCAAAGTTCTCGCGGCTGCCCAATGAGCGTCCACCGGAGACCACCCGGCGGGCCGACTGGAGATCCGGCCGGACACTTTGGTCGAGTTCGAGTCCCACGAAACGGGCATCAGCCGGGATCGTTTCCGACACGGCAACCTTCTCGACAGCGGCTGGGGTGGCTTTTTCCCCGACGACCACAGGCCTCCAGGAGGCGAGCCGGACCGTGAGCAGAACCGGGGTTCCATCCGGAACGTGGACCACGGTATGGACATTACCGGCATAGATGCCGCGCTTGAAGCGTCTCGGATCGAGAACCTCAAGGACATCGCTCATAGCGGGCGCCCCCAGGAGCCCGGCGAGACGCGGTAGGACATCGCGGCCGAAACTGGTCCCCGGCATGAGCAGATGGCTGTATTCACCCGCGCGCGGTCCGATCAGAGCAGTCACCAGAGAGGCTGGGGGATGATCCAGGCGCGGATCATCAAAGACCCAGTGCTTCCGGATACCACTCAAGGTCCCAGCCTGCCTGAGCAGGGCCTCCAGACCGGCACCGACCCAGGCAATATCAATCGGGTCCGCCCCGATCTTCCGGGCGACGGTGAGGGTCTTCAGGGTCGATTCGGCGATCGGCGCTTGACCATCCTGTGCCTCGGCGATGACCAGGGTGGCGTCCATCAGAGCACCCCCCGATCCCGGAGCTGGGTCACGAGTTCCGAAACCGATTCGACCCGAAGTCCTGCTTCGCGCTCAGGCGGAGGCAGGTAGCTTTCCACCACGAGGCTTGGAAAATCGATCCCGAAGGTCTCGAACGGCCTCTTTTCAAGTGGTTTCTGGCGAGCTTTCATGATATCGGGCATCTTGATGAAACGGGGCGTGTTGAGCCGAAGATCAGTCGTGATCACAGCGGGCAGATCGACTTCCACCGTCTCCAGGCCATGGTCCACTTCGCGGACCGCTTGCGCGCAGCCACCGGCCAGCGTGAGTTTCGAGACAAAGGTGGCCTGCGGGCGTCCCCAGAGGGCAGCCAACATGGGACCCACCTGACCACAATCGTCGTCGATCGCCTGCTTGCCCAGGATGACGAGTCCTGGCTCGATCTCACGGACAAGCTGAAGTAGGACATGGGCGACCTCGAGCGGCCCGGTCTCCCGGGTGGTCTCGATGTGGATGGCCCGATCCGCCCCCATGGCCAAGAGGCTCCGGATCTGGGCCTCGGCTTCGTGTGGACCCACGGTGGCGACCACCACCTGGGACGCCTCGCCCCGTTCGCGGATCCGGAGTGCCTCCTCGAGCGCGATTTCGTCGAAGGGATTGACGGACATCTTGACGCCGTCGGTTGCGATCCCCGAGTGGTCGGGCTTGAGTCGGACCCGCACGTTGTAGTCGACGACCCGCTTCGCAGCCACCAGGATCTTGATCGGGTTCATGGGACTCCTCAGAGGTTGGCGTAGTTCGGGCCCGATCCCCCCTCGGGCGGGACCCAGGTGATCTGTTCGAAGGGATCCTTGATGTCACAGGCTTTGCAGTGGACGCAGTTCGCAGCATTGATCTGGAGGCGCGATCCCCCTCCATCGGTCACGATCTCGTAGACGCCAGCCGGACAGAAACGGGTACAGGGATTACCGAAACGAGTGCTGCATTCGCTCACACAGAGGGCGGGATCCGCGACCCGGAGATGGACCGGTTGGTTTTCCTCGTGGTGGAGGGCGGCCGAGTCGACAAAGGCGAGTCGGTCTCTGGGGGGCAGCGTGCGGGTCCGGGTGCGGGGATTCTTGCCCCGGACGGCACCCCGTGGCCGGAGACTTTTCCAGTCCTCGGCATTGGACAGTGTCCATGGTGTCCGTCCGCCCATCACGGTCTCGAAGGCGGCATTGGCGAGTCCAGCCCAGAGCCCCGCCCGGAAACCCGGCCGAATGTTGCGCACCCGCCAAAGCTCGCGGCCCACATCCGATCGCCGGAAACTTTGATCAAAGCCTGTGGGGCTTCCGGTCCGGACGAGATGCTCGGCGGCCTGGATCCCCGAGCCCAACGCCATATGGACCCCTTTGATCTTGGGGACATTCAGGGTTCCTGCCGCATCTCCCACGAGGAGCCCGCCCGGCATCTCGAGCGTGGGGAGGGCCGGATATCCACCCTCGACCAGGCTCCGCGCGCCAGCCGAGAGGATCTCGCCGCCCTGGAAAAGGGGCATGAGCATCGGATGGTGCTTGAATTGCTGGAAGGCCTCGAAGGGAGAGAAATCGGGATCGACATAATCGAGCCCCACCACAAAACCGACTGCCAGACGATCCCGGTCCAGGTGGTAGACGAAACCGCCCCCATAAAGATCGGTGGGCAGTGGCCAGCCGATGGTATGAAAAACGGATCCGGGGATGGTTCGGCCGGGCGGAAGCTGCCAGAGTTCCTTCATGCCGAGCGCGTAGGTTTGCGGGCTTTTCCCTTGATCAAGCCCGTAATGACGGATGAGGGTCTTGGCGAGGCTGCCCCGGCAGCCTTCGGCCACGATGGTCACCCCAGCCCGGACCTCAACCCCGGGAGAGAAGTTCGGCCCCACAGCCCCCTCCCGAGTCCGCCCGAAATCACCCACGCGAACCCCCGCCAGGGCTCCCCCGTTGTCCCAGAGCGGCTCGGCGGCTGGGAAGCCGGGGAAAATCTCGACACCCAAGGCCTCGGCCGCAGACCCCAACCGGCGGACGAGAGCCCCGAGCGAAATGATCCAGTTGCCAGCGTTGTGCATCTGGGGTGGGGTGGGAAGCCGAAGAGCGCGCCTGTAGCCGAGATAGAGGAAACGGTCAGCCGAAACAGGCACCTGGATATCGAGCGGTTCCTTGCGCCAGCCCGGCAGAAGTCGGTCCACATGGGTCGGCTCGATCACGGCACCCGAAAGGCTCTGCGCCCCCAGGCTCGCCGCCTTCTCGAGAACTGCCACCGAAAGTGACGGCTTGAGTGTTTTCAGGGTGAGCGCGCAGGCGAGCCCTGCGGGACCTGCTCCCACCACGAGGACATCGTAGCGGAGCGCCTCACTGTCGGACATGATTCCAGGATCCGCCCATCACTTGGGCTGCATGCGGATGGCGCCGTCAAGACGGATCGTGGTGCCATTCAGCATGGGATTTTCGACGATGGAACGGACGAGTTCGGCGTATTCGGCCGGTCGACCGAGACGCGACGGGAAAGGCACCTGGGCACCAAGGGAGGCTTGGAGTTCGGGCGTCATGCCGGCCACCATCGGAGTCTCGAAAATACCGGGAGCGATCGTGACCACTCGGATCCCGAGCCGGGCGAACTCGCGCGCCAAGGGGAGGGTCATGCCGACCACCCCGCCCTTTGAGGCCGAATAGGCTGCCTGTCCGATCTGGCCCTCGAAGGCTGCCACCGAGGCAGTGAGCACGATCACCCCCCGCTCACCCTCCCCGTTCGGGGTCTGCGACTTAAGGTACTGGGCGGCACCTTTGACGAGAAAGAAGGACCCCAAGAGATTGATGGCGATCGTTCTGGAAAAGTGCTCGCCTTTCATCGGGCCTTCGCGACCGAGAACGCGACCGGCCCCGATGACACCGGCACAGGAGACGATGAGATCGAAGCCGCCCAGAAATTCCTGGGCCTGACGCAAGGCGTGCTCGACAGACCGCTCATCACTCACGTCGGTGGAGAGGAACCGTGCCTGCTCCGCCCACTCTCGCTCCGCCCGCTCCCCTTTGTCCCGGTCGACATCGAGAATCGCGACCTTCCCCCCGTCGCCCACCACCCGTTCACAAACGGCCCGGCCCAGCCCGGAGGCTCCGCCCGTCACCACGGCCCGCAAGTTTTGAGATCGCATCTTCCGGAGGCCCCTCTCTTGGAACGGTCAATGTTTCCTAATTATACGGGAGTGTCCAGCTTTGCCGTGATCCCAACGACCTCGCGGAGTGCCTCGCGCCAGTGGATGGGCTCAAACCCGGTGCGGGCGATCGTTTCCGATTTGTCGAGGATCGCCTGGAACGGACGCCGGGCGGGGAGCGGGTAGGCCTTAGTGGGAATTGGATGAATCGGGACGAGGCGCTTGAGGAGTCCTGCGGCGAGGACCTCCTCCCTGATCGCACAGGCGAAATCGTACCAGCTCGCAACTCCGGCATCACTCCAGTGCAGGATGCCGGAAAGATCGTCACGCAAGGCCACCGGCCAGAGAAAGCGGGCCAAGGAGAGGGCTGAGGTAGGTGTGCCCACCTGGTCGTCGATGACCCGGAGTTCGCTCCGTTCGCCCAAAAGACGCAGGAGGGTGCGGAAAAAGTTATGCCCCCAGGGGGCATAGACCCAGCCGGTCCGGACGATCAGGGCCGAGAAGTCACCGAGTGCCTGGATGGCTTTTTCCCCTTCTGCCTTGCTTTCTCCGTAGCGATTGACCGGCCCTGGGGGATCTTCGGGCCGCCACGGCCGGCCGCGGTCGCCCGGAAACACGAAATCGGTCGAGACCTGGATCAACCGGATGCTCTCCGCTCGAGCAAGTCGAGCCAGTTCCGCAGGTGCTTCCGCGTTAACCGCCCGCGCCTGCTCGAACTCCTCCTCAGCACGGTCGACGGCCGTATAGGCTGCCGCATTGAGAATGATGTCCGGGCCGAGAGCTCTCAGGGCCGGTTCGATGTCCGAACGGTGGGCAAGGTCAAGATCACCCCGGGCGGAACGGATCACCTCGACCCCGGAGGGCCGGAGCTCCCAGAGTGCACGACCGAGCTGTCCTCCAGCACCCAGAAGGAGAACCCGCCTCGTTCGGGAATCAGCCCTGCGATTCTTCAAGGAGGCGAAGGAGGTATTGGCCGTAGCCGTTCTTGAGAAGCGGCGTGGCGAGACGCCCAAGCTGCTCGCCATCGATGAATCCCTGCCGGAAAGCCACTTCCTCGGGGCAGGCCACCTTGAGTCCCTGACGCGCTTCGAGCGTCTCGATGAAATTCGCCGCCTGCAGGAGCGACTCGTGGGTTCCGGTATCAAGCCAGGCGATTCCGCGTTCGAAGCGCTCGACCGAAAGCCTCCCCTCGGCCAGATAGCGGTTATTGAGATCGGTGATTTCGAGCTCACCCCGCGCGGAGGGAACCAGTCGGGCCGCCTGCTCCACCACCGACCCGTCGTAAAAATAGAGGCCGGTCACGGCATAGTGCGAGCGCGGTCGGGCCGGTTTTTCCTCGATGCCACGCACACGGCCGTCCCGATCGAAATCTACCACCCCGTAGCGTTCGGGGTCTCGGACATAGTAGGCGAAGACGGTCGCACCCTGGGTGCGGCTCGCCGCCCGGACCAGGGTCTCGGTCAGACCCTGACCATAGAAAATATTATCCCCGAGGATCAGGGCCACCGGACTCTCCTCGACAAAGGAGCGGCCGATCAGAAACGCCTGCGCAAGCCCCCCCGGTTCGGGCTGCTCGGCGTAGCGGATCTCGAGTCCCCACTGGGTGCCATCGCCAAGCAGTGACCGATAGTGGGGGAGATCCCGGGGCGTCGAAATCAGGAGAATCTTCCGGATTCCGGCCAACATGAGCGTGGTCAGCGGGTAGTAGACAAGCGGCTTGTCGAAAACCGGCAGAAGCTGCTTGCTCACAACGTGGGTGAGCGGATAGAGCCGGGTGCCGGAACCGCCCGCCAGAATGATGCCCCGGCGGATCATGGGACCGGAGATTCCAGGATCCGAGAGGAAAGGAGCACGTTCAGTGTTCCCGGTGTCCTGGGATCCGGTTCGCCACCAGGGGGATCACGACCCCACGCCCCACCTCCTCCCGGGATTCCAGACTGCGGAAATCCCCATGCGTCAGGCGAGTCAGCTCCCCGATCAGCTCCGTTCGAGTCGCGAGCATCAGCCGGGCAGACCAGAGTTCAAGGTCCCGCTTGAGCGTCCCCCAGTCCGAATGGGTTTCACCCTGTGCCAAAAACAGCTTGGGATGGTCCGTCATCAGCCGACGCTCGTTTTCGTAGAAAAGCTGTTCCGAGAGCTTTTCGCCGGGCCGCAAGCCGATATAGACGATCTCCATGTCGATCCCCAGGCGGTGGCCGGACAGCTCGATCATTTGTTCCGCAAGATCCCGTATCCGAATGGGGTTCCCCATGTCCAGAACAAAAATTCCGGCGCCCAGGCGCGAGGTCGCCGCTTCGAGAACCAGGTGGACGGCTTCCGTGATGGTCA
This sequence comes from Pseudomonadota bacterium, assembly GCA_021785265.1. Lineage (GTDB taxonomy): Bacteria > Pseudomonadota > Gammaproteobacteria > JAKAQQ01 > JAKAQQ01 > JAJZIH01. The sequence continues at coordinate 6,345 of JAJYFY010000039.1, forward strand.
TGAAGTAACGCTGGACCTCGGGATGGGTGACGGTGACCGGGCCTCCGGCCTTGATCTGTGCGCGGAAGAGGGGCACCACCGATCCCATGGAATCGAGGACGTTACCAAAACGGACGGTCATGAACTCCGTTCTGCCCTGACCGTTCAAGGCCAAAACGATCCGCTCGGCCAGCCGTTTCGTGGCCCCCATGATGTTCGCGGGCCAGACGGCTTTATCCGTCGAAACCAATATAAAACGGGCCACGGAATGGCGAATGGCCATCTCAGCCATGTTCTGGGTCCCGAATACATTGTTCCGGACTCCGGCCACCGGATTTTCCTCGACCAAGGGCACATGCTTGTAGGCCGCCGCATGGAAAACCATCTCGGGTCTCGTCTCCCGGAACACGCCATCCATCGCCTCGGCCGAGGTGACATCGGTCAGACGACCCTCGATCCGGGCCCCCGCCAGCGGGCCCAGTTCGGCCAAAATGCGGTAGAGGTTGTATTCCGCATGATCCACGAGGATGAGGCGATCCACGCCGAGGCTCAAGAGCTGGCGGCAGATCTCGGAACCAATCGAACCGCCGGCACCGGTGACCAGGATTCGCTTTCCACCAAAAAAATGCTGCAAGGTTGCAGACTGCATGACGACCGGTTCGCGACCCAGCAAATCCTCGACTGAAACCGGTCTTAACCGTTCGACGGTGATCCGTTGGTTGATGAGTTCGCTCAGACGAGGCAAGGTCCAGCAAGTCACCTGGAGGGTCTGGCAGGTCTGCACGACCTGCTGCAGAAGCCTCCGGGGTGCGGAGGGCATGGCATAGATCACGATTTGAGCCCGCACTTCCTGGATGACCCGGGACAGCTCGCTGACGGGGCCGAGAACCGGCACTCCCTGGAGGGCCCGATCCTGTTTGGCTGGATCGTCATCCACGAAAGCGACCGGCACATAGGTCCGGTCATCACGCAGGTCGCGAAGCAGAAGCTCCGCCGCAATACCTGCACCGACCAGAACCGCCCTCTGACCAGTCCTCTGGAAGAAAAGGCCACGCCGCTCCTTCCAGATACGATAACCGAGACGTCCGGCCCCCAAGCCAATCAGCAAGAGAATGGGCTGCAGGATCAGGAAGCCTCGCGGTAACTGGTCCAGATCGTCGATGAAGGTGATTGCACCCAGCGTGAGCAAGGTACCCAACGCCACCGCTTCCGTCAGGCGGATGAGATCGGGGAGGGAGGCAAAACGCCAGATGCCTCGATAACACTTGAGGGCATACAGGCTGAGACTCTGGCACAGGAACGTCACGCCCAGGTAAATCCACCAGCGGGACTCTAGAGACAAGTCCGCGAGATGCTTCCAGTCGACCCGGACGATCAAGGCCAAAGGGACGCTGAGGAGGATCCAGAGCGAATCGTGGAAGAAAACGGAGAGACGGAGCACGGAACGGTTACGCCACCAGGCTCGGTGCGCGAAAGGTCGTTCGGGAAAGGGGTGGCGGGTCATCCGCAAAGGAGCCGCCTCACGGTGGCGACTACGACGCAACAGTCGCTCACAGGGGTTCTCAGTCTCGCGTAGCGCAAATTCATGCGGATTTTCCGTGGCATGAGATGCTTAATATACGTCTTTTCCGGGTCAGGAGAGCGTGCCAGGATCCGGCCTTCATGCCGGAAGGCGATACTCGCGGGGTCGGTCAGTCCCGGCGGAGACTCCAGGACCATCCGTTCTTCCGGTCGGTAATATGCCACGTAGCAGGCGAGTTCCGGCCTGGGCCCCACCCAGCTCATCTCACCTCGGATGATATTCAGGAGTTGAGGCCATTCATCCACCCGGCTCCGGCGCAGCCATTTTCCCACCCGCGTGATCGTGGGATCGGTCGGAACCGTCAATCCGCTCCGGGATTGTCCCGCCCGGAGGCGGGTCATGCTACGGAATTTGATGAGGGGGAAAGAGCGCCCCCCCTGACCGACGCGCTCCTGGACGAAAAAGACCGGTGGCCCATCTGTGACCAGGATGGACAATGCAACCAAGAACCCCAGCGGAAGGAGCAAGAGGGCCACGAGTCCCGCGAGCAGACGTTCGGCCGGCGCGACTTTGCGCTTCATGCTCCGTGTTGACAGACGATGTCCAAAACCGCCTCAATGACATCGCTGACATCGGCATCCGACAGCCCCGGATGCAGCGGCAGGCTCAGAATCCGGCGATAAGCGTCATCCGCCTGCGGAAAGTCTTCCGGCCGTAAACCATAGCGATCCCGATAAAACGGATGGAGATGAAGGGGGATGAAATGGACGGAAGCCCCGATCCGGCGCTGTCCCAGCGCTTCCAGAAATGAATCCCGACTGATCGACAGACGTTCGGTCCGCAGTCGGAGAGGATATAAGTGACGGGCATGCCGGATCCCCTCGCGCACTTTCATGGGTTCCAAGGCGGGACATTCACGGAAGGCGCGATCGTAAGCCTGGGACACCGCGTCCCGCCGTTTTTGGAAGGCTTCCAGTTTTTTGAGCTGAACGAGACCCATGGCGGCCTGGGGATCGGTCAGGTTGCATTTGAATCCAGCGGCCTCGATTTCGTAAAACCACGACCCACCCTGGTGATAGCGTTTCCACGCATCCCGGTTCATGCCGTGAAGCGCCAAGGGTCGAGCTCGCGCAATCCGGGCCTCATCCCCGGTCAGCATACCCCCCTCACCCGTCGTGAGATTTTTCGTGGCATAAAAGCTGAACGCACTGAAGTGTTTCTCCGACCCGATCGGGTGCCCTCGATATTCGGCTGGCAACGCATGGGCCGCATCGAAGACGAGTTCCAACCCATGCCTCTCGGCGAGATCCTGGAACCGGTCCATCTCGACGGGGTGCCCCGCGAAATGCACCGGCAGGATGGCCCGGGTCCGGGATGAGATGACCCGTTCGACCGCGTCCGAATCCAGATTCAAGGTATCCGCCTCCACATCGGCAAAAACCGGGTGCGCCCCCACGTGCTCGATGACATTGGCCGTCGCCGCAAAAGTAAAGGGTGTGGTCACGACCTCGTCTCCGGGCTTCAGGCCGAGGGTCACGAGAGCCAGATGGAGGGCCGCGGTGCAGGAGGAAACGGCCAAGGCAGCCTGAGCACCCACCTGCTTTGAGAACGCATCCTCAAACTCCCGAACCCGGGGACCGAGGGTGAGCCATCCACCACGGAGCGCTTCGGTCACGGCCTGGATCTCCTCTTCGCCGATCGCGGGTGGGGAGAACGGCAGAAAAGCTTCTCTCATTCGGCCTTCTCCAAGGCCAGCGCCCGCCTGAGTATCGCACGACCCCCTTCTCCCCCGACAGAGCGTTCGAACCAGGCACGTCCCGCACGACCCATGGCCTGGCACCGTTCCGGCTCCCTCTCGAGTTCCAGGAGGAGCCGGGCGAGTGCATCGGCATCACCGGAAGGGAGCCTGAGCCCTCCTCCGGATTCACGGAGTACGGCCTCGGTATCGCCGGACCCCAGAAAGACGATAGGGCATCCCAGCCCCAGATAATCGAAGATCTTGCTGGGCAGGGCGGTCCGGAACAGGGGTGCTTCAGAAAACAAAAGAAGGCCCAGGTCCGCCTCGCGAATCAGCGAACGCGCCTCTTGCCGAGGCAAGGGTCCGGTAAAACGGACCGGCAGACTCTCTTTCTCAGCACGCGTCCGGTAGCTGGCTGCATACTCGCCATCGCCCGCGAGAAGAAACACGACCCCCGGGTCGGGACCGATCTTCGCGGCCGCATCAAGGAGTGTGCCCAGGTCACTGGCTCGACCCATGCTCCCGGCATAGATGATCCGGAAACGGGCTTCTCCCCAGGGAGATTCCGGAAGGCGTCGGCGGGTGGAATCGGCAGGCCGAATTCCCGGATCCGGGAGGAGCTCCGGGTCGGCGTTATAGAGCAGACCCAATTTTTCATCCGGAACCTCCAGTGTCTGGAGCGCCCGCAGGATGCCCGGAGTGGCACACAGAACGAAGGCGGCCCGGCGGCGCAGTGCACGCTGGAAGGCCGAAAGTCCCCGGCTGAGGAGACCGGGTTTCAGGACACCCAAGGCCAGTGCGGTCTCTGGATAGAGGTCCCGCTCATCCAGGACCAGGCGCGCGCGGAAGCGTCCAGCCAAAGCCCAGGCCACGGGGCAAACCAGAATTGGATCGGTACCGACTAGCACAACGTCCGGTCTCCGCTTCATCCGGATCAGTGCTGCCAGGAAACTCAGCGCGGCAAAGAGTGCGTAATGGACCAATCGCCGTACCAGGCTTTTCCGGTAATTCATGAGCCCCCAAACCCTGAGGAAGCGGATTCCATCCTGCTCGCTCTCACTACACCAGCCCCGCCCTCCTTTCCGCAGGTCCCGGCCAGTCATATAGTGCATTGCTGAGGTGATGACGGTAACCGAACAGCCGAGGTCGCGGAGCAGACAGGCTTCCGCCCAGGGACGCACGGCCCCAGGTTCATCCGGGCGGGGACAGTGGAAGGTGAGGAAAAGGACGTGGAGCCTTCGGTCCGTAGGGCCATCCGAGGGTCTAGGGGCCATGGCCCACCACGGCCTCGTGGACCGCCCGAATCACGAGCCCGATTTCCGCCTCTCCCAGTCCATGGTGAACGGGAAGCGCGAGGATGGTCTCAGTGAGTCGTTCCGTCACGGGGAGCGAGACCTCACCGACCTGCTCGCGGATCACCGGCTGCTGGTGAATGCCCCGGGGGTAATGCACGGCGGTCGCTACCCCTCGTTTCGTGAGCCGTTCGGCCAGTGCATCACGACCGAATCCCATCTCGTGTTCGTCCACAACCACCGAGTACTGATGCCAGGAGGATTCGGAGCCCGCGGGTTCGGTCGGCAACTGGAGACCGGGCAATCCTTTGAGCCCGGCGGTGAGCTGGGCGGCATTCTCACGGCGTTGCGCCAACATCGTCTCCAGTCGTTCCAGCTGGGCACACCCGATGGCTGCCTCCACATCCGTCATCCGGTAGTTCCACCCGATCATCGTATGGACATACTTGGCCGTCTGCCCATGGGTGCGGAGATACCGCATTTTCCGGTCCAGCTCCGGATCCGGACTGGTTACCATCCCTCCTTCCCCCACGAAAAGGTTCTTTGTCGGATAGAAGGAGTAGCAGACACAGGAACCGAAGGATCCGATATCCCGGCCGTTGAACCGGGTTCCCATGGACTGGGCCGCATCCCAAACGATCCGGAGATCGTGCTGAGCGGCGAAGGATTCGATCGCATCGACCGGGCAGGAGGCGCCAAACAGGTGGACCGGCACAATACCCCGTGTTCTCGGGGTAAGCCGCCGGGCCGCATCGTCCAGATCGATCAGGTAGGTTCGGGGATCGACATCACAGAGTACCGGGACCAGCCCCGTCTGCAGGGCCATGCTCGCCGTCGCAAAAAAACTGAATGAAGGCATAAGGATCTCGTCTCCGGGCTCGAAGACGGCCGCATACGCGAGGTGGAGGGCGGCGGACCCATTGGCACAGGTCACCGCATGGCGGGCACCGACCCGATCGGCAAACGCTTTTTCGAAGCGGTCACATTCCGCGCCTTGTCTCAGTTGTCCGGAGCGGAGCACGCGCAGGGCCGCCTCGATTTCGGGCTCAGCCAGGGTGGTATCGGCCATGGGAATCATCGGAGAGGCGCCTTTCTCAGTTCAGGTTGCGAAACACTCGATTGAGCCAGTCGATCGAGCAGAAGTTGGAGTTCGGCTGCTTCCGCCATCTGGCCGTAGGCCGGTGCCCGGTTCGCCCGAACAGCCTCCAGGAAAGTCCGGGCCTGAATCCGGTACGGATCCTCCGGACCGGAGGCGGGGCGGATGGAGCTCGGACCCGCGGGATGTCCGGCCCGTTCGTGGGATAAAAAGAGCTGCGAGGGAAAGGCCGAGTCAATTGAGGCACGGATCCCTCCGTGCGGTCCCTCGATCTCGACCCACTGTGAAAATCCCGGCGTCAGAAAATCGGCCTCGAGAATCACGGCGGGTCCATGGGGATAGTCGAGACGAACCACCCAGAGATCATCGGCATCGACCGGAACCATTCGACCACCGATTTCCCGTTCCGGCTGACAGAGATCCCGGACCAAAAGGTGTGCATCCTGAGGCGGCCCGAAAAACCAGAACGCGAGATCCAGGGCATGGACAAACATCTCGTTCGCGACCCCACCGCCTTCGGCATGCCGATGTTTCCACGGCTGATGGGATCCCCGGCCCCCGATCCGGAACAGGGCCAGATGGGGAGGGCCCAAGAGAGCCTCATCCACGAGAAGACGGCGAACCTCGGCGAAGAGTGGAACCGAGCGGTACAGGAATCCCACCATACCGATCCCCTCCTTTTCCCTGAGCCGCTCGGCCAGGCGCCGGGCTTCTCCCCCGCTTGGGGCCAGGGGTTTTTCCACGAGGAAAGCCTTTCCCGCGTCCAAGGCTGCTTCGGCCAGGGGGACATGCGTCGGGGTGGGGGTCGTGATCACGACCGCTCTTATCGAATCATCCCTGAACACGGCATCAACCTTGAGGACCGATAATCCTTCCCGGTCCGCCAATGAGCGGGCCCGTCCGGGATCGATGTCCGCGACCACGAGTTCAATTCCCGGTTCGGTACCGCGCAAGCCGGCAATATGGCGGGGTGCCTGTTTCCCGGCACCCAGGATCGCCATCTTCACGGGAGGGGATCCTCCGGAATCAATCCTCTCCAGGAGAGGGCGAGGTTACGTTCAAGAAGGGATTCCGGCAAAGGTTCGAAGCGAGCCGGCACACCCCGGGCCAGCATCCGGGCCGGGACATCCCGGGTCACCACAGCCCCCGCCGCCACAAAGGCATCTTCCCCGATCCGGACACCGGGACAGAGCGTGGCCCCGCCCCCCACCGTCACACCGGTCTCGAGAATGGGGCCTTCGGGTCGGTAACGATCCCTCTGTTTCAATGGGTAACGGTCATTGGTCATGACCACGCCCGGACCCACGAAAACCCGCTCGCCGATCCGGACCCGGGTCGGGATATAACAGTGGGATTCGATCTTGACGAAGCTCGCAATCTCGACTTCGCCATCGATGATGGTCCCTGACCCAACGAGGACATGGTGGCCGATCCGGGTTTTTTCGCGGATGAGCACATGGTGGCCGGTCTGAAAATGATCCCCAATCAGGACATCGGCGTAGAGAATGGTTCCCGACCGGATTCGTGCCCCGACTCCGAGCTGCAATGGGCCCGCATCGTCGCGGTAACAATAGCCCACCGTGCATCCGGGGTCGATCTGGGCATCGGCGCCCACTTCGGCCCGAGGGTCCCTGGGAAATGGAACGGGGACACGCTGCCGCAAAGACTGCCTCTCTGACACGGGGAGGATTAGACAAATAAGCCCGCGCATTATACCCGAACCTTAACCTGAGCCTTTCCTTTCCAATCCAAGGTGCCTTCGGCGAAACGCGAAGGGATGCTATGATGCCCACCAAGTCGAACCGATCGTGGACCCCGCATGCCGGAAACCCCCAACACCCGAACCGACCGCGAGCCCGGAGCGAGCTTTGACCTGGTGGATCTCTGGATCCTCTTCCGGTCAAGAGTCCTCGTGTTCTGGGGCACCCTCACGCTTGCCCTGGCGGTCGGGATCGGACTTGCCCTGACCAGCACGCCACAGTTCCGCTACACGGCACTCATCCGCATAGGCAGCCATCGGATCGGGGAGCGCTTTATCCCGGTCATGCCGACTTCACTCGTACAAAACTGGATCCTCCATTCGCTGGTCCCTCTCTCGGCCACCCAGCTGCGGAAAGCCCTGCCGGAGACTCAGGCCATCGCGACTCGCATCCAGGTCTCTCCGATCGTGCATGGATCCGGTGTGCTCCTTCAAGTGGACGGCACCCAAGCCCAATCGAAAACGGTTCAGGCCCTTTTTGCGGCGATCAGCCGGCACGTCGAACAAAGCACCAACGCCCATCTTCTCGCCCAAGAGGAAAAATCCCGACGGCTCCTCAAAGCTGAGATCGAAAGCATTAAAAAGGAGATCGGAGTCTTTCAGGCCCAGCAAGAACGAATCGGACACGAGTCCGGTTCCCTCCACCGGCGTGCACGGTTCCATGAGATCGAGTTTCTGGCATTTGAAACCAGCCACTTGGAGCAGCAAGAAAACCACTTGGAGCGGCTTCTCGCCCGCCCGCCCGTCCGTCTGACGGAACTTTTGGGTCCGGTCAGTCGGTCCCCAGGACCTGTCGGTCTCACACCCATCAAGAAAGTCGGCATTTTCCTGCTGCTCGGGGCGATTTTAGGAGCAGCCTTGGTCATTCTGCTCCATCTCCGGGATCAGGCCCGGAAACGTTTACGAGAGCAGACGGGTGCCTAAGCATCCCAGGGCGGGTTTTGTACCACCAGGGACAAAAGAGGGTTCATGGGTATTCGGCCGAGTGCGTGAAGCGAGGGCGTTGGTGAAACTCGCTCATCCTGAGAAGATCCTGCCGAGTGTGGACCGTTCTCTCAATC
>JAJYFY010000107.1 GCA_021785265.1 Pseudomonadota bacterium
GCAGTTGGGTGCAAGCCATAACAACATGATTTATATACAGAAGATGGCGCGCCCGGAGAGATTCGAACTCCCGACCACCTGGTTCGTAGCCAGGTACTCTATCCAACTGAGCTACGGGCGCGTGGCAGCTATTATCGGGAACCAAGCCTCAGGGGTCAAACCCGCCTGAGAAAGAACCGGTCATGAAACGGAGACGGGCGGGAGCCTTGGTCAGTTTTCTATCGGATGGGACTCTTGTTTCGCGGTTTCCGACTGCACCCGGGTTACTTCAGAGGAGGAGCCTAAAGCCGGGTTGCGGAGTAACATGAGAAATCGAAAAGTCTGACAACGAGATCGGCGTTATGCGCCGGGTTGCCCATCGCCGGGAGCCCTTGGTACGGCGAAGCTACCATCGGGAGATTATCGGACATGACTCTCAAGGAGTTGCGCTATCTGGTCGCACTGGCTGATGCCGGCCATTTCGCGCGGGCGGCGGAGGCCTGCCACATCAGCCAGTCCACGCTCAGTGTCCAGATCCGGAAGCTGGAGGATTACCTGGGGGTCACCCTGTTTGACCGTAGCCTGCGCCGGGTCGCGCCCTCTCCCGTTGCAGCCGAGATCGTGGCCGCGGCCCGCTCGATCGTGGCCACGGCCGACCGGGTGCGAGCCCTCGCGCATGACCAGGCACCGCCCGACCCCCTGGCCGTGACCCTGCGGATCGGCGTCATCCCCACCCTTGGCCCCTACCTGATGCCCCGGGTCCTGCGCACACTGCACAAGCTCTTTCCCAGGCTGCGGCTGCTGCTGCGGGAAGCCTTCACCCACGATCTGCTTTTGGACCTGTCCTCGGGTGCGATCGATGGCGCACTGCTGGCGCTGCCGGTCCCGCTCGAAGGTCTCGAATGCGAAACGTTGTTTACGGAAGCCTTCCTCGCGGCCCTGCCGGCCGGCCATCGTCTGACCGACCGGACCACGCTCAGGCCCCAGGACCTGTCCGATGAACCGCTCCTGCTCCTCGAGGAGGGCCATTGCCTGCGCGATCAGGCCCTCGAGCTCTGTGCCCGGCGACCGACCAGCCTGGCCGAGGAGATCCGGGGGACCAGCCTCGAAACCCTGCGGCAGATGGTTTCCCTGGGTGTGGGCTGCACGGTCATGCCGACACTCGCCGTCAACGCAGGGCCGCCCCTCTCCCCGACCTTGATCCAGTATCGACCCTTTACTCCCCCGGCACCCGCCCGCACGATCGGGATGGTCTGGCGCCACCGGGCGCCGAACCACCCGGCACTCTCGGCCATCGCAGAGGCCCTGCGAACGCATGCACCCGATGGGGTCAGCGCAATTGGAAAAACCCGGACGGCCAGCCGCACCCGCCCCGTGACCCGAGGCCGCCCGGCGCGAGAACCGCGGCGTCCCACGCGGCGGCGCGGAAGCGTGGAATGAAAGCGGACAGCGCCCGGCCCTGCCTGATTCGGCAGGGCCGGTTTCGAGGATCAGGCGAGGAGGTCGAAGCGGTCCAGGTTCATCACCTTGTTCCAGGCCGCGACAAAGTCGCACACGAACTTCTCCTGGCCGTCCGCGCTGCCGTACACCTCGCACAACGCGCGCAGTTCCGCGTTCGAGCCGAACACCAGGTCGACGCGCGTGGCGAGCCATTTGACGGCGCCGGTCCTGCGATCGCGCCCTTCGAACGTCTCGCGTGCCTCCGAAGTCGGCTTCCATTCCGTCCCCATGTCGAGCAGGTTGACGAAGAAGTCATTGCTCAGGATGCCCGGGTGTTGGGTGAACACGCCGAAGCGGGTATGTCCGGCGTTGGTGTCCAATACGCGCATGCCACCGACCAGAACCGTCATTTCCGGGGCCGTCAAGTTCAACAACTGCGCTTTGTCCACCATCAGTTCGGGGGTGTGGCCCTCCAGGCCCTTTCGGGCGTAGTTGCGGAAGGCATCCGCCATGGGCTCCAGCACCGCAAACGATTGAACGTCGGTCTGCTCTTGCGTGGCATCGGTGCGGCCCGGTGCAAACGGGACCTCCACCGCGACCCCGGCGTCTTTCGCTGCCTTCTCCACCGCGGCGCACCCCCCCAGCACGATCAAGTCCGCCAGGGAGACCGCTTTGCCGTGGGTCTGCGTTGAGACGAACTCCTTGCGGATCGTTTCCAGGGTATCCAGCACCTTTTTCAGTTCGGCCGGCTGGTTGACGGCCCAGTCCTTCTGTGGCGCGAGCCGGATGCGTGCCCCGTTGGCGCCCCCACGCATGTCGCTGCTGCGGAAAGTGGATGCCGCAGCCCAGGCGGTGGTGACCAGTTGCGGAACGGACAGGCCGGATTTGAGGAGGCGCGTCTTGAGCGCCTCGATCTCGGGCTCGCCGATCAGTTTAGGTTTGGCTTTGGGCAGTGGATCCTGCCAGATCAGGTCTTCTGCCGGCACTTCCGGACCGAGGTAACGCGCCTTCGGTCCCATGTCGCGATGGGTCAGCTTGAACCAGGCGCGCGCGTAGGCAGCGGCGAATTCATCCGGGTGGTCGTAGAAGTGCTGCGCGATTTTCCGCAGGGCCGGGTCTTCCCGAATCGCCATGTCCGCATCGGTCATCATGACCGGCACCCGCTTCGAGGCCTCGTGTGCGGCCGGTGCTGTGGTCCCGCCGTTCAAATGTTTGGGCGTCCACTGGTGGGCACCCGCGGGCGTCTCGGTCAGTTCCCACTCGTTCTCGAGCAGCGTCTTGAAGTAGCTCCGCGGATCCCACTGGATCGGAGTGGGCGTCCAGGAGCCCTCCAGGCCGCTGCCGATCGCGTCACCCCCGACGCCGCTGGCATGGCTCGATTTCCAACCCAGCCCCATCTGCTCGATCGGGGCCGCCTCGGGTGCTGGCCCGACCGCGGTGGCAGGACCGGCACCGTGGGTCTTGCCGAAGGTATGGCCACCGGCGGTGAGCGCGACGGTTTCCTCCTCGTTCATGGCCATGCGCGCGAAGGTCACGCGCACGTCGTGGGCGGACGCGAGCGGGTCGGCCTTGCCGCCGGGACCCTCGGGATTCACATAGATGAGGCCCATCTGCACGGCAGCGAGCGGATTTTCCAGATCGCGCTTGCCGCTTTCGTAGCGCTTGTCCTCGGCCAGCCAGGTGGATTCGGAACCCCAGTATACGGAATTGTCTGGCTCCCACTGATCCTCACGGCCACCCCCGAAGCCGAAGGTCTTGAACCCCATCGACTCCATCGCGACGTTGCCGGCGAGAACCATGAGGTCGCCCCAGGAGAGCTTGTGGCCGTATTTCTTTTTGATCGGCCAGAGCAGGCGTCGTGCCTTGTCGAGCAACACGTTGTCTGGCCAGCTGTTGAGCGGAGCGAAGCGCTGCTGGGCGTGCCCAGCCCCGCCGCGCCCGTCGCCGATGCGGTAGGTTCCGGCGGCGTGCCAGGCCATGCGGATGAACAGCGGGCCATAGTGGCCGTAGTCGGCGGGCCACCAGTCCTGCGAATCGGTCATCAGTGTGGTGAGATCCCGCTTCACGGCGGCGAAGTCCAGGCTCTGGAACGCCTTGCGGTAGTCGAAATCAGCATCCATCGGATTCGATTTCGAGGAATGCTGGCGCAGCAGGTCGAGCCGCAGGCGGTTCGGCCACCAATCCCGGTTCGCGGGTCCCTCGGTGGGGGTATGGGGAAAAGGGCACTTCGTCTCGTTTGACATGGAACTCGACCGTTAGGCTTGGGGACGGTTCCATTACAGCCGATCCCCCCTATTCGCTGCAATTCATTTTATAGAAGGCATTGATCGTTTCTATCAATGGCCCCCCCTTCGGCCATCGGCCCCGGCACCTCGCTCCGGACTGCGGAACGGACACCCCCCCTCTTGACTCTGGAGCCTACTCCAGGGTTTAGACTGGAGGCCTTTCCCCGCTCTGGAGCACCCATGGCCGGCCTCAAAATCGGTGAAGTCGCCC
>JAJYFY010000108.1 GCA_021785265.1 Pseudomonadota bacterium
CCCTTCTCGAGATGCTGAAATTCACCCTCTGCCGGTTCTTTTTGAAGAAGTGAACGGAACTCTCGTCTCTTATTGGAGGGGAAGGAAATCCCGGAGCGGCAGGATGGCTAGTGTCCGATATCACACCCAAAAGGAGTCCCAGATGCTGGATCTTAAGGTCACCAATGGAAATGTATTCATTCCCGGCGCCGGTTTTTTCAAAACCGAAGTGGGAGTAAAAGACGGGAAGATCGTAATGCTCGGAGACAAACTACCCGAGGCCGCAAGGACAGTTGATGCAGGTGGAAAGACGGTTGCTCCGGGGGCTATCGATCCTCACATTCATCTTGGCATCTTCAATGACTTCGCGTTGGAATGCGAAAGCGAGACACGCGCCGCCCTTGCCGGCGGCGTCACAACGGTAGGGGTCTTCATGGGCGGTGGAGAGTCCTACCTTCCCCAACTCGGAGCCCTCATCGATATCGTAGAAAAAAAGTCCTCGGTGGACCTCTTTTTCCATCTGAGCATTTTTACGGAGGCTCAAATGGCGGAGATGGAGGAATACTACAGGACTTTCGGCGTCACTTCCTTCAAGTTCTACATGGCGGGTGTCAGGGGCGTATTCCCGGGCGTGACCGACGGCTTCATTTACGAAGGATTCAGGAAGGTCGCGGCCATGGGAGATCGGGCGACGGCTTGCGTTCACTGTGAAGATCAGTCCCTGCTCGACATCGCCTTTGACAAAGTGTGCCGCGAGACGCCCAACGGTACGCTGTGCGACTGGGCAAACGCCCATCCGAACATGGCGGAAGAAGAGGCGATCATGCGCGCCTGCTATTTGGCCCAAAAGGCGGGTAACCGCCTCTATATAGTGCATATTTCCACCAAAGAGGGCGCCGACCGTTTCGCCGGGATCTGCCGGGACCGGACTTGCAGGGCGTTCGGCGAGACCACTTCGGCCTACCTCTCGGTCGATAAGAACGATCAGATCGGACTTGTTGCCAAGATGCTGCCGCCCTTGAGATCGGGCGCAGATGTTGACGGCCTCTGGGAGCGGGTCAAAGACGATACCATCTACACCTTCGGAACCGATAACGTCAGCATGAACCGGGCGATAAAGCAGGCGGAAAAGGGAATGCTCGGGGCCATGCCCGGCTACCCCATTCTCCAGACCCATCTGTCCGCAATTCTGACCGAAGGCTATCACAAACGGGGTGTTCCGCTTGAAACCATTCTGACCAAGGCCACAGCAAATCCGGCCAGGGTATTCGGCATCTATCCGCAAAAAGGCACAATCGCGGCCGGAAGCGACGCGGACCTGGTCATCTTCGACCTCGACAGGGAACGAACGGTGAAAAGCGACGAACTCTTCTCCTACGGGGATTTCTCCCTTTATGAGGGAAAAGTCCTCAAAGGCTGGCCCGAGGTGGTCATAAAAGGCGGGAGGGTTGCCTACGAGGGCGGAAAGATCGCTATAGAACCGGGCGCTGGTTCCTACCTGCGGCGGACTCTGTAGCTGAGATCATTTCAAAGGGATACTGGAGAGAAGATGTACGAAATACGATTTCACGGCCGGGGGGGACAGGGCGCCGTGCTGGCTTCCAAAGTGCTGGCCAAGGCCCTGGTTGAAGAGGGTAAGTTCGTGAAGGCGATTCCCTCCTTCGGTTTCGAGCGAAGGGGTGCGCCTGTGGCGGCCTTTTTAAGGTATGACGAAAAGGAGATCCGCCAGTTGACCAATATCTATCATCCCGACTGCATCGTCTGCCTTGACCCGACCCTTCCAGCCACGGTCGATATCTTTGCCGGGATGAAAGAAGGCGGCATATGGGTACAGGCTACGAAGAAAACCCCGAAAGAGCTCAAGGTGCCTGAAAAAGTCATCAAAGTGGGGTTTTGCGACGCCTTCGGGATCGCCCTCGAGGTGTTGGGCCGGCCCATTACCAACTCTATTATGCTGGCTGCTTTCGCCAGGACTACGGGTATCGTATCGCTCGAATCGCTCAATCACGGCCTGGCTTCGGTGGCATTCCGGGATGCGGCCCTGGAAGAAAACATGGAAGCTGCGCGCAGGGCCTACCAGGAAACGAGGGTCTACGACACCGGCGGAAAGGAGATTCGATGAAGCTGCAGGCGCACAAGCCATTTGATCATACCAGCATTCCCGATGATCTTTGCCCCATTGCCACGGAGTACAGTGTACTCAAAACGGGAGACTGGCGGGCGGAACGACCGGTGGTGGATCGGGATAGGTGTGTCAAGTGCGCCACCTGCTGGGTCTTCTGTCCGACTCAGTGCATAAGGGAAATGCCCGCCTGGTTCGAGGCGAACCTGGAGATTTGCAAGGGCTGCGGCATCTGTGCCGCGGAATGCCCGCATCATGCGATCAACATGGTCGAAGAAACAGAGGATTGATCGATGTCAAAGACCATTGTGTGCGATGGAAACGAAGCGGCGGCCTGGGGCGTGGCCAGGTCCCGTCCCGATATGGTAGCGGTTTATCCGATCACCCCGCAGTCTTCGCTCGCGGAATATATCTCCCAATTCGTCGCCGACGGAATCATCCAGGCCGACCTCATGGACGTGGAAGGCGAGCACAGCGTTCTATCGGTCCTGCAGGGAGCCTGTCTTGCCGGCGCGCGGACATTTACCGCCTCCTGCGGCCAAGGCCTGGCCTTCATGTTCGAGCCCTATTTCCGCACCCCTCCTCTCAGGCTCCCGATCGTTATGTCCCTCGTGACGCGGGACGGCATAACCCCTCAGTGCGTATGGGGCGGCCAGCAGGACGCGATGACCGTTAAAGAAGTCGGCTGGATCCAGATGTACTGCGAAAATGTCCAGGAAGTGATGGACACGATCATCATGGCCTACAAGATTGCCGAAAACCGGGACGTCATGCTGCCCGTAAATGTTTGCCACGACGGAAACTATTTGTCCTACGGCGTAGAGAAGGCCGAGATTCCCGACCAGGAGGACGTGGACGCCTTTCTGGGGGAAAAGAACACGAACTGGCACGTGGCCCTCGACCCTGAAAGGCCAATGGGCGTCGATCCCCTCACCGGAGGGGCCGGAGGAGCCGGGCCGAGTATGTTTGTGCGATATCGAAAGGGCCTGTGCAAAGGAATGCAAAACGCCCTGGGGGTGATTTCCGAGGTTCACGGCGAATGGGCGTTAAAGTTCGGCCGCTCTTATGCGCCGCTCGTGGAAGAGTACAGGCTCGATGATGCCGAGTACGCTATTGTTACGATAGGAAGCATGAGCGGGGCCGGTAAAGACGCGGTGGACGCCGCACGGGAAGCTGGAGAGAAAGTGGGCCTCATAAAGATAAAGACATTCCGGCCCTTCCCACTCCGGGCGTTGCTGGACGCCGTTTCCAAAGTGAAGGCCCTGGGGGTCGTGGACCGTTCCGTAAGTTTCGGGTGGAACAGGGGGCCGGTCTACCAGGAAATACTCTCGGCGCTCTATCATTTGACGGAGAGGATTCCCGCCCTGAGCTTCATTGGCGGCCTCGCCGGAGCGGACATCACCATCGCGCCCTTCGGCCGGGTCATAGAGATGACTGGAAAGGCCCTCAAGGGGAATGTCCCCGACGAGACCGTCTGGCTCAATGAAAACGATTAGACGAATTGAGGGAGCGATCATGTCCCGGACGAAATATCTCATTATCGGAAGCAGCCATGCGGGCCTTTCCGCCGCTGAATCGATCCGCCTCTACGATCGGGACGGCACGGTAACGATGATCTCGGCAGAGAAGGCCTGGCCCTATTCCCCGACTATCCTCCCTTACGTGGTGTCCGGGAAGGTCCATGAGGACCGCATTTTTTTAAGGGACCAAGCCTGGTTCGACAAGCGAAATATTCGATTCATAAACGGCTCACGGGTAACCGGCATCAATCGGGGGGGAAAGAGCGTTAACGT
>JAJYFY010000040.1 GCA_021785265.1 Pseudomonadota bacterium
GGTCCCAGGTCACAGCCCACCACGTTGGCGTAGACCATGGCGGTTCTGACCGTCGGTGGGAGGGGGCCGGCCTGGTGAATGCCGAGTGCTCCGATCAGAACCGTGGGCATGTTGTTCATGACCGCCGAGAGGATCGCCGAGAGGAGCCCCGTTCCGAGGGTCGCCACCAGGACTCCCTGGTGGGCAAACGTGGCCAGCAGTTTCGCGAGGAGGGCCGTGAGCCCCACGTTCCTAAGTCCAAAGACGACGAGATACATGCCGAGGCTGAACCAGACGATCTGCCAGGGTGCCTCGCGGAGTACCTTCCGGCTCCGGATCGTGGCGCCCCGGCCGAGCTGCCACCAGCGGCCGGCAACCGCCAGGAGCAGAAGTGCACCACTTCCCGTCACGGCGAAGATCGGCAGGTGCCAGGGGGCGGTCACGAAGTAGGCCACGAGCAGGAGCGCCAGGATGGGAAAACTCAATCGGAACACGAGCGGGTCGCGGATTGCGGTTCGCGGAGCGGGAAGTGTCTCCCGCTCGTAGCGGGGGGGGACTTCGCGGACGAAGTAGAGCCAGAGCACCCCCAAGGTCGCGAGCAGGGCGACCAGGTCGATCGGCACCATGATCCCCGCGTAGCGGTTGAAGGACAGGTGGAAATAGCCGGCACTTACGATGTTGACCAGGTTCGAGGTGACAAAAGGCAGTGAGGTTGTGTCCGCGACAAAGCCTGTGGCCATGACGAAGGCAAAGGCAGCAGCCGGGCTGTAACCCAGGGCGAAGAGCATGGCCAGAACGATCGGGGTCAGGATGAGCGCAGCCCCGTCATTGGCAAAAAGGGCCGAGACCCCAGCCCCCAGCACGATCACCAAGGGAAACAGCCGGTACCCGTTTCCGCCTCCCCAGTGGGCCACATGGAGAGCGGCCCAGTGAAAAAATCCTGCCTCGTCGAGGATGAGTGAAATCAGGATCAGGGCCACGAAGGTCAGGGTCGCATCCCACACGATTCCCCAGACGGTGGCGAGGTCGGACCAGTGGATGACCCCGACTGTGAGGGCGATCGCCGCACCCGCCATCGCCCCCCAACCGATGCCGAGCCCCCAGGGCCGGATGATCACGAGGAGGAGCGTCAATGCAAAGATTGAAAGCGCAAGGATCGTCACGGGGCGTGTCGTCCGTCGCAGGGATGGGAGACGGGCGCGTTCTTCCCTCCCGCCGCCAGGAAGGCCTGGAGACGAGATAGCGCCGTTTCCCGGAAGAGGTGGGTCTCGGGTTCCTCAGCAAGAATCCGGAGGATGTCGCGCTGGCGCGGGGAGAGCACGGGGTCCAGCCGGTAGTAAATCCAGGTCCCCCTCCGCCGATCGGCCACGAGGCCTGCCCGTCTGAGCCAGGCTAGGTGACGGGAGACCTTGGGCTGGGTGGTCCCCAGTGCAGCCACGAGTTCGCAGACGCAGAGTTCGCCCTGGCTTCCCAGAAGATCGAGGATCGCAAGGCGGGTGGGATCCGCGAGCGACTCCAGGAAGCGGATTGTTCCGGACGGCAGGCCCTCAGCTGGTCGATGACGCGGAAGCGGGGTCGGTCGCACGCGATCCCTTTATATATGGATAAACAAATATATCATGAACGAGGGAGTCGGTCCAACACGGAGAACCGGTGCCGGATTGACGTTCGGGCATGGGCGGGGTACCTTGACTCGTGCCCGAACCTGGACCGCTCCCATGCGTCAAGCTGGTCTCTTCGCCCTTGTGCTGTTTGCGCTCCCGATTTTCCCCCCGGCCCAGGCCGCTCCCTTGCTCCTCAGGGATCCCACGCTTTCAGCCCAGCACATCGTATTTTCCTACGGCGGGATGCTTTGGCAGGTCAACCGGCACGGGGGGGTGGCTCACCCCCTGATTACCGGTCATGGGAATCTTGCCCGGCCGCTTTTTTCCCCGAACGGTCGCTGGATCGCGTTCACGGCCACCTATCAGGGCAATACCGACGTCTATGTGGCACAGGCGGATGGGCAGGGTGTCCGTCGTCTGACCTTTTATCCGGGACCGAACATTGCGGTCGGCTGGACCCCGAACAGCCGGGAGATCCTGTTCCGCTCCACCCGTTACAGTTCGAACTACATTCCCACACTCTACCTCGTGCCGGTCACCGGAGGGCTCCCGGTGGCGCTTCCCCTGCCGACCGGGCAGGTCGGGTCCTTTTCCCCGGATGGACGGAGTCTGGCCTATGTGCCCGAGCTTCAGTGGGAACGCTTCTGGCAACACTACCAGGGCGGACAGCAGACCACGATCCGCATCGCTCGCCTCCGGAACTCCTCGGTAGTCCGGATCCCGCACGGCACGGCCGAGGACCGGGATCCGCTCTGGATCGGTCACGAGATCTACTTTCTCTCGAACGCACCCGGAAACTTTACCCTCTTTTCCTACAACGTGAAGACCCGCCGGATCCGCGAGCGGCTTCCGGCCCGGAGGATGGATGTGAGTTCGATCTCGGCCGGTCCGGGCGGAATCGTGCTGGATCGTTTCGGGCAGATCGGGATCTATGATCTGGCCACGGGCCGGGAACATCCGGTCCGGATCCGGCTTCAGGGCAACGTGCCGGATTTGCGAACTCGCTATATCAAGGCTGCGCCCTACATCCAGGGTGACGGGATCGCGCCCGATGGGGTGCGTGCCGTTTTCACCGCCTTCGGGAAGATCCTGACGGTCCCGGCCCAGCACGGCAGCATCGAAAACCTGACCACCCGTCCCGGCAGCATGGACCGCGATCCGGCCTGGTCCCCGAACGGGCGCTGGATTGCCTATTTTTCAGACCGCACTGGATCCTATGATCTCTACATCCGGCCCGATGATGGAATCGGACCGGTCCGGCGGATCGCCCTCGGCGAACCCAATGCCTTTTTCGGACACCTTCATTGGGCGCCCGACAGCCACCGGCTCGTGTTCAGCGACCAACGACTCAATCTCTGGACCGTCGATCTTGCCCAGAGCCATCCCGTCCCCGTCCGGATCGCGACCGACCGCTATGCCTCGCCGCTGCATGATTTTCATCCCCGGTGGTCACCGGACAGTCGCTGGATCGTCTATACGCGGCTTTTGCCGAACTACCTGCATGCCGTGATGGTCTATTCGGTGAAAACCCATAAGACCCATGCCATCACGCACGGCGCGAGCGATTGTCTCGACCCGGTGTTCGGTGCGGGGGGACGGAATCTCTATTTCACGGAAAGTACCGATACGGCGCTGACCCAGGGCTGGCTCGACATGACGAGCCTTGACCATCCCATCCGGCGCAGCATCTACGCGGTCGTGTTGCGCCGGGGCGGGGTTTCGCCACTGCCGTTGCGGAGCGGTTTTCCGACGACCCTCAAGTCGGGGAAACCGGCAGTGAAGGCCCATCCGCCGCGGGTTCGGATCGACTTCGCGGGACTGTCCGAACGACGGGTGGTCTTGCCCATTCCACCAGCCAACTATACGGGTCTGACGTCCGGCCGGAAGGGCGAGCTCTTCCTGGAAAAGGCTCCGCTGGTCCCGGCCTCCGAAAACCTGGGTGGTCCGCCCACCTTTTCCGTCCTCGAGTTCAACTTCGCAAACCGTCACCTGCAGACGCTCGTGGCCAAAACCCAGGTCTTCCATCTCGCATCCGATGGCCGGTTCATGCTGACCCGGTTGGGCACACACTGGCAGATTTCTTCGATCGGCCCACATCCCGTCCACCATGCGCTGGATACGGCCGCCCTTCGGGTTCGGGTCGATCCCCAGGCCTCCTGGGATGAGATGTACCGGGATGTCTGGCGGATCGAGCATGCCTATTTCTACAGCCCGATTTTCGACGGGACCCCGATCGTCACCGAGGAAAGACGTTTCGCCCGCTACCTGCCGGGTGTGGGCAGCCGCAGCGGACTGAACGATCTCTTTCGCGAGATGCTGAGCTACATCGCGGTCGGGCACATGTTTGTCTCCGGCGGACTCCACCCGAAAACCCTGCATGTGGGCGTGGGGCTGCTCGGTGCCAACTACCGCGTCCGGCATGGCCGCTACCAGATCACCCGGATCCTCCGGGGGGGCGCCTGGAATCCCACTCTCTATGCCCCCCTCGCCCAGCCCGGGCTCGGTGTCCGGGTGGGGGACTATCTCCTTGCCGTCAACGGTCATGCCCTCCGGGCCTCCGAGAATCTCTACCAGGCCTTCGAGAACCTCGCGGGGGACCATGTTCTGCTCACGGTCGGACCCCATCCGGACGATCGGGGTACCCATACCCTCACGGTCAAGACCCTGGCCAGCGAGCATGCTCTGCGCGTTGCGGCCTGGGTGGATCACAACCTCCGGGTGGTCGACCGGCTGAGCCATGGCCGGCTGGGGTACATCTATCTCCCGAATACCGGCCTCCAGGGTTTCCAGAATTTCAACCGCTACTTTTTCTCGCAGGTCAACAAGGAAGGCCTCATCATCGACGAGCGTTTCAATACCGGGGGCTTCCTCTCGGATTACATCATCCAGTACTTGAAGCGCGGGCCGCGAAGCCTCGTCGTGACCCGCTACGGCAAGCCCTACATCGAGCCTCCGGAAGCCAATTTTGGACCCCGGGTCATGATCATCAACCGCTACTCGGGATCCGGTGGGGATGCCCTGCCCTGGTATTTCAAGATGGAGCACCTGGGTCCGCTGGTGGGAACCCGTACCTGGGGCGGACTCGTCGGGATCGGCGGCTATCCGGAACTCATGGATGACGGGCACGTCACCGCCCCCCGCTGGGCGGTCGAAGGCTTGCATGGACATTTCCCGGTCGAAAATCATGGGATCCAGCCCACGGTGACGGTCTGGCAGAATCCGGCCAAGGTCCGGCTGGGCGAAGATCCCCAGCTCGACCGGGCGATCGCGATTGCGCTCCGCCTGATCCGCGAGCATCCCTTGCCCCATCCCCGCCGTGCTCCATACCGCAACTACCACCTGCATCTGCCCCGGATCCCGGCGCCACATGGAAAGGGCTGATACGCACCGGGTGGATCCGTTCCGGATCCGAGCCCTGCCCTGAGAGAGATCGCCTCAGGGCGGGGACTTAGGGTGGCTCCTCCAGGCCACTCCCGTCGAGGAGCAGGGCGGTCAAGGGCGGCAGGTCGATCGTTCTCTCTGTCACGGATTGCCCGGTCCTGAGGTGCGGTTGTCCCGGTCGGCTCCGGCCACCGTAGTGGATCCAGTCGCTGTTGAGGAGGAGACGGAGACTGCCGGATCCAGGCGATCGGATGGGATAATCGCAGACCGCCTGGCGACTGAAGTTGAAAATCCCGATGAGTCGGCTACCCTTCTGATCCAGGCGGGCAAAGGCAACTACGGCCGAGCCGGGAGCCGGACAGTCGATCCATTCGAAGCCTCGTTCGTCGGAATCGAGATCGTAAAGCGGCGGGTGGGCCGCGTAGAGCTGACCTAGCTTACGGTTCAGCCGGAGGATCCCGGACCCGGGGGGTTGGCCAGCCTCTTTCCAGTCGAGTCCGCCTTTGAGGTTCCACTCGCGGGAGGCGCCGAATTCGTTGCCCATAAAGCAGAGCTTTTTGCCCGGGGTGAACATCTGATAGACGAAGAAAAGGCGCAGGTTGGCCATGGCCTCTTCTGTCCGACCTGGCATTTTGTCGATGAGGGGACCCTTCCCCTGAGTCACCTCGTCGTGGGAGAGGGGCAGGAGAAAACGTTCGGTAAAGGCGTACATCCGATTGAAGGTGAGGAGTCGTGGTCGGGTACTACGCGCGGGCGGTGTGAGACCTAGGTAGTTCACGGTATCGTGGAACCAGCCCAGGTTCCACTTCAGGGAAAAACCGAGTCCGCCTTCGTGGGCAGGGTGGGTGACTTTGGGCCAGGCCGAGGATTCCTCAGCGATCAAAAGAACACCCGTCTGGGCTTTTTCGGCCCACCCGGTGAGCATTCGAAGAAGTGAAACCGCCTCCAGGTTTTCATGGCCTCCCAGGCGGTTCGGGATCCACTCGCCGGGACCACGCGAGTAGTCCCGGTAGAGCATGGAACTCACGGCATCGACCCGGAGTCCGTCCAGATGGAACTCCTCGAGCCAAAAGACGGCGCTCGAGAGCAGGAAACTTCGGACCTCGGGACGGCCAAAGTTGAAGATCAAGGTTCCCCAGTCGGGATGGACTCCCTCGCGCAGGTCCGCGTACTCGTAAAGGGGCGCTCCGTCGAAGCGGCTGAGTGCCCCTTCGTTATGCGGGAAATGAGCCGGGACCCAGTCGAGAATGACTCCGAGCCCGGCGTCATGACAGGCATCCACCAGGGCTCGGAAGTCGTCCGGGGTCCCATAACGAGAGGTGGGTGCGAAATAGCCGGTGGCCTGGTAGCCCCAGGATTCATCCAGGGGATGCTCCAGGATGGGCAGGAGTTCGATATGGGTGTAGCCCATCGATCGACAGTGCCGGATGAGGTCGGGTGCCACCTCCCGGTAGTTGGGCCAGCCGGCACCTGAGCCCTGTTTCCAGGAACCGAAATGCATCTCGTAGATCAAGAGCGGCTGGTGCTGCCAATCCCGCTTCTTCCGACGTTCGAGCCACGCCGCATCCTGCCAGAGGTGCTTCTGTTCCGGAATCCGGGCCTTGAGTCCCGGACGCATCTCAAACGCCCGGCCGTAGGGGTCGGCGCGCAGGAGGACTGCACCCTCGCGGGTCTTGATCGAAAACTGGTAGTCGAGATCCTCCTCCTCGAGCTCGGGAATGAAAAGCTCCCAGACTCCGCTCGTGCCGCGGGGTCGCAGGGGATGAAACTCCGGGTTCCATCCATTGAAACTGCCGACCACGCTCACCCGGATGGCGTGCGGTGCCCAAACGGAGAAGAACAGGCCCGCCGCGCCTTCATGCACCAGGCGCTGCCCGCCGAGATGATGAAAAGCGTCCACCAGGGTCCCGCCATTGAAGCGGGCCAGCAGGGCGCGATCCAGAACCGGACTGAAAAGATAGGGGTCATAACGTTCATGGTTGCCCTGACTGTCCTGCCAAAGGAGACGGTAGGGGGTGGGTAGGGGAGAGCCCTTGCGTATAAAGATCCCGTGGGCATCGACCGGTTCGAGGACGTAACGTGCAGTGGCCGTCAAAATTTGGGCGCTGGTGGCCTTCGGGAGCACCACCCGCTGGATGGCTCCTGATCCCAAACGATGCTGGCCCCGCCACTCGAAGGGATCGTGAGGGACCGTGAAGAAAGCCGCCTTCCTTTGGGGCAAGGGGGACGACTTACGAGGAGGCTCGGGATGAGTCCGCGGTAGCGACTGGTGTGGCCAGTGCCACGCGGACGTGCCTCAGGAAGCGGGCCATGCCGGTTTCGCCGATGAGCCGGTCATGGGGAGCCAGCGGACCGGGGGCCGTATAGAAAAGGAAGGTCGGGGGTCCCAGGATGTCGAAATGATGGAGGAGAAGACGGGAGTCCGGTGTATCCCGGGTGAGATCGACCCGGATGAACACGAGCCTCGGGGAGAGGGTGGCGATGGCCCGGTTCCCTTCGAGTCGCTGATCCATCAGGCGACAGGAGATGCACCACTGGGCCCAAAAGTCCACCACGGCAACCCGGTGGGTTTGACGCGCGCTGTCGAGAGCCTGGTCCAGCTGATCAAGGCTCGTGACCCGGACCCAGCTGATCGGGTGGCTTGCCGGTCTTGAGGTGAGGTTGGCCGGCTGAAACCCGACGGAGAGAGGCTCGAGAAGGGTTGTGCTGCCGAGGCTGGCCCCCACGATCTCGATCGCACCCAAAAGGGTGAAAAGTGCGCACAGTGCCCAAAGCCAGGGGGACAATCCCGGTGTTTTTTCATGGCTTCGCCGTTCCGCCTGGTTCAGAAAACCGCCGCCGAGAAGGAGCACGAGGCCGGTCAGCGCCAGGATCCATTGCATCGGGAGGATGTCGGACAGATACCACAGGGCAAGTGCCAAAAGCAAAAAGCCGAGGAAGGTATTCACAGCCCGGAGCCACGGTCCACTTTTGGGCCAGAACCGCCCGGCGGTCAGCCCAAAGATTAAAAGGGGGATACCCATGCCGATGCCCAGGGAAAAAAGGAGAATCCCGCCGCGCAGAATGGCTCCATGCTGGGCGATCAGGATCAGGATGGCCGCGAGCGGTGGGATCAGACAGGGTCCGACGAGGACTGCGGAGATAACGCCCATCATGGCACTGCTGGTGAGGCTGCCCGCCTGGCCTCCAGCGGATTGGTGTCGACTTACCCAATCCTGGACGATGCTCGGCAGGCGAAGCTCGAAAAGACCGAACAGGGAAAGGGCCAACACGACGAAGAGGGCGGCCAGAAGGCCGATGACCCAAGGGGTCTCGAGGATCGTGCTGAGACTGCGCCCGATGGCTCCTGCAATCAGACCGGCTGCCGTGTAGGAGAGGGCAAGCGCGAAAACATAAACCAGGGCTCGTGGCAAAAGCGAACGAATCCGCCTCGAATCACCCCGGCTCAGTACCGTCACGATGATCGGGATCATCGGCGCCGAACAGGGAGTGAAGGTGAGGAGCACACCCATGAGCACGAAGGCAAGAATGGAGAGCCCGAGCGGTGCGCCGAGCGTGAGATGCCCCGCCTTCCGTTCCAGGTTCCCCAAGGATCCGATGAGAGTCGAATGGCCCCGAACATGGGGTGAGGAGGGTTGAACGAAAGAAGCCGGGAGCATCAGGGTCCGATGGACCGGCGGGTAACATAAACCGGCTGCTGAACAACCCTGGTAACGGACTTTCAAGGTCAGGGCCTGGCCTTTCGTTCCGTAGACCGGCAAAGGGAGGGCCAGATGATTGAAAAACACGTGGACGATACCGAAGGTCCCGTCGTTCCGGAGTGTGGCGGGGGGAAACTGCGGTGCGCCGAGTCGCGTGTGAGGAGGGACCGTGACCTGGAAACGGAACTGGTGGCGGTAGAGGTAGTAGCCGGGCGCCAGTGTCCAGGTGAGCATCACAGTCTCGCGGTCCGGGCGGCTCGCGTTCAGGACGAAGGCCTGGTTCACCGGCAGAAAATGGTGCGATCCACGGGCCAGAAGCCGGCTCAGAATGGAGGCTTGGGCGCCAGCTGTGAGTCCCACCAGTAAAAGAGCAGTGAGCGAAAGTGCAGAGAGGAGGCGGGACAACTTGGGCGACGGATACGGACGATCCATGGAGGGCAACCTCGAAGACTCAAGGCCGGCCGTCGGGAGGGTCAGGCCGTCCAAATGAAGCGGACACAGTTTAGCAGAAGCTTGAGGTGGCCCTGATTTTGAAGGAATCCTTTCCGAATCCGGGGGGAACCTTCAGGTAAACGATCTCGAGGGCTCCCGTGTGCTAAAACTTAATACGCCGAACGTCTATTCCATCGGGGTCTGAGACCGACTGCGTGTCGAGGGAAGGAGCACCGTGTCCGGCGGGCGAAGAACCCGGTCTCGGACATAGTCCTCGGCCGGGTTCCTCTGGGTTGACGAAACAGCAGTCCGAAACTAGCGATGCATCCCGTGCATCCCGTGCATCCCGTGCATCATGTGCATCATGTGCATGCGCATCTTCTGCGCGAGTCTCTGGTAGATGGCCTGTTGCGCAGGATCCAGCACGCGATAGCCTTTGAGATGGAAGGGAATCATCACATAGCCGAGATAGGTCTCTGCCCGTCCCACCGCCATGACATCTCCCACGAGTGCCCGGATGGAGGGATTGGGAGCCCGGGCGGCTTTCCGGTAGTTCCGGTAGGCTGCCTTGAGTTGGCGGACCCCGCGGCTCGTCTCCATCATCATCCCCATGGCCAGATGCTTCTCTTCTGCCACCTGCTGGGGGGTCAGGTGAAGTGCCGCGGTATGCATGAGATCCCAGTGCGGACCGGGATGGAAGCGGAAGAAGATGAAGGAGAAGCCGAGCGAGTGATGCATGAAATACATCCCCCGCCTCGCCATGGTGCCCGGTCGGCCGTGCATGGCCGCCTGGGCCGGGTTGAGGCCCGCCGCAAAGGCGGCCAGAGCCATCGCCATAACGGTGGTCTTCATGATTGTTTTGAACATCGGGAACCTCCGGAAGATGTGACGCTTAGGGTTATGTTGCGTCCTATTCAATGCCATGTCAACCGCAAGTGATTCTCGGGCCGTCATAAGAGGGGGTTTTCTTCATGTCCTCAGTTGAATCCAGCCAGGGGGATCATGAGACTCAAGCCAACCTTTGTTAAACTGAACCTGGTCTTTTGGTCGAATCCAGGCCTCGCTTCAATTATGAACAGTTCCCACCCGGCTGGATCTAATCTCCTGGCCGATCTCAAGGCACGCCAGTGCATCTTTCAAGCGACTGACGAAAAAGGGATCGCCTCCCTCTTGGCTGCGGGACCGGCGAGCGTGTATGTCGGTTTTGACCCCACGGCGGACAGCCTCCATCTCGGGCACCTCTTGCCGTTGCTCACGCTGCGGCGTCTTCAACAGGCCGGGCATCGTCCACTCGTGGTCTTGGGTGGCGCGACCGGTCTGATCGGGGATCCCAGCGGCAAGCTCAGCGAGCGAGTCATGCAGAGTGTCGAAAACGTCGAGGCTTATACCCAATCGCTCCATAAACAGCTCGCCTCCTTCCTGGACTTCAGCGACGTGCGGACCGGTGGACGGATTCTCAACAACCGGGAATGGATCGACCCCCTGGATCTCATCGGTTTTCTGCGCGATGTGGGCAAACACTTCTCGGTCGGGGCAATGCTTGGTAAGGAAACCGTGCGGACCCGGCTAGGCAATGAAAACGCGGGACTGTCTTACACGGAGTTCAGTTATCTTTTGCTCCAGGCCTACGATTTCGACCATCTGTGCCGGACGGAAGGTTGCCGGCTGCAGATCGGGGGCAGCGACCAGTGGGGGAACATCACGGCCGGCATCGAACTGATCCGCCGGCGACAGAACCGGGAAGCCTACGGGTGGACGACCCCCCTCGTGACGACGGCAGCAGGGAACAAACTCGGCAAGACCGAGACCGGAACCATCTGGCTGGATCCAGGGAAGACCTCTCCTTACGCCTTCTACCAGTATCTTCTTCAGGTGGACGACGCGGATGCCGGGCGTTTTCTACGTTACTTCAGCGAATGCGAACTCGAGGCGATCGAGGCGATCGAGAGGGAACAGGCGCGGGATCCAGGAAGCCGACCGGGCCAGAAAGCTTTGGCCTGCGAACTCACGACCCGGGTCCATGGAAAAACCGAAACCGGACGCGTGATCCGCGTGAGCGAGACCCTCTTCGGATCGGCCGACCTGATGGCGCTCGACCTTGAGAGTTTCCGCCTGCTGGAGACGGTAATTCCCGGGACGGTTGTCTCTCGCGAGACTCCACGGTGGGCACTCGAGGATCTTCTGATCGCAACCGGACTTGTTTCCTCGAAAAGCCGTGCCCGTGAGGAGATCCGGGCCGGTGCAGTTTCGGTCAACCAGAAAAAGGTGGAAGGGATGACGCGCGCGATTGGGCATGAGGATTTTCTCTGGGAGCGCTATGTGCTCCTGGGAAAGGGGAGGCGGCATCATGCCTGGGTCCGGCTGGGCGACTGACCGGCTTCCACCGGAGTTGGCTCGAACGCCCGAACCGCCTTACTATGCGGTCATTTTTTCCTCGATTCTGAGGATCGATGACCCGGCGTACCATTGGATGTCCGAACGCATGGCGGAGCTGGTTGACCGGCAGCCGGGGTTTCTGGGTTGGGAAAGCGCACGATCCCCCGAGGGACTTGGAATCACGGTTTCCTATTGGGCATCGCTCGAAGCCGTTGCCCACTGGAAGGAACAGCACGAACACCGGATCGCCCAGAGGCGGGGGCAGGAAGTCTGGTATGCCCGCTACACGATCCGGATCGCCCACGTCGAACGAGCCGTCGTATTTTCGGCCGGGAGTGAATCCGGCTCAGTTGACTGGCCGGCTATCCGACAGGATCCTCCAGGCGGTCGATGACCTCTACACAGCCTTCATCGATCCATCGGCCGATTTCAAGGAGATGAAGGTTGGGGTAGGGAGCCAGGCACTCGCGCGCAGTCCGGTACAGGACCTCGGTCCGCTTCCCGGTGCCGGCCAGGTAAAGCCGGAGAGGAATTTCGAGAACGGCCCGGGAATCGGCCTGCGCAATCATCGAGATCCAGTCCGGCCGTGAGAGGAAGAACAAGATTCCACTCGGCTCCGTCGGGCCGGGATGCTCGATTTTGAAGACGGGATCGATCCCGGCCGATTCGAGAACAAGGAGCAGGCGTCGAGCCGTCTCGTCCAGAGGAAACGGCACGATCCAGCTCTGCATGTGTCAGGCAGGTGGCGGGAGCAGGCCGGCCAGGCTTTCGATTGCCTTGGCCAAGGTGCGAGTAAAGCGCACGGCCAAGGCTCCGTCGATCACCCGGTGGTCGTAGGAGAACGACAGAGGAAGCAAGAGGCGGGGTACGAATGCCCCCTCCTTCCAGACCGGGCGGATCTCGGACCGGGAAATGCCCAGAATGGCGACTTCCGGTGCGTTGATGATGGGCGTGAAGCCCGTTCCGCCGATGCCTCCCAGGCTCGACAGGGAAAAGGTTCCGCCCTGGAAATCAGTAGCCGCGAGCCGGCCTGCCCGGGCCTTGTCGGCGAGATCGGCGATTTCACGGGTCAGCGTCCAGAGATCTTTCTGGTCGACGTTTCGGACTACCGGCACCACGAGTCCCTGTGGAGTGTCGACCGCAAAACCCAGGTGGTAGTATTTCTTGAGGGTGAGGGTCTCGAGGTCGGGATTGAGCGAGGCATTGACCGTCGGGTGTTCCCGCAGCGCCTGGACCGCGGCTTTCATAAGAAAGGGAAGGAGGGTCAGCTTGATACCGAAACGTCGACCGTCGCCTTCATTGAGGCGCACTCTCAGGTGGTCGACTTCCGTGATGTCGGCCTGGTCGTGCTGAGTGACATGCGGGATCGACTTCCAGCTGGCCGTGAGCCTGGGGCTTGAAATCTTCTGGATCCGGGTCAGCGGCTGTTTTTCGACGGGTCCGAAGCGGGAATAGTCATAGACGGGAACCTCGTGGCCTGCGGGGCTTCGGCCGGTCTGGATCGTGTCCCGGACAAAATGTTTGACGTCTTCCGGTCGGATCCTGCCGCGGGCACCGCTTCCGGCAACCTGGTCCAGGTTCACGCCGAGCTCACGGGCCAGTTTGCGGGCGAGGGGTCCGGCGTAGGGATGCAGACGGTCTCCTTGGACCGGAGGCGGGGTAACCCCCGGAAGGTCGGGAATTCGTTCTTGCGCAGGCAGCCGGTCAACGGGTGCGGATCCGGTGGACGCAGCCTCGGGAGCCGGCGCATTTACAGGGGCCGGGGCTGAAGCGGAGGTCGTCTCGAGGCTCAGGATAGGGGTGCCCTGGGAAACCTTGTCACCGGGTTTGACCTTAAGTTCCCGGACGACTCCGCCTTGGGGGGCGGGGACATCCATCGCGGCCTTGTCGGTCTCCAAGGTGATGAGAGAGGCACCGGCCGCGATCACGTCGCCGGGCTTCACCAGGACTTCGATCACGTCGACATCGTGAAAGTCACCGAGATCGGGAACGAGTACCTCTTCCACCTGTAGCCTTTCGGCTGGACGCGGTGCCGGCGGGTGTGGTGGAGCGGGGCGTTCTGGCGTCGTTTCTTTCGGAGGGGGCGGTCGGGACGGTGGGGCGGCTTGCGGTGCGGGTTCGACAGTCGGGGCTTTTTTCCCTTCCGCTCTTTCCAGGGTGAGGATCGGTGAGCCTTGCGAAACCTTGTCGCCCGATTTGACCTTAAGTTCCCGGACGACTCCGCCTTGGGGGGCGGGGACATCCATCGCGGCCTTGTCCGTCTCCAGAGTGATGAGGGAGGCACCGGCCGCGATCACGTCGCCCGGTTTCACCAGGACCTCGATCACGTCGACATCGTGAAAGTCACCGAGATCGGGAACCGTGATCGTTTCGACCGGTTGCGATGGGGTCATGTCAAGACAGCCAGGGGTCGATCCGTTCGGGATCGATGCCCAATTGCTTGAGTGCACCGGTCACAACCCGGGCTTCGATTTGGCCTTCCAGGAAAAGGGCATGGAGAGCGGCGAATGCAATCGAGCGGGCATCCACCTCGAAAAACTCGCGGAGCCGGGC
>JAJYFY010000041.1 GCA_021785265.1 Pseudomonadota bacterium
CCTGGCCCGGGCCGAGCTGCGGGATCCGTATTGGCCGCTTGCGGCGGCCCGTCAACTGGGGGTCGAAATCGACTGGCCCCCGCCCTACCGGCGCGGGAAATAGCGCGGGCCCCGGCCGGGGGGGGGGGGCAGCCGGTCAGATCGCGGAGCCCGTGTCGTAGTCGACGGAAGTGGTCTGGTCCACTCCTCGGGTCGCGGGCCAGATGGACAACAGGAGGGTTCCCACGATGGAGACAAAGAAGTTGAGGAGGACGGCCACGACGGCAATGTAAACCGGGATGGACTCCCGTCCCCAATGCAGGATCGTCACGGCGCTGGTGAAGTGGTTGACCATCATGAGGCCGGTTCCGGCAACCATGCCGAGCCCCCATCCCGCGATCAGGGCCCAGCGGTGGAACCAGCCGGTGTAAAGTCCGGCGGCGACGCTGGGAAGGAGTTGGATGATCCAGATCCCGCCCAGCAGCTGGAAGTCAATGGCATAGTGGAACGGGATGGTGAGGACAAAGAACAGGGCTCCGGTCTTGATCAGAAGCGAGCTCCATTTCGCGACCCGGGCTTCGGTGGCGGGGGTGGCACCCGGATTGACGAAGGGCCGGTAGAGGTTTCGCGTGAAGAGGTTGGCGGCGGCAATCGACATGATGGCTGCCGGGACCAGTGCGCCGATGGCAATGGCGGCCAAGGCCACGGCGGCGAACCAGGATGGGAAATTGGTGAGCAGGAGGGCCGGGACGGCAAAGTTCGTGCCGTAGCGGTGAAACGCCGGGGCGAAGGCCGCCGTGCTGAGTGCTCTCCGGTCGGCCATGGCCATGAAGCCGAGAAAGCTGAGCAAGCCGAGAATGAAGCTGTAAGCCGGCAGGTACGTCATGTTGCGGCGGATGACGCCGGGGTTTTCCGCGGCCAGAACCCCGGTGGTGGCATGGGGGTAGAGAAAGAGTGCCAATGCGGATCCCAAGGCGAGCGTGATGAACGCGCTGTCCGGACCCAGAGAATCGGCCGTGGGGGTCGCCAGAAGCAAGCGGTCGGGAGGGACCGCCGCGAAGATTTTTCCGTAGCCTCCGAGGTGCAGCGGAATGATCACGATACAGGCCAGTGCCGTGATGTAAATGAGGGCGTCCTTGATGACGGCGATCAATGCGGGGGCCCGGAGGCCGCTCGTGAAGGTGTAGGCCGCCAGGAATCCGAAGGCGACGATCAATGGAAAATCGGCCCAGGGTCCATGCAGGGGAAAGCCCAGGGCGGCCAGGACGACCTCGAGCCCGATCAACTGGAGGGCGATATAGGGCAGGGTCGCGAGAATACCAGTCAGGGCGACGAGCAGAGTGAGGGTACGGCTGCCGTAGCGCCCTTGCACGAAATCTGCTGTCGTCACATAGCCCTGGCGACGGCTCACTTGCCAGAGCCGGGGCAGGGCGATTAAGGCGAGGGGAAAGGCAATGATGGTATAGGGGAGGGCGAAGTAACCGAGCGCACCGGTCCCGAAGATCAATGCGGGGACGGCGATGAAGGTATAGGCCGTGTAGAGATCTCCGCCAAGCAGAAACCAGGTCAGCCACCCTCCGAGACGGCGGCCGGCCAAGCCCCATTCCTCGAGCCGGTTCAGGGGGGCGGCTCTCCAACGCGTGGCCAGGAAACCCAGAACGGTGACCAGGGCAAACAGGCCGATGAAGATGAGGAGCGGAAGCGGTGCCGGTTTCACGGTGAATCTTTCCGCCGGGATCGCGGTTTCCGGGTCAGGTAGCCCACGAGCCCATTGAAGAGCCCGGACAGGGGAATCCAGGCAAGCAGGTAGGTATAGAAGAAGGGAATCCCCCAGAGGGTGGGGTTCCGGTGGTTGAACACCGGAATCCACAGGCTGGCCAGGATGGGGATGAGGAGCAGGAGAGACCAATATCCCCGGCGCGACCGGTGCATGTGATGCTCTCCACCCTCGGCAGGCAATGGGTCCTGTTTCGGTTTCATGGCTCCCGGGTTGGCCGGTTGCCGGCTCGGCGGTCGGGTGAAAAACCGGAAGCGGCTCATAAGGGTCAGGCTGATGGCGAGGCTGTCCCGGACGGGACGAAAGTGGCTCGGCCGGGCGCCTCGGGGATAGTTCCCGGATACGGGGGCCCCAACCATGGGGATTCCGAGCCGTCCGAGTGAGATCAGGATCGCACTCTCAAAGGAGAAACCACGGCCATGGGGGGGGTGGTCCGTGATGGCGGAAACGGCTTCTGCCGGATAAACCCGGAAACCCGATTGCGTATCCTGGAGCGGGAGGGCGGCCAGTCGTGAAATGAAGAAGTCGGCGACCCGGTTGGCCCCCGCGCGGATCCACGGGGCCGAGCTCTTCCCCCGCATCCCGAGGATCAGGGCGCGGGGGCTATGGATCGCGACCTCCATGAGGCGCGGGATTTCCGCCGGATCATGCTGGCCGTCTCCGTCCAGAGTGACCACCCATCGATAGCCCTGCTGGCGGGCGAACTGGAATCCGGTCAGGAGTGCGGCTCCCTTTCCCAGCCGGCGGCTGTGCCGGATTAACTGGGCTCCGTGCGCCAGCGCGATTTCCGAGGAGCCGTCCCGGGATCCGTCGTCGACCACGAGACAGGGATAACCCAAAACGGAAATCCAATCCAAGAGAGAGGCCAAGGTCCGGCTCTCGTCCAGTGCCGGGACAAGCACTAAAACCGTGGGGTCGGTGGAGCCCGGTATCTCCGCGACGGGGTCATTTTTCCTCATGCGGGGGACGATCCGCAGGGGGACAGCGCAAGGCTGAGGTCGTGCTCTTCCGAAAGTGGAAACGTACCATTCAAGAAGGTGAGCGCTTCGACACGGCCGGTCCCCGGCAACGGATCCGGTCGCCCGGGGGTAGCCGGATCTCTGGGTTTGCGTGTGCCGCACGGTGCGATCTCAAAGACGAGAAGCGGACCGGGGCCGGATCCCGGACCGGCCGACTCCGCTGAAGCCAGGATGAAGGCGGTCGCCCGGGCCGGAGGGGATCCGTAAACAAGCCGGAAGCGATCCGGGACCGTCATCTCGTAATAAACATAGAGCACGGGCGTTCCGGGTTCGGCCTGGACTTGCCCGAGGGCGGTGAGCAAACCCATGGCGTAGGAAAAAGGCCCCGCAGCGACGGCACGACAGGGGTTTCGGGATTGCGCCGCGATGGCCCAATAGCCCGAGGCCGCATTGTGAACGGAGTTGTGGAACAGAACCGGGGATAGTGCCAAGGGCTGTTCCGCGAGAGTGCTGCAGATCTGGTCGGTGATCTCCAGTTCACCGAGTGCCGAGGAAAAAACACAGGCCAGTGTCTCGGGAGGGTAGCCGGCGCCCTCGCGGGCCTGCTCGGCTGCCAGTCCACACAGGCGGGCAGCCTGGGTGGCATGACGCAGCCCCGCGTGGGTGAAAATCTCAGGTTCATCGACCCCCGGGCCCGCCATCCGCTGATCGGGGCTCCCACAATCCGTGACGGATCCCCAACCCGAAAGCCGGACGCTCTCTTTCATGCGTCGGCTCCAGCCAGGATGAGCGCACAGTTGTTGCCACCGAAGCCGAACGCGTTGGACAGGATGTAATGCGGTCGGGTGCGTTCGGATTCCAGAAGGATCCGGCTCTTCAGGCAGGGATCGCGTTCCTCGGTATTCAGTGTTCGGGGCAAAAGACCACTTTCCAGGGTCAGGAGGGAGATGAGTGCGCCCATCATGCCGGCTGCACCCAGGGTGTGGCCGGTCCAGCCCTTGGTCGAGCTGACGGGGATTTCCGGTGGAAAAAGACGGCTGATGGCCCGATCCTCTGACACGTCATTGAGCCGTGTTCCCGTTCCATGGGCATGGATGTAGCCGATGTCTGACGGGCGGATCCCCGCCAGGATCAGAGCACGAGACATGGCCAGGCGGGCTCCTTCCCCATCTGGATGGGGCGCCGTGATGTGATAGGCGTCCGAGCTTTCCCCGTAACCCGCCAGGCGCCAGGGGCCGGGCTGGTTTGAGACCAGCATCAACGCAGCCGCCTCGCCCAGATTGATCCCCGCCCGGTTGCGGTCGAAGGGACGACAGGGGGTCGGTGCGATGAGGTTGAGCGCGCGAAAGCCGAAAAGAGCAGTCATGCATAAACTTTCGATCCCGGCCACCACCGCTGCGTCGATCCATTTCCGTTCTATCCACTGATGGGCCAGCACGAGGGACTGGGCGCTGGATGAACAGGCTGAGGAAACGGTGAGGGCAGGGCCTGAGATGCGCAGGCGCTTCTGGAGATAGTCGGTGGTGGCATGAAGTTCGAAGGTCTTCCCGAGCCGGTCCGAGGAACCAAAGGGTGTGGTGCGTTTCCGGCAATAGGCCTCTTCGAGGCTCGCGATCCCTGAAGAGCTCGTGCCCACGATCAATCCGATCCGCGATGGCCCGAACCGGTTGACGGCAGCCTCAACGGCGGATTCAAATTGATCGGTCCTGACTGCCTGTTCGGCGAGGCGGTTATTCCGGCAGTCGAATGCCTGCAATTCCACCGGCAGGCGGACCGCGTCGAGTCCGGCAACCGTCCCGACATAGGTGGGGAGGGGACCGGGCCAGGGGCTCAGGCCCGACCGGCCTTCGAAGAGCGCCTGCTGGAGTTCCCGGCAACCCCGGCCACAACTGGCTGTTGCCGAAAAGGTGTGGATGTACAGCATGATCAGGAGGGGCTCTGTCGTGATGCCGGACGGGTGGCGAGTGAAAAAGCGAGAGCCGTGTCGATGAGGACGCCCAGACAGACGGTCAGTCCAATGGTCTCAAGCAGTGGAACGCCGCTCAGGACCAGTGGGAGAAACACCGCCAGAACGATGAGCATGCTGACCAGGATGACGTCTCGTGTCGGGTGCACGACCGGGGTCCTCGGGACCGAAAGAAAGATACTGTAATCGAGGCCGAGACCGAAAACGAGAAAGAGACCGATCAGCACGTCAAGGTTGGGATGGATTCCCGCGCTATTCAGGAATGCCAGAGTTGCCGAGACGCCAAGCGCCGGGGTGGCGACGAGACGCAACGTATGCCTGGCCGATCGGGTGAGGGCGCCCAGAAACAGGATCACGGCACCCAGCACGGCGAATCCGATTTCCACGAGGCGGAAGGCCAAAACTTGCCGCAGGTGCGACAGGGCACGAGACAACAGGATCCGGTGAAGATGCGGAATCGGGTGTTTTTCCAGGAGGTGGTTGAGTCCCGGGTCTCTGCCCGGAGCCCGCAGCGGGATCCAGGAAATCCAGCGCTGCCCGAGATGCATCAGTTCGCTCTGAATGAGAAAGCGCCACCGGGTTTTCAGCAATCTCGATAGCCCGAGCACGGGAAGCGTTCGGCTCCGGTCGAGCGACTGGGTGAAGGGTGAAAAGAAGCTCGGAGTGAAGGGCATGCCCAAGAGGGCTTTTCCGAGGCGCCGGCGGAGCGCACCGGGGGCTGGAATCGCCCGCTCACGATGGATCTGTACCGATCGGGGAGGCAGGAAGCGGGTGACCGTG
Source organism: Pseudomonadota bacterium (assembly GCA_021785265.1). Lineage (GTDB taxonomy): Bacteria > Pseudomonadota > Gammaproteobacteria > JAKAQQ01 > JAKAQQ01 > JAJZIH01. The sequence continues at coordinate 5,462 of JAJYFY010000041.1, forward strand.
AGAAAACGGAGCTTCGCTCCCCGTAACCGCTCCCGGTCCAGTAGTTGCTGAAGCTCCTGGGTGCGATCGAGCGTGGTCTGCAGATGGGCTCCCGTCACGACGAGATAATGGCTGATCTGCTGAGTCCCCATGGCCCGGCGCAGCTCGCGTGTCGTTCGCATCAAGCGTCTGGGGAGACCGGATTGGGTAGCCGATCCGGTTTGCCACTGGAGCGGATGGGCGAGGAACAGGATGACGGTCAAGAGGGCTAGGATCATGGCAAAAGCCGGGCGAGGGTGGAAAGTCCGGTCCCCGGTCTTCGATCGGCCCCGGCGGAACGTCCGGATGGAGACTGGGCCCAAGGCGACCGTGATCAGTCCACCGCCGATCAGTCCGATGGCACCCAGGGCACCGATCTGGACCAGGTCAGGGATCCCGGCCGACAGGAATCCCAGATATCCCACGCCGGATGCGGTAGCGGCGATGAGGACGGTCCGGCGATGCTCAGTCAGGGATTCCGGGTGGACGTGGGCGTGTGTCCAGAAATAGAGTGGATGGTCAACCACCATCCCGATGACCATCCCGGCGCAGGCCAGTGACAGCGCATTCAGAGTCCCGAAGATCCATCCGGCGGCCAAGAGGGCAGAGGCCACGGCCATCGCTGGAATGGCAAACAGGAGGAGCGCGGTCTTGAGGCTCCGGAAGAGAAAACCGAGGCCGACCATGAGCAGGAGAGTGCTCGTGAGTGCGAGCCAGGTCATCCGTGTCCGGATCCGTCGTGACAGGGCGGTCGCAATCGGGGCGACGCCACCGATCCGGAGCTGGGCCAGGCTGAGTCCGGCACGGCGGGTTTCGGACTGGATGGTCCGGAGCGCCTGGTTATCGTGGGCGAGATCCCAACCGGAATGCACAAGCACGGCGGCGAGAAGGGCTGTGGGTGGATGGTTCACGAACCAGACGCCATGGCGTTCGGGTGGCTCCGGCAGGAGCGTGATCTCTCGCAGCCAGTCGGTCCAGGCACCCGTCGGATCCTGACGCAACAGGTTCAGCGCGGCAGGCCCGGCGGGTCCGGCGAGGGTTCCCCAGTCCTCAAGGAACGCGTGGTGGAGGCTGGTGCTCGACCAGGGCGCTGCTCCCCCGGGTGCATGAACCAGCAGATAGCGATAGCGGAAAAGAATCTCGTGCTGCAGTGAGGACGGGGAAAGGGCCGAGGGCGAGGGCGAATGGTCGAGCACTGCGGCAAAGTCCGGATTGCGCGACAGCGTACCTTGTAACTGGCGGGAAGCCTGGATCAGCCGGTCGGCCGGTGCACCTTCGAGCCCGATGAGAATCATGTGGTTATCCAGGCCATGCTTGACCTGGCTCAGGATCAGCCGGGCCCGGGATCCGGATGCTTCAGGCAGAAAGCCGCTCAGGCGATTGACCGGGTGAGGATGGTCGAGCAGGAGACCCAGAAGCAGCAGGAGACCCCCGCCAAAAATCAGGACCCTTCGTTTTGACATAGGCGCCAGGGAACCGGAGTCAGCCGATAGTGTGCCCAATCCCCGTTCCGGTAGTGGATGGTCAGATGGTAGAGGGTTGCTCCCCGGCCCTGGAGCCCGAGGGATCGGATGCTGCGGGTTCCCGCGTCTGAGCGTGGAGTGAGCTCGAGGATCCAGTCCGGTGTCCTGACCCGATAGGCCTCGTGGAAGAGCCGATGAAGCCCACGGTCATGCCCGGAGAGAAGCGACTCAAGGGTTTGGGCGAGTATCCGGAGTTCGGGAACGAGCGTGAGGGCAATCGTCTGCCGCTGTCCCCGCGCGTTGATGCTCCAGGCTTCCTTCCGGTTCATTCCGTAGCGTTTCCGGACGGGGGAGAGCATGATGTCGGTCAGATGGTCCGGATGCCGGTAGCACCAGAGTCCGCTCGCCCTGAGCTTCCCATAGAGCAGTCCCACATGTTCGGTTTCCCGATAAGCCACGGCAGACCGCGTTTTCTGCGTGAATGCCTTGAGGATGGCCTGCCAGTCGGGAGGGATGGCTCGGGCCGTGCCCAGGGAAAGGAACACGAGGAGTGGAAGGAGGGTGAGCCCGGATTGTTTCACGGCGGATCCGGAGGAAGCCAGAAATTGTAGAAGTTGAACCAATTCATGGGATGGCGATGAGCCTCACGTTCCAGCCGTCGCACATATTCCTGTCCGATGCAGAGCGCTTTCTCCTCGAGGGTCGCCTGAGGTGGGTTGACCAGGGGTTCGACCTTGATCCGGTAGTGTCGCGCCCGCTCGTGGATGCAGTAAAAAGTGAAAATCGCCGGGGACAGCCGTGCCGCGAGATAAAATGGGGTCAGTGGGAACTCGGCTTGCTGGCCGAGGAAACCCGTTTTCCAGGCACGCGAGGACCGGGGGACGCGATCTGCGAGCAGGGCCAGAACCCCCCCGGACTGGAGATGGGCCTGCATGGCCAGCATGGCATAGGGATTATCGGTCCAGATGACGGAGTGCGGGTCCGGGTTGCCGAAACTTTCGAGGAAAGAGGTGACCGGTCGGCCTTCGGCCGGATGCATGACGATCTTGAGGGGGAGATGGGCAGACTCCCCCATGGAGCGCATGACCTCAAAGCTGCCCAAATGGGAACCCAGCAGTAAAACGCCTCTCCCCGCGGCCAAGGCCTTTTGCAGAAGCTCGAGTCCTTCGCTCGCGAACTGGTACCGCCGATCCGGGCCTTGGGTCAGGAGAATTCGGTCGTGGAGCGTGGCTGCATAAGTCCAGAGATGAAGGTAAATCTCCCAGGTCATGATCCGCTGACGGCCCCGCGCATGCATGAGAAAATTCCTTGAGGAACGGGTGGCCTGCCGGGAAGTCAGGAGAAAGTACAGGACGATGGGTGGCAAGAACAGGCGCCCGGCGGTGTACCCGATTTTGCGGGTAATCCAGAGGATCAGTCGAATGGCCTCCGGTGTACCCCGGTCGGGCTGGTTTTGCCAGTTCATGCTTGGAGCCGGGGCCGATGTTCCCTCTTTGCGCATCATCCGAACCCGCCTCATCCGGAAGCGGGGTCATCGGGGATCGCCACGTGTTCACGGTAGAGCCCGTCCAGTACGGCATGGCTGATCTTGCCGGTGGGTAGGTGGGGAATGTCTTTGACCACAATGAGCGGTCGCGGCAGGAAAATGCCATCGATACGTTTTCGGAGTTGGGTCAGAATCGATTCCTCCGGGATGCCTGGAGCCGTGACAAAGGCCACGAGCCGTCTGGGCTCCCCTCGGATTTCCTGCTCTTGAGGCTGGTAAAACGCCCCTGACCTCACTCCCGGGATTTCGAGGAGTGCATCGTTGAGTGCGGAAAGCGAAGCGCGCCGTCCCGCGACCTTGACAATATCCTGCCGCCGTCCGAGGAGACGCAGGTGGGAGGAGTCGAGGACTTCCACTTCGTCGTCCAGAAACTGGGCCGTTCCCGTCCGGCACCGGACCAGGCAAGGGCGCCCCCCCCGCCGCGACAGTCTCACATGATCCAAGAGGTGCCAAGGCGCCTCGCGGACCGTTCTCCGAGTGGCCAGTGCGCCGGTTTCCGTGCTGCCATAGACTTCCATGACCGGCGCGTTGAACCGCCCCTCCGACTCCCGGGCCAATGCGGTCGAGAGGGGTGCGGTGGAGCAGACGATCAGGCCGAGTCCGGTCACCGTGAGCCCGCTCTCGACCAGTGCCCGCAGGTGAAAAGGCGTGGTGACCAGAACGGGGCGTTTCCCCAGCATGGCGGCCTCCCGGACGTCGGAGGGGAAAAACAGTCGCCTTCGGTACAGGGGGACTCCATTGCGCCAGGGCATGAACAGGCCGTGCTCAAGGCCGTATAGATGATAGGGGGGGACAGTCGACAGCACGTGGCTGAAACGCCGGATCCGAACCCTTCGACTGATGGCATCGACACTTTCCAGAAGTTGTGTCCAGGATTTGAAATGCAGTCCGGGAGACTGCGTGGTGCCGGAACTCCACAGGGCAATCCGGCCCCGGGGTAGGGATTTTACCCGCCTCCGTCCCCGCTGGGTGCTTGGCGCATCGGGGCATGGGATCGCGGGTCGGGTGCCGCCCGGGCTTTCGTCCTCCTCGAAAAACAGGCAGGACGGGGCAGGAGGCGACAGGCTGCCGAGCACTGCGGTGGCACTTTGCCGGTCCGGTGCCAGAAGGACCCGCATCCGATGTCGGCGAGCCCAGAGCAGGCACTGGGCAAAGGAGTGGAAATCCTGAGCCAGATTGACCATGACGGATGAAGGATTCCGGTCAGGGTCATCCCCGGTGCCCTCCGGGGACGAGATCTCGAATTCGAATCGGGGATCGCTGACCCGGCTGGTGAGTGGCTGTGGGCTCCATAGAAGCGGTATCGGTTGGTCGAGTGGCCACCGGGGAGGGGTACGGACGAGGGTGACGTGGGAAATCCGGTCAGCGGGTCCGGTTCTGGGCCACATAGAGGCTGAGCTGGTTGAGGTTGCGGAAAATCTCTTGGGATTCCGCGCGATCCGCTTGGATCTGGATGCCGTACCGCTTGGACAGTTCCAGCGACAACTCCAGGGCGTCGATGGAATCGAGTCCGAGTCCTTGATCCCCGAACAGTGGCTCATCGGGGTCGATGCCGTCCGGTGGGCGCCTGAGCTTGACCGCGTGAACCAGAACGGTGGCGATTTCACGCTGCCAATCGCTGAGAGGGGATGGGCGGGTCTTGTCGGCTGTCATCGCTCCATCGCTTTCCTCGGGTTGAAAAAAAGGAGAGGCCGACGTTGTCATAGGGGGGCAATCACTTGTAGGCAGGGTAGGGAATGAGGGTTCGGGCAACGAGGCCCTGCACACCCCGTGCCGGCTTCAGCCTAACACAGGACTCTGGGGGTCGCCAAGACCTCATCCGCCTCTGCAACCCGCGTGGGTACGGGCCGCGACGGGTGCCGTCCGCTCGCAGTATCCGATTCATCCGTTCGTGGCTTTGGATTGCATCAAAAACCATCCGAGCTTGTGCTATTATTCAAACGCTGTGCTTACAAGAAAGAAACCCGCCTATATCTTTATTACCGGAGGAGTGGTTTCGTCTCTCGGAAAAGGGATCGCTGCCGCTTCCTTGGGGGCCATCCTCGAATCGCGTAACCTCCGGGTCACCCTGATCAAGCTCGACCCTTACATCAATGTGGATGCCGGGACCATGAGCCCCTTCCAGCATGGAGAGGTCTATGTGACCGAGGATGGGGCGGAAACCGACCTCGATCTCGGTCACTACGAGCGTTTCGTGAGGACCACCACCGGCCGGGCCAACAATTTTACGACAGGGCGTATCTATCAATCCGTCATCGAAAAGGAGCGGCGAGGAGACTACCTGGGAAGCACGGTGCAGGTGATTCCGCACATCACCGACGAGATCAAGAATGCGATACGGTCCGGTTCCGAGGGGTACGACATCAGTCTGATTGAGATCGGGGGGACCGTGGGCGATATCGAATCGCTCCCGTTTCTCGAGGCGATCCGGCAAGTGGGCCTTGAGGACGGAGAGGACCACGTGCTCTACATCCACCTGACCCTGATCCCGGTGGTGGGAGGGAGCGGTGAGGTCAAGACCAAGCCGACCCAGCATTCTGTGAAAGAACTGAGATCCATCGGCATCCAGCCCGATATCCTGCTGTGCCGCGGGTCCAATCCACTGGGTGAGGAAGCCAAGCGGAAGATTGCCTTGTTTACCAATGTGAGTCCGGAGGCGGTCATCTCGGCGGTTGACCTGGACGACATCTACCGAATCCCGCTCTGGTTCCACGAGCAGCGATTGGACGAAATCGTGCTCAAGCGTCTGGGGATCGAGGCTCCGCCGGCGACCCTTTCGGAATGGAGCCGAGTGGCGACGGTAAGAAAGAACAGCTCTGCGGCGGTCGAGATTGCCATGGTAGGCAAGTATGTGAACCTGACCGATGCCTATATGTCCCTGAATGAGGCTCTGCAGCATGCGGGTATCCAGACGCAGACCCGGGTCAGGATCCGCTATATCGATTCCGAGGAAGTGATGGAAAAAGGCCTCGCGCTCCTGTCGGACGTTCATGGCATTCTGGTGCCGGGTGGATTTGGCGAACGGGGGATCGAAGGCAAAATCATGGCGGCCCATTACGCCCGGGTGCACCAGGTTCCCTTTCTCGGTATCTGTCTCGGCATGCAGGTGGCCGTCATTGAGTTTGCGCGCCACGTGCTTGATCTGAAGCACGCGCACAGTACGGAATTTGATCCGGAGACGCCGGAACCGGTGATCGCACTCGTCGAAGAATGGCAGGATGCGGAAGGCTATCGCCAGATTCGGAGCCAGAGCTCGATCAAAGGGGGAACCATGAGGCTGGGAGCCCAGCCGGCGACACTCCGACCCGGTACGCTGGCCGAGCGAATCTATCGTCGACCCGAAATCGCCGAACGGCACCGCCACCGCTACGAGTTCAACAACCGTTACCGGGACCGGTTCGTTCGGTCGGGGCTCGTCATTGCCGCAACCGCGCGGGATGATCTGGTCGAAATCATCGAAATACCGGAAAACCAGCATCCTTGGTTTGTGGGCTGCCAGTACCACCCGGAGTTCAAGTCGACCCCCCGGGATGGACACCCGCTATTCACCTCGTTCATCCACGCTGCCCGCCAGCATCAGAACCGACAGTCGCTGAGAATGACCGCGGATGAAACTGTCTGATTTCTCGATGGGCAACGACCGGCCGTTCTTCCTGATCGCGGGGCCCTGTGTGATCGAGAATGAAGACCTGGTCATGGAAATCGCAGGTGAACTCGTGCGAATCACGGACCGTTTGTCGATCCCGTTCGTCTTCAAGTCCTCGTATGACAAGGCAAACCGCAGTTCCCATCTGAGCTTCCGTGGGCCGAACCTCGAGGAGGGATTGAAGGTTCTCGAGGCCGTCAAAAAGCATTATGCAGTGCCTGTCCTCACGGATGTCCACGAGGATACCCCGATCGGGGAAGTGGCCGCTGTGGTGGATGTGCTGCAAACCCCGGCGTTTCTTTGTCGCCAGACGAATTTCATCCAGAAGGTGGCCCGGGCCGGCAAGCCGGTCAACATCAAGAAAGGGCAGTTCCTGTCTCCCTGGGAGATGCGGAACGTGGTCGAGAAGGCGTTTGCAGTCGGCAACCGGCAGATCTGGGTCTGTGAGCGGGGTTTCAGCTTCGGTTACCAGAACCTGGTGGTGGACATGCGGGGACTCGCGATCATGCGAAAAACCGGCTGCCCGGTGATTTTCGACGCGACCCATTCGGTGCAACAACCGGGTGCATTGGGAAACCAGTCCGGGGGACAACGCGAGATGGTTCCCGTTCTGGCGCGGGCAGCCGTAGGCGCGGGTGTCGCCGGGCTTTTTATGGAAACCCATCCCCACCCGGAGCGGGCGCCGAGCGATGGCCTGAACATGTATCCACTTTCTCGAATGGAGGAACTGCTGGCGGGTCTCCATGAACTGGACCGTGTGGTCAAAGCCCGTCCCTACCCCGAACAGATCGATGCGCTTTAGCCGGAAATGGTTGCTGTGGTTGGCCTTGGGGGGGTTGATCGTGCTGGCCCAGAAACAGCTGTGGTGGTCACGTGACAGCTTTCCGGAAGATGCCGGTCTGGCCCGTGCCATTCGCCGCCAGCAGCACCTCAACCGGCGGCTTGAACGGACGAACCGCATGCTCTACGCAGAGGTGATGAGCTTGGAAAAAGGCACTGGTGCGGTCGCCCAGCAGGCGAGAGGTGATCTGGATTTCATCCGTCCGGGTGAGACCTTCTACGAAATTGTCCATTCGGGACGCACCCCGGCCTCCCACCTCCGTCGTCGGGCTTCTTCTCGACCCTCTCCCCACGGGCCTTCAAGACCATGACGGGTCTCGCCATCCGCGATCATGGGCCCATCCGGGAGATCCAGATGAATCGGCCACCGGTCAATGCCCTTGACCCGGGTCTGATCCAGGAACTCCTGGAATCATTGCAGACTCCTGCCGACCCCACGGTCCGCGCATTTGTTCTTTCTGGCCAGCCCGGTATTTTTTCAGCCGGCCTGGACCTGCCCGCACTCCTCGGGCTCAACCCAGCCGCGATGACCCTTTTCTGGCAGCAGTTGATCACGCTCCTGAGAACGATCGCGCGAAGTCCCAGACCGGTTCTGGCGGCCATGACCGGCCACAGCCCGGCTGGCGGGACCGTTTTGTGCCTGTATGCCGACTATCGGGTGATGGCGCAGGGAGACTACCGGGTCGGACTCAACGAGGTGCAGGTTGGTCTGCCGGTTCCGCACCTGATCCAGCGTGCACTCGTGCGTCTCGTGGGAACGCGACGTGCCGGATCTCTGGTCATGGATGGACAGCTCATCGGCTCTGATCAAGCCTATGCCATCGGCCTTGTGGACGAGATCGCAGCCCCAGACCGGGTTTTGGAATGCACCCTCGAGAAGGCCAGGCAATGGCTCGCTCTGCCTCAGGTAGCTTTCCAGGCGACGCGCGAGATTTCGAGAAGGGATCTCGCGTTCATGGATCAGGATCCGGGGGAGGTCGAAACCCTCGTGACCTTCTGGTTTCGACCC
>JAJYFY010000042.1:0-13517 GCA_021785265.1 Pseudomonadota bacterium
GATGACGATGGCGGCGTCCGGCAGTACCGCACTCACCGCATCGCGGTAGGGTGTCCACATATTCATCGTCACGTACTGCACCGTGTCCCGGTACGGCATCTTGAACAGGTACTTCGCCACCGTGTCTTTGTTCCGGTTGTGGAGCATGTCCACGATGGTGTTGTTCTGGATGTTCGAGACGACGCATCGCGGCTTGTTGATGATGTGGATTTCGCCGATGCCCATCCACTTCGGCGTCTCGAAGTGGACGGTCTGCTCAAGCTCGTTGATGTAGTCGCGGAAGATGTTGTGGATCGTTCCCTCGACCACGCCGGTTTCGTCGGCCAGCGAGGTGAAGATGCGCTTCGACGCCTGCTGCCCGATCCACTTCACCAGCCGGTCGGTCATCATCCGGTTCTCGGCCAGCACGGGCCGCGCCTGCGAGAATGTCTTGCCGCAGGCTTGGCAGCGTAGCCGCTTGGTGTCGATCTAGATGCCCACGCGCTTGCCGTGCATGGGCAAGTCCTTGAACACCTGCTCGCGGGTGCCCCACGAGGTCAATCGGTCAAACTGGCAATGCAGGCAGGAAGATGTCACGTCCACCGGCGCCGCTCTGACGTGGTAGTCGTGGTCGGTTTACTCCACACGCAGCACCGGGTACTGCGGGAGGTTCAGGATGTTGGCTGGCATGGATCAAGCTTCTCCATGCTGGCGAGGTGCGGCGTCGACCAATCGGCATAGGTGGTGTTCGGCACGTCAAGCGTAGCCCGGATCATGTCGGCGACGGACTGGCCCGTCACGTCCCACACGGCATTGCCGCCATTGCACCTTGTCTGCAGTCGGCATCGTGGCGATGTTCAATGGATCAATCATGGCTCCATTCCATGGTCATCGGAACGATCAGCATCAAGATCGCACACCCGGTCGAAGATAACGGTTGAAAGGCACGAACAAGCCGCTTTAACCGCCTGCCAGTCATGCCAGCGAGGATCAAGGTTTTTGTACTCGCTGAGTTCGGTTTCTTCCAAGTCGTAGGGGAGCGCGTTGGCAAGCTGGACCTGCAATTGCTGTAGCGGCGATTCACCGCTGTCCTGCTGGTAGAGTCGGTCAAATAATTGCAGCGCGTGGGCAACGCTCGCATCGCCCATGTGACCTGCCAAGGCCACGAAGTCGAGATAATCCCGCGTGGCGTTGCGCTTGAGGATCAACACGCCCTTGATGCGCAGAATCTCACCTTCGGTCGGAACGGTAATTCGCGCACCGTGGTAATCCACTACTGTCGTTTCCAACGGTTCGTCGCGGATAAGCTGGCGAACCCCGGTTTCGATGCCATCGAGACTGCCAAGGATTTGCACGGGGCGTTGCACGCGAGCCGTTTTCCAGCCAGCGACCGACTCAAGCTCGGACAGCACTTCGTCAAAGCGGTGACGCAGATCGGGCAGCACATGGTCAGCGTCACGGGAAAAACGATGCGCTGCGTGGATCGCCGAGGCGGTTCCCCCGACCAGCACGGCATCCGGCAGGATGCGCTGGAGCCGTGCGGCAGAGGAGAGGACAAGTTCCCAGTCAGGTAGTGGTGCGGTGTTGTTCGGCATAGTGCATCCAGAAGTGATGGCGTTGAGCGTAAGGATTGGAGGCGTAAGGGCGGCACACGCGATCCACCTTGTCCAGCAGGGCACGGTCGGACAAAGCTGCCCGGCGCAGTTCCGCCCACTCACTCCATCGACCGCGTGAAATCACGTCGTCGATAGCGGCGAGAGTGAAACGTTCATGGTTGAGGTGGCGATGAAGCATGGCGAACAACGCACTTTTGCGATTGTCGATAATCACATCTTACGTAAACAGGGGGACAGAAACAACACGGTTTTGCGATTTTAATTGCCTGTGCTTTGTGCTCATTGCGGGCTTGCCCAACCCACTTTTACGAATACCTCAAAATTAAATATATCGTGATAAGATATATATTTTGGAAACCGCCAGCCAGCCTGAAACCCCCATGACTCACCGTCTTCGCCAAAAACCGTCTCCACTCGCGGATTATTCACCGGGGCAACGTGTTTTTTTTCTCAGCCTGTTGGCCCTTCCCATCGGGACCTTATCTGCTTTCATGGGTTGGCTTTTGCTCAAAATGATCGCCTTTGTCATCAATCTGGCCTATGGATCGCGGTTGAGTGTTACACATCTGTCCATACCGAATTACTTGCCCTGGACTTCGGTTTTCATTCCCGTGATCGGGGGCCTGATTGTGGGTTTTCTGGCTCGATTTGGATCTCAGGCGATTCGTGGGCATGGAATTCCCGAGGCCATGGAATCGATTGTAGAAAATGGAAGCTGTGTTCCACCTCGCCTGGCGTGGCTTAAACCTCTTGCGTCTGCGATCAGTATCGGTACGGGCGGTCCTTTTGGTGCTGAAGGCCCGATCATTGTGAGTGGAGGCTCACTCGGATCGATTGTGGGCCAACTGCTTCCCTTGAACGACGACGAACGAAAGATCTGCCTGGCAGCCGGTGCGGCAGGGGGTATGTCCATCATCTTTGGGACCCCGATTGCCGCTGTCCTGCTGGCTGTAGAGCTTCTGCTTTTCGAATGGAAGCCGCAAAGCCTGATACCCGTCTCGCTGGCAGCAGGGGTTGCCCAAGCGTGGCGTCCGCTTCTGGTCGGATCTCATCCCATGTTTGCTATGACAGTGACCTCCGTTCTGCCGCCGGTGGATCTGTTCTGGTGCCTGCTGGTCGGGTTCGTGGGCGCGATTCTGGCCATTGGTCTTACATGGTTGGTCTACCGCTGGGAAGGAGTTTTCCAAAAACTGCCGTTGCACTGGATGTGGTGGCCGGCTCTAGGGGGGATTTTTATTGGGCTCATCGGCTGGATGGAACCCAGAGCCCTGGGCGTGGGTTACCACAATATCCGGGCCCTGCTGAACGGACGGCTCGTCACGAACCAGATTTTGCGGCTGTTTTTGGCCAAGTCAGCGGTCTGGACCTTGGCCTTGGGGTCGGGCACGGCCGGCGGGGTTTTGGCTCCGCTCGCCATGATTGGTGCCTCTGCAGGGCAGCTGATGGGGACCTGGATCCCGGTTGGAAACCCCTCCCTTTGGGCACTGCTGATGATGGCCAGTGTGATGGGGGCAGCTATGCGGGCGCCCCTGACGGCCATTTTTTTTGGATATGAAGTGACCGGGAATGCCCATGCTTTACTTCCACTCTTGATGACCGTCATGGTTGCGCATCTGTTCTGCGTGAAGTGGGTGAAGCGTTCCATCATGACCGAAAAAGTCGCGCACCAGGGTATTCACATTCAACAGGAAATGGCAACGGACGTGCTGAATGTCCGGCTCGCTCGCGACGTGATCCAAATGAAGCAAAAAAATCAAGTCGAGGAACCACCGTCTCGGCCTGAAACCGTCTTGCAAGATCCGGGGGTCGATGAAAATCTGTCCTTGATGGGTGTGATCGAGTATATGGACCTGAATCATCTGGATTCGGTGTCAGTGAAAACGGGAAGCACTGGTGAGGTCTTGGGTTCAATCGGCAGAACCGATCTCCTGGATTTTCTGGCCCGGCTTCGACGGTTGAGTCGAGTCCGGAGGAGAGTGCTTGGAATCCGGCACTCCAGCCGTGGCATGGACCAGTCTGGAGCGCGGGATCCCGTTTAAGCAGGAAAAGATTCCTGTGCCGAGCCTGGGTCGGGCTGGATCACGGAATTTTTGAGCCAGAGTTTTCCTGGAGCCTCCCATTCGGTGTTCGAGTGATCAGGAAGTGTTCCCGACCCGTATTTCTTGCCTGGAACTCTGGCACAATAACCGGGTAGGCCTGCAGGCTGGTGTCTCGAAATCACGAAACCGATAGCCTGTAGCGTGTGGGTGGTTGACCTCGGGGAAACCTTGTAAATGCAGAGCCACTTTCTGGATTTTGAAGCCCCTATCGCGGAAATCGAAGCGCAGCTCGTCGAGCTCAGGAGACTCAAGGAGGCCGGGGATCCCGTGGATCAAGAAATTGAACGCTTGGCCCGGCTGAGTCAGGAGAAAACGGAAGCCATTTTTTCCAACCTGGATCCATGGAAAATCACGCAACTTTCCCGTCATCCCCAAAGACCCTACACACTGGACTATGTAACCCACCTCTTTACGGAAGTCGAGTTTCTGGCGGGTGACCGGAGTTGTGCCGACGATCCATCCCTCGTGGGAGGTGTGGGCCGCTTCGAGGATCAGCCCATCCTTTTTCTCGGGCACCAAAAGGGACGGGAAGTCAAGGAAAAAGTGGCTCGTAATTTTGGAATGCCCAAACCTGAGGGCTATCGCAAGGCGTTGCGTCTCATGCGTTTGGCGGAATCCTTCCGTTTGCCGATCCTGACTTTTATTGATACCCCAGGAGCGTATCCCGGGGTCGATGCTGAAAAACACAACCAGAGCGAGGCGATCGCGCGTAACCTCGAAGTTTTGGCCCAGTTGCGCGTTCCGATCATCTGCTGCGTCATCGGGGAGGGAGGATCTGGAGGAGCTCTGGCCATTGGGGTAGGCGATCGACTCCTGATGCTCCAGTACAGCATTTATTCAGTGATCTCACCTGAAGGTTGTGCCTCGATTCTCTGGAAAAGTGCATCCAAGGCCCCGGAAGCCGCAGCCACACTGGGCCTTACTGCGGAAAGAATCTTGGATCTTGGATTGGTGGACGAGATCATTCCGGAGCCACCGGGAGGTGCCCACCGGGACGTTCCTGCGATCATGAAGTCGGTGAGGGCGGGGATTGCCAAGTACCTGTCCCTACTACTGTCCAAGCCGGTGGATGACCTCGTGGCTGAACGGCTCAATCGTCTCATGCATTTCGGGGTATATACCAACTGAAACCATCGAACCGGTTGACGGCTGTCGCGTTGCAGGCGACTCTCGAAGGGATCCCGGACGCGAAAGGCTATATGGTGGCCTGCTCAGGAGGGCTCGACTCCACTGTCCTCCTGCATCTTTTGTCCCACCATCGTGACCTCTTTCCTTTGCCGTTGCGGGCAATCCATGTGGACCACCGTGCACAGCCCACAGCCACACAGTTCAAGGAATTCGTGTCTGAATGGGCGACCCGCTGGGCGGTTCCCCTGATCCTGACCGAGATCCAGGTACCCCATCGGACTCCTGAAGGATGGGAGGCCACGGCACGCCGCCTGCGCTATGAGACGATGGCCCATCACCTGTCTCCGGGGGAGATTTTGCTCACCGCCCATCACGCGGATGATCAACTCGAGACGATCCTGCTCCATTTGTTGCGTGGCTCAGGACACCAAGGATTACAGGGAATGTCCCATCGTGGGCAACCACTGGGAGCCGGTTTCCTATTCCGCCCTTTGTTGGGTTTTTCACGAAACGAACTGCGAACGTATGCAGAGTGTGCAGGAATTCCGTGGTTGGAGGATCCAACCAACCGGGATCCTGTATCTTCAAGAAACTACTTGAGATTGCGGGTGATCCCCGCGCTCGTCGAGCGGTGGCCTGAGGCCAGCCGAAAATCAGCACTGAGCGCACGTCTGCTCGAAACGGAACATGAAATCTTGTCTGGCTTTCTTGAGAAAAGCCTGGATTCAGTTTCTGACTCCGCATGGGGGGCGCTTTCCCTCCGAGAGTTGAAAAAACAGGAAGAAGAAGGGTTAAGGCTCCTTCTCCGTGCATGGATCAGGCGGTTGCAGGCTCCGCCTCCACCTCAAAAATGTCTTGAAGTCCTGATCCGAAATCTCCTGATGGACAAGCGGGATCACGCCGAGGTCGGGTGGAAAGACCACCTCTTGGCCACCCATGATGATTGTCTTTTCCTGATTCCGCCCTTACCGGATCTACCGCAAAATTCGCTCTCGGATTTTGATTCTGAAAAGGGACGGTGGATTCTCTGGCCAGGTTGGGGTTATCTCGAATTGCACCCGAACAAGCGTGACGGAGTTTCCCGGCGGATTGTGAATCCCGAGGAGTGGCAGGTTTTTATTCGCTCAGGAGGCGAACGCATGCACTGGAACCATGCGGGTCATCATGTTGCGCTTAAGGATTTGCTCAGGGATATGCGCATGCCTCCCTGGCTGCGCCAGCGTATACCGTTGCTCGCTTGGCAGGGCGCCATTTTTTCTGTCGGCGGATGGTTTTGGGATAAGACTCGCTGGGATGAGGGACCCGGAGAAGGACCAGGGCCTGTAACGTGGGTCCCCGAACACCCAGGACTGCGGCGGGAGTGTTTCCGCTATTCGAATTTTTTACAGTCCAGGCAAGCAATGAACAGGACTGGAATACAGGCTTAATGCCAAGGGCGATGATAAGCTCCCAGCGTGGTCTGGGCACCCTCTGCCAGTCGCGACAGTCCGGCCTGCCAGTCTGGATCGGGTCGATAGCATTCCGGATGGTTCAGGCAGGCATCGATCGCGGCCCGAAAAATCACGGTGACTTGGCGGACGTAGGCGGGGCCCCGTTGACGGCCCTCCACCTTGATGGCCTGCACCCCAGCCCGCATAAGAGCTGGGAGGATATCCAGGGTATTGAGGCTGGTAGGCTCCTCCAGAGCGTAGTACACGGATTTTTCCACCTGGTACCGGCCCTTGCAAAGCGTTGGATAGGCCGCCTTTTCATTTTCCTGATAGCGGTCGACCAACACTTCACTGACCCGTGCCTCTAGACCTGCGGGGGTCTGTGACCAGCGAACGTGCGAGGCGGGAGAACAGGCACCGTAACTGTTAGGAGACCGCCCCGTGACATAGCTCGATAAGAGGCAACGTCCTTCAGCCATGACACACAAGCTGCCGAACCCGAATACTTCGATGGCGACTGGGGTCTTCCGGGTGATGGCGGTAACCTGCCGTAGTGATAGAACGCGAGGCAAAACCGCTCGCCGAATAGCAAACAGCCGGTGATAAAAATCGAGTGCTTCCCAGTTGGTTGCGGAAGCTTGAACCGAGAGGTGAAGGGGCATATCCGGCCATTTATCTTTCGCATACTCCAGAAGGCCTATATCCGCCAGGATGAGAGCATCTACTTCCGCGGTGACCGCGGTATCCACGGCAGCCGTCCAGAGCGGCCAGCCCGCGGGTTGAGGGTAGGTGTTGATGGCCACAAAGATTTTTCTCTGCTTCCGGTGGACGTACTGAACAGCCTCACGTAGGGATTCTGGAGTAAAGTTGAGACCCGGGAAATGTCGGGCATTGGTGGCATCACGGAACCCGGTATAAACCGCATCCGCGCCATGATCCACGGCAGCACGTAACGAACCCATGTTCCCGGCGGGACAGACCAACTCCACGAATACTCCTTGCGACCTGCATGACGATTCCCTGACTATGGTATAGCGATGCGATTCAGTGTTTCTGCTCGCGGGGCATCCCGTTCTGGTTTTTAAGCCATAATTTTGACAAGGGTCAAATCAACGGAGCAGAGGCGCAGGTATGATCACCCTGTTTCAGTCGATCCCGGTTACATGCACCATGAGGGGTAAAGAAGCAGCGAGGCGCTTGAGTGAGGATCTCCGCTCGGTATTGACCAGAACTCTGGAAGAGTCCTTCCGGCGGGTGCCGCATGTCTGCCAGCAATGGAGCTTGGAGTTTTTTCTCAACCTTCTTTTTTCTTCTCATCGACAACGGGGTGATCTGGATTTCATGGAAGGGCACCATGTGGCCATTGAGATGGAGGATCTCAACTGGCGATGGCCTATCTCGATTCATAACCGCAGCATCCAGGTCTTACGGAAAGCCAGTCCAGCCGAAACAGTTATCCGAAGTCGTTTTCCTGACTTGCTGGCCCTAATTTTCCATGAAACCGATCCGGATACCCTTTTTTTTCAACGTCATCTGGTTATTGAGGGAGAGATTGAAATGGGGCTTGGTCTTAAAAATTTCATGGAAGGACTATCTGCTTCCCAATGGCCAGCCCCTTTTCGACTGGGATGCTACAGCGTGGGGAAAATCCGACAGTTTTGTCGCCAGCACTCATCCAGGGAAAACCCACTCGATGTTTGACCTTTCCACGCCTCAGGTCTCCCATTGGTGTCAGTTTTATTGCGAAATGATTTTTCATCCCTCAAGGATGAAAAATCATTGTTGTGATCCTGATTTTTATTCGACAAGCTGGACTTTCCGCAGGAATACATGACTGTAAAATGAGAGTTTCCGAATATCGGATAAAAATCGACGCGCTCGATTGCCAGCTCGTGGCCTTGCTGGCCCAGCGAGAGCAGTTGGTTCGTCTGATCCACGCCGATAAATCGCATGCACAAGAACCTTTGTACTCACCTGAGCGTGAGCAGGAAGTATTGTGCCATGTGCGACGCTTGGCGAACCAGTTTGGCCTTTCCGAAATGTGGATTGCTGAAATTTACCTCAAGATCGTCCGTTATTTCGTGGAACCGACGCAAGGGGATTCGTTCCGAAATCTGGAAACCGGGATGCCTGTGGGCCATCATGCGAAACATTCCTAAGGACGATTTGCTGCAGATGGCTCTTGGCCCCGTGCTTTATCACTGGCCGCGTGAGAGACTTCTGGAATTTTACAGACACGCTCTGGATTGGCCAGTTGAAAGGGTTTATTTGGGTGAGGTGGTTTGTTCGAAGCGACGCAGTTTCAGTCCGAGAGACTGGATTCAGCTGGGACGAGAGATGGCGTCAGTGGGCAAAACAGTGATCATTTCAACGCTGACCTTGATCGAGGCCGGGTCTGAATTGGGCGCGTTGGGCCGACTGTGCGAGGCCGTTGGTGAGCAGGAAGGGATGCAGGTCGAAGCCAATGATCTGGCGAGCGTCAATATTTTGTCACGGAGCCACCTGCCTTTTGTGGGTGGAGCGGCCCTGAATGTATATAACGAGAGGACATTACACATCCTGCTCAATCAGGGTATGCAACACTGGGTCCTGCCTCTTGAGTTGGCACGGGGGACGGCACAAATCCTGGTTGCTTCAGCAAAAAATCGTTGTAGTTGTGAGATTTTTGCCTGGGGACGTTTGCCCCTGGCCTGGTCTGCCCGGTGCTATACGGCTCGAGCGGAGAATCGGCCCAAAGATCATTGTGATCAACTCTGCCTGAAAGATCCGGAAGGACGTCTTCTGCGCACACAGGAGGGACAAGATTTTTTGACCCTGAACGGAGTTCAGATCCAGTCTGCGTATACGGTCAATCTGGCACCATGGCTCACCGAGATTAGGCAGGCCGGCATTCAAACCGTGCGGTTGAGCCCTCAAGCTTCCCACATGGAAACGATCATTCAAGATTTTGACCTTCTGCGCCGGAATCCAGGTAATCCCGATGTGCTGGATGACCTGCGAGTCCGGGGTGCTGCAGGAACCTGCGATGGCTATTGGCTGGGCCAGCCCGGCCTACTATCCTTAGAAAATTCCCGTAATGGCGGAATCGGAATCCATGCCAAACCTTGAAAGAGGGTCCTTTGCTCAAGCTTTCGAAAGCCGCCGGTTGCCGGTCTGGCGTGATCTCCGTTCCTTCCTGACAAGTCTGGAAACCCGAGGGGATTTGGTGCATGTCCGTTCAGAGGTGAAAGAACACCAGGAAGTTACCGCAATCTGTCGGCAGGCACTTCTCCGGAAAGGCCCCGCACTGATCTTTGATCAGGTGAAAGGTCACGCTCATCCCGTTCTCGGAAACCTTTTTGGCACACCTCACAGGGTGGCCCGTGCGCTTCGTCTGGAATCCCCGGCTAGCTTTCGTGAGGTTGGAAAACTGCTGGCTTTTTTTCAGTCACCCCATCTGCCCGTTGACTGGCGGCAGGGTATGCAGGATGTATCCCGGTGGATGAATCTTACCTTCCTGAGACCACGTCGGGTGCATCAAGCACCCTGTCAGGAGATCATTGCTGAACACCAAGCCGTTGACCTGGATGGTCTGCCTATCCAAGTGTGTTGGCCCGAAGATGCGGGTCCCCTCCTGACTTTCGGGCTGGTGGTGACTCGTGGAACGCGATATCCCAGAATGAATGTGGCCGTTTATCGACAGCAAAAAATCGCCAAAAACAAGCTGATCATGCGTTGGTTGGCTCATCGTGGGGGGGCTCAAGATTATCGGGAATGGGTTTTACAGAATCCGGACCGCCCATTTCCTGTGGCCGTCGTACTGGGTGCGGATCCTGCCATGCTCCTTGCCGCCGTGGCTCCGATTCCGGATCCCCTTTCGGAATATCAGTTTGCGGGACTGTTTCGTGGAGCACGTACCGAGTTGATCCGATGCCGGACCCACGACCTGTATGTGCCCGCACAAGCAGAAATCGTTCTCGAGGGATACATCTACCCAGGTGAAACCGCTTTGGAAGGCCCCTTCTGTGATCATACGGGCTACTATAACGCGACGGCCCAGTTTCCAGTTTTGACCGTAGAGCGGATTTGCTCACGCGACTCACCGCTTTATCACCACAGTTACATGGGCAGACCCACCGAAGATGAGCCATCGATTCTGGCGGAAGCCTTCAATGAAATGTTTATTCCCGTTCTTCAGAACCAATTTCCGGAAGTTGAGGATTTCTATCTACCGCCAGCCTCCTGTTCATACCGGGTCGCCGTAGTCAGCATCCGGAAGCAGTACCCCGGACATGCCCGTCGGATCATGATGGGAATCTGGTCCTGGCTTCGCCAATTTACCTATACCAAATATATTGTCGTTGTCGATGAGGATATCGACATCCGGGACACTCGGCAGGTGCTGTGGGCCATCTCTACCCGGGCGGATCCCGGTCGAGACACATTGATCGTGAATGACACGCCGGTAGACTACCTTGACTTTGCGAGCCCGGTCAGCGAGCTGGGTGGCAAGCTGGGATTGGATGCGACCTGCAAATGGCCTGGTGAAACTCACCGCCCATGGGGCCGGATAGCACGCGTGGATCCGGACCTCGACCGTCACGCTTCCACGATCTGTCAATCCCTCGGCATGAAGACTGTACAAACCGCTGACAGAGACTAGCCCGTACCAAAGCCTGCACGAACTTTACTGCCGGCTGAGCGGCTCTACAAAACAGCTAACTGGATCTGCTCCCCGCCAGAGTACGAAGAACGTACTTTAGAATTCCGCCATGGCGGTAGTACTCCCTCTCCTTTGGAGTGTCGAGGCGGATCTTGGCTTTGAATCGACGGGTCTCGCCATTTTCTGAAATGGCGTCCACGACGGCCTCCGTGTCCTGATCGTCCTGGATGCCCTTGATGCGGAAAGTTTCGTGCCCGGTCAAACCAAGAAACTGGGCATTTTCACCCGGGAGAAACTCAAGGGGTAAGATGCCCATCCCGACAAGATTAGACCGATGGATCCGTTCAAAGCTCTCAGCCAGGATCGCTTGAACACCGAGCAGGGCAGGACCCTTGGCTGCCCAGTCCCGTGAGGAGCCACTGCCGTATTCCTTCCCGGCAATGATGACCAGGGGAACCTGCTTTTGGAGGTAGACCATGGCGGCATCATAGATGGGCAGTGTCTCTCCCGTTGCAAAACAAAGGGTCATTCCGCCCTCCACCCCAGGAACCAGAAGATTTTTCAGGCGGATGTTGGCAAAGGTTCCACGCATCATGATTTCATGATTCCCGCGCCGTGCGCCGTAGGAGTTGAAATCCCGGGGCTCGATTCCCTTCTCCCGGAGATAACGTCCTGCAGGACTTGTGGGGGAGATGTTACCGGCTGGTGAAATATGGTCGGTCGTCACTGAATCGCCCAAAAACGCCAGGACACGTGCGCCTTCCAGGGTCGGTCGATCCGAGGGAAGCTTCTGGAGTCCGTCGAAAAAGGGTGGAGACTGGACATAAGTAGATTCCGGGTTCCACTGGTAATGGAGCCCTTGAGCGGTCTCCAGGCGATTCCATTCGGGTGGTCCCTCGAAGATCTTGGCATAGCTTTCCTGGAACATTCGGCCACGGATATGGGTCCGGACCAAATCTTCGATCTCTGCGGGGTTTGGCCAGATTTCTTTCAGATAAACCGGGCGACCCTGGGGATCGGTACCTAAAGGGTCGTTTTCCGGGTCACGAATGAGGGAGCCCGCCAGGGCAAAAGCGACGACCAGTGGTGGTGATGCGAGAAAATTGAAGCGGACTTCCGGATGAATTCGTCCCTCGAAATTGCGGTTTCCGGACAAAATGGCCCCGACGGCCAGTTGCTTTTTCTGGATGACTTCGCTGATTTCCGGTTTGAGTGGGCCCGAGTTTCCAATACAGGTGGTACACCCGTAGCCCACGAGGCCGAAACCGAGCTGTTCCAGTTCGCCGAGGAGTCCGGCTTCCTCAAGATATCGGGTGACGACCGGAGATCCAGGCGCCAGAGAGGTTTTGACCCAGGGTTTAGCCTGTAAGCCGCGTTTCCTGGCGTTCCTCGCCAGAAGACCCGCGCCGATCATGACGGAGGGATTCGAGGTATTGGTACAGCTCGTAATGGCCGCGATAACGAGGTCGCCATCCGCTAAGCTCGGTTTCGTATCCGGTAAAACCGGTTTCGCTTTCCGGTAGTCGGTGACCAGTTGCTCCATCTTCGATTTGAGGCAGGAGAGTTTGACTCGGTCCTGCGGCCGACTCGGCCCGGCCAGACTGGGTTCCACTGTGGCCAGATCGAGACTCAGAAGATCACTGTAACGAGAGGGAGGGTGGCTGGGTTCATGCCAGAGGCCTTGGGCCTGGCAGTAGGCTTGGATCCGTGCAATCGCGGATTCGGACCGGCCAGTCTGGCGAAGATAACGGAGCGTTTCCGTATCGATCGGAAAAATCGCACAGGTCGAGCCGAACTCGGGTGACATGTTGCTGATGGTCGTGCGGTCAGCCACCGGAAGAGCAGCCAGTCCTGGACCAAAAAACTCGACGAACTTGCCCACCACACCTTTGCGTCGTAATAGCTCGGTCAACGTCAGCACCAGATCGGTGGCCGTGGCTCCCGGATTGAGTTTGCCGGTGAGGTTGACCCCGATGACTTCCGGAACCACCATGGTCATGGGCTGGCCCAGCATGGCCGCCTCCGCTTCGATACCGCCAACCCCCCATCCAAGCACCCCGAGGCCGTTGACCATGGTGGTGTGTGAATCCGTTCCGACCAGGGTGTCGGGGTAGAGCCACGGCTTCTGGTCTTTGGACGATTCGAAAACGACGCGGGCCAGATATTCGATATTCACTTGGTGGACGATACCGGTATCCGGTGGAACCACCCGGAAGTTCCGGAATGCTTCCTGTCCCCAGCGCAGAAAAGTATAGCGTTCCTGGTTGCGTTCGAACTCACGCGCTCGATTTTTTGCGAAACTGTCAGGAGTCCCGTAGAAATCCACCTGTACCGAGTGGTCGATCACCAGTTCGACCGGAGCCAATGGGTTGATCCGCCCCGGGTCACCGCCCAGTTTTTTCATCGCATCCCTCATGGCGGCGAGATCGACAATGGCTGGGACACCGGTGAAATCCTGGAGGAGAACTCGCGCCGGGGTGAAGGCGAGTTCGTGCTGACCGGCCTCTTCAGGCGTCCAAGTCAGGATGGCTTCGGCGTCCTCATCGCGAACCGTGGTCCCATCCCAGTTCCTGACCGTGTTTTCGAGGAGGATCTTCAGGGCATAGGGCAGTGAAGAAACGGG
>JAJYFY010000042.1:13527-13908 GCA_021785265.1 Pseudomonadota bacterium
CTTGGGCAGCGAGATGAAGCTATAGCTCTGATCGACGGTTAGTGTGTCACGGCTGTCATCCCGGAAGGCGATTTTTTTGCGTGTCATCAAAAGAGATCCTCGGATACGGCAGATGTGGGGCAAGGTGCATCCAAATTATACGACCGGAGAGGTTCCTGGTTTCATCACCCGTTCTTTTTCCTTAGTCTCACGGTGTCCGGGGGCCCCCGCGGGCTCGTTCCGGGGAGAGGGAACCGAAAGATCATCCGAGACGATTTGCGCAATCGGCCCGCCCCCTCGGCACCATTCGTCTTGGTAGAAAACGAAAAACTGGCCCGGCGTCGGTGCAAAAACCGGACTTTCAAATGAAACCGTGGCCGGACCCTCTACTGTCCAGTCGAG
>JAJYFY010000043.1 GCA_021785265.1 Pseudomonadota bacterium
GCCAGAAAGATCCAAGCCAGTGCAAGCAGGAAGCCCCAATACAGAATGCGCCCGGAGATCGACGTATTGAGTGACCGCTGTGCCGGGTGGACGAGGAGCGCCAGTAAAAAAGTGCCCAGCAGCCAGAGGGCCAGGACGATGAATCCATCGTAAAGCAAAGCCCCGAGATGACGCAGGAGAAGAGGCTTTTTCAAGATCTTAGCGTGGGCCAGTCCAGACGACGGTATCCAGCCCGACTCGGGTGTGTTTGAGAAGCAGGATCCGGTGTCCGGTATGCCAAAGGTCGAGATAGAGGGTCCAGCGGCGTCCCGGCGACACAAAAAGACTGGATGAGTGCTTCCCCACCAAGAAACCATGGAGGGCGGGAACGTTGCGGACCGGCGTGTACCAGGCGGGGAGATGAATCCGGATCTGGGCCCCAGAGGTCAGATCATAGTTGAAATATGGATAGGTTTTGACTCCGACCGCAGAACACAGGATGGCGTTATGGGAGAGGCGGAGCTCCGGGTAGGTCAGGGGAACCGGGAATTTTCGAAAACTTCCACTTTCCAGGTTGTGGATCCAGAGCGCCTGCTCGTGGGTTTTGCGCCAACTGGTATAGAGAAAACGTCCCGCACCCAGTCGGATGACCGGGATTGGAATCGGAAAGGGTCCGGGATCGATCAAGTGCCTCACCTGGGGATCCTGAAACGAAGCCCAATACAACCGCTCGGCATAAAGACCCGGTTTGACTGTGTCGTAAAAAACAAAGCGATGCCGGTAGGGGAAAGCCACGGCCTTCCAGCCGCTCCGGAGCGGGGTCCAGTGACGAGTCTTCAGGTTGAGAAGGTCGATGGTGTGCTGAGGGTAGGTGCTCACCAAGAGCAGGTTTCGCGAGACAATCGAGAGGACATCCACCCGGAGATGATCGGGCAGGTGGATCACGGTCTGGATTCGATGGGTTTGGAGATTAAGCTCGAGGATGCGGTTACCAGTACCCAGATAAAGGGTGCCTGGAAGGGCCTGGGCGGGACCCGGTCCGCCGCAGCTGGCAAGAAACAGAAGACCCATGGCCAATCCGATCCGGATTGGAATTCGCACGATCTGCAAGTGACCGAAGGATTCCCCGCATCGGGTCGTCTGGAGGTTCATGAGGTGTGATTCCGGTCAGAGCCGGTTCTGGTTTCAAAACGTCGGATGGATCGGGTCAGGTAGTCGAGCAGTCCTGCCGGTCCGTTCTTTTTCACGATGAACTGGAATTGAGACTTGAGGAGAGCGATATTACTCACGCCATCCACGAAAATATTGACGACTCGCCAGGCGGAATGGACTTCCTGGAGAAGGTAAACGAAGGTGTGGTGCCGTTGGTTTTCTTCATTGAATCTCGCAATCACGAGGTCATAGGCAGGGTAATGACGGTGCTTGACGATATGAAACTGCTGACCCCGGTACCCGCTGAACTCGTGTGCATAGTTGGCAATCGTATAGTGGATGAACAGTTGACGGAGCCGATGCCGTTGTTGGGGGCTAAACCTCCCCCAGTCTCGCCCGATCAACAGGTGCAGCATCGCCCCCCAGTTGATCGTCCGTCGGATCACGGATTCAAGGATGTGGTAACGCGCTCTGAAACCAGCTCGGGAACCCGCCTTCATGGAGGCCAGAAGAGATCGATCGAGCGTGCGGATCACAGCGGTGGGTGAGGCTGTGGGCGGTTCTGCGCGAGAAAGCGCTCCACGGGCGGAAACCGAAGTCAGCAGGAGAAAAAGAAGGGGCCCCAGTGGAAACAAGACCGATTGAATCCGATGGCGGCTTGTAGAAGGGGGGCGTGCGGTGTCGTTTTCCATGAGTGTCATTTCCGGGAGGGGCACGGCTGATGTCGTGAGAGTTCTTTCATAAGTACGAACCCAGTCAAGGAAGGTCGGGTGGTGCGAGCGAGTCCATTCGGCCCCATTTCCGTCGTTCGATCCACTGCCATGAAACCAGGAAAGGCAGACCAAAGAGGACTTCCCGGAGACGCCGGACGAGAGAGAGGGAGAGGGTGATATCCGGACGGATACCGAGCAGGCTGCCGAACACCACAAAGCCCCCTTCCTGAACGCCAATCCCGGAGGGAACAAAAAACGAGGCGCTGCGCAACGCCTGGCTCAAGCTTTCGAGGACCAAGGCGCCACCCCAACCCACCCGACTGCCGAGCAAGAACAGGGCCAGCCAGATTTCGAGGACACCAGCCAGAAGTCCCGCCATTTGCCAGAGTCCCGCCCGCAGGAGGAGGGTCCGGCGCTGATAGAGTCGGTGAATTGCCTGGTCAAGCGCCTCGGGGTCGCCCACGGCCCTGACAAAGCGGTTCCCCCAGCCCAGCTGCTCGATCCAGCGGTGGCAGAAAGAGAAAAAACCACCGCGCTGGATGAGCACGAAAATCACGATGGCGCCGGCAGCCAGTGAAAGGGCAGGGAGAATCTGTCCATAGAAGGAATGACCCGAGCTCACTGTAACCAGGAGGAAAATACCGGCGAGGGTAAAAAAAATCTGGTTGACCAGCGTAAGGGTGACTTCGACGAGAACGCTTGCGATGGCATTTGCTTTACTGATTCCGGCACGGGTGGCCAAGCGGGCTCCCGTAAACTCACCGCCCACGCGGAAAACCGGGAGCAGGCCGTTGATGGCCTCACGAATACCGGCCACCCAAAACAGAAATCCTGAGGAAGGTTTTTGTTCACCATCGTGGAGTAAAACCCGCCAGCCTTGGGAATCCAGCATGATCGGGAGGATGTGAAGAGGGACCACCCAGAGAATGCTGAATCCCGCGATCGCAATCGTATTTTCGATACCACGAAGGCCCGTGTTCAGAATCAACCAAACGGTGGCCGCAAGTCCGAGGGAGGCAAAAAGAATCGCGGATAGGGGACAACGACCCGCCAGAATTGCGGAACGGGCACGGTTGGCCGGAAGTGCACTCATTCCGGAGCCGGATGATCCACGGGCTGTTTCCTGTCAGGAAGCAGGGAGAGAATTGCCGGGAGCGCCACCAGGGTGGACACAAGAACCCACGCCATCACGATGCTCAAGGTCTGGCCCAGAATCGAGATCCCTCGGTCGGAGGAGAGGGCCAGGCTTCCGAAGGCACTGAGGGTGGCCAGACCGCTGACCAGAATTCCGCGGGCTGTGCTGGTTCCCAGCACGAGGTCCAGGTCATAACCTTCCCGCCATCGCACGATGAAATAGATGCCATAAGCCACACTGAGCCCCATGAGCAGGGGCAAAACGATGATATTGGCCATATTGTAGGAGATGCCCCAAAGTCTCATTGTGGCGCTGGCCAGGAGAATGGTCAAGATCATGGGAGCGAGGGCGAGCACGGTATGTCGGATATCCCGGAGTACCCAGAACAAAAGGAGAAGGATCCCCACAAAGGCCGTGACGGTGGCCTGCCGGAAAGCACCGAGCACGGCATTGCCGCCGTCGACGAGCATGACCGGGGTTCCAATCGCACGCGGGGCCGCCTCGGTGACTTGGCGCACGAAGTGGCGCAGGAGATCGAGATGGTTCAGGTTTAAGCGGGAAAAAACCTGGACACGGGCGATGCCGTGCCGGTTGAGATAGCGTGTCCGCAAGCTTGTCGGCAGGCGGGCCAGGGTGACCGGTTGGGCCTGGAAAGCCTCCTCAAGCTGATGGAGCGCAGTGGGGAAGGAGCCCATGAGATTTGTTTCGAGGAGATTCCAACGGGGTTCCTGACGAATGGGGAGGCGCAAAAACTGTTCGAGGATCCCCCGGAGTTGCGCGAGTGGTCTGGCCAGTTGACTGAGTTTACCGGTGAGATGGATTCGTCCGGTGGCTTTAAGAAAATCATGGATGCTTTGGCGGGATTGGGCTGGTTGCGTCGGGGACGTTCGGGCCTGCATGAAGAAAGGTGGGAACAAAAGTGCCGCTTGCCTGATCCAGGCCAGTTTGCGGTGCTGGTGGCTCGGAATAAAACTGGCCGCACTCACGGTCATCCGGACAGTGGGGAGGTGATCCAGGCGCTTTTGGAGCTGCCGGGCCGCGGCCAGTCCGGGTTCCATCACATCGATGCTGTAGGGCGAAAACCGGCTCCGGGCAACCAGTTGCCGGAACGTCCGAACAGGGGCAGAGTTCGGATTTTCGAGGTTCAGGGGATTGAAATCGAAACGCACCTGGGTCACGAAATAGACGGCGGCTAGACCGAGAACCAGGAAAAGACCGCTGATCCAGGGCCCGTTCCGCCGGACATGAAGGAACCGTCCGATCCGTAACCCGGGCCGTGGAGGACCGGCACGCACGCCGAAGGTTTGGACCAGAGCGGGCAGGAGGGTGAGGGTTGCAGCCAGGGAGATAAACATGCTGACCCCGGCGATGAGGCCGAGGCTGATAATTCCGGCGTATTGAGTCGGTACAAACGAGAAAAAGCTGATTGCCGCAGCCAGGGCGGCCAGCGATAGGGGCAGTCCCATCGAGAGGACCGTTCGTTCCAGTGCCGAACTGATTCCGGGATTGCTCTGGGACTCCTCCAGGTAGCGGATCGAGAATTGGATCCCGAAGTCCACACCCAAGCCAATAAACAGGACCGCAAAGGAGATCGAAATCAGATTGAACGGGCCCAAGGCAACCAGGGCGAAGGCTACAGTCCAGACCAGGCTCACAAGCAGCGTGAGAAGAACCGCGAGGACCGGTTTCAGTCGGCGCAATCCAAGGAGAAGGATGGTAATGATGGCCAGGAGGGACAGCAGGGTGGCGAAATCGATACCGGAAGTGGCCGAATGCAACTGGGCATCGTCCAGAACCGCTCCTCCAGTGAGTCCGATGTGGAGAGGAGTCCGAGCCCTGGATTCCAGCCGAGAGATTTCGTATTGGAGACGGTCGATAGCCGTTTCATAAGGTCTCAAGGCACCCGGGACGGCTCTCGGCTTCACGATCAGAATTGCAGAAGGGCGGGGTGTCTCTTGGGCCTTTCCTCGTCCAGCAAGCAACCGGCTCCAGGGGAGCGGATGGGCATGTCCTCGCAGGGTGGCCTGCACGGATTCGCTCACGAGATCAAGCAGGCGGGCATATTGGGGAGAGAGCGGGGCAAGCGTCCGGAGATGGTCAAATGAGCGGGTCAACATCGAAAAAAAGCCGGAGGCTGTGGGATCCAGGGCCAGATGGGCCACTACGGGTTCTGCACGGTCGATCCGATCCAGCAGTTTTCTGAGCCGGACAGAAGAGAGGTAAAGCAGCCCGTTTTTCCGAAAGAAGGACCCCCCCCCCGGTTGATACAGGTCGTGATAGAGCGCGGGATGACGATTCAACCAGAGCTTGAGCGCATGGGTGCTCTGTTGCAGTGTCTTTGCTTGGGCAGCACGCACCACCACGACGATGGTTTCATGGACAGCCGGGAAGTCACGATGGTATTCACGATCCAGTTCGTGATAGGGGAGATGCTTCGCCAACAGATCGGTCATGTTGGTGTCGATCTTGAAACGGGTGATCGTGATGACCACGGATAGAACCGTCAGCAGTCCAGCCAGCAAAAGAACCACGGAAGCCGATCGGCTGCACTGCCGAACGACCCGGGCCAGTAAGTGGGCATAGCTTCGGTTCAGTTTACGCAAGAGGAATCATCCAGTTTGTCGTCGGGTCAGAGACTGGCATGGAAAGTTGTCGTGCGAAAACCCTGTTCGACGAGAGCTTTGGCCACACGTCGATCCAGGAGGGCATTCTGCTCACGGACTGCGGGTGAGTCGAGATGTGTCGACATCCGGTTGCCGGTGGCGGGATGAAAATAAATCTCCCCCAAGCCATCCGGGAGCTGGGGGATGGCCATCAAAAGCACTTCGGCGGTCATTTGCCCCGTTGCACTGAGGCCAAATAGGTAATCATTGTGGTGGAGACCTTGTCGCTCGATCCGGCGAGCCATGGTTCGGACGATGGGCGAGAGCAGGAGGGGTTGGAGCTTTCCCAGACCACGCCCCAGCTGAAGTCCGAGTTGCCACGGCTCAAGGGGCAGGCGCAGGCTCCGCATGCCATGATCGGGACCGATTTGAAGAAGCAGATCCAAAAGGGTCGGGTGGCAATGAAAATGCTTGTGGACATTGACATGATCAAGTGGTAGGCCCGTAGCAGAAAAGCGCCTGAACTGGGCTTCGATCTCATGGGCGAGTTGATGTCTTTGACTGGCTGAAAAACGATAGGCCAAACTGCTTGCCAACATCCGGTTCGTCAGGTTGCCATGCCGATCGACGAGGTCGGGAATCCGATCCCGGGGAGCGCTGGCCCGGCCGTGGCAGAGTACGAGATGCAGGCCAACGGCCAAGGTGGGCAGACTCCGGGCACGACGGACGGCATCCTCCGTGGCATCGGCATTGACCATGAGACTGGCTGCAGTCAATGCGCCTTCCCGGTGCGTTTTTTCAACTGCTTCATTGATCTCGGAACGACACCCGAAGTCATCCGCGGTCAGGATGATCCATCGATTGGAAGAGGGCATTGCCACCGCGCCGGCCTGGAATGTCGGTTCAGATTTCACGGAAGGACACGAGGGATTCCGACCTTGCCGGCAAAGCCCGTTCACTCATCCCGGAGTCCCGTGCCACGCCCGGATGAAATAGTCAGGAGGCTTGTTGCCGTTCTTGCAGGAAGTGGAAAAATTCCACGCCTTCCCGCAGACGGCGTTTCATCATCTCGGGGCTCTTCAACATCTCCCAGACCAACTCTGCCACCTTGCTCGGACGAAAATAAAAGCGCTTATAAAAGCGGGCCAGGGAATCAAAAATCTCCTGGTGCGAGAGGTCAGGATAGCTGAGCGGACTCAACTGAAATCCGTTTCCGGAAACCAGGTGGTCTTGTTCCTGGGCCGTGAGCCAGCCATTTTCCATCGCCTCCCGGTAAAGCCGGGTTCCGGGGTAGGGTGCAGCGAGGGAAACCTGGATCGTGTGGGGATTGATTTCCTGGGCGTACCGAATGGTCTCCTCGATCGTTTCGCGGGTTTCTCCGGGCAGGCCGAGAATGAACGTTCCATGGATCGTCACGCCGAGCTTCCGGCAATTCCGGCTGAATTCGCGAGCAATATCGGTCCGAAGCCCTTTCTTGATATTAAACAGGATCTCCTGGTTTCCGGACTCATAACCCACGAGTAAAAGCCGGAGTCCATTGTCCCGCATGATCTTGAGGGTTTCGTAGGGGACATTGGCCTTGGCGTTACATGACCAGGTGACACCCAGTTTTCCCAACCCGCGGGCAATGGCTTCCACACGGGGTTTGAAATCGGTGAAGGTATCGTCATCAAAGAAGATTTCCTTGACCTGGGGAAAATTCTGCTGAATGTAGCGAACCTCCTCGAGAACATTCTCCGGGCTGCGAACCCGGTACCGGTGGCCCCCGATCGTTTGCGGCCACAGGCAGAAGGTGCATTTGGAGCGACAACCCCGTCCGGTATAGAACGACACGTAGGGGTGTTGGAGATAGCCGATAAAGTACTTCTCGATGGTGAGATCCCGTTTATAAACGGTCGATACAAAAGGCAACGCATCCATGTTTTCAATGATGGCACGACCCGGATTATGGTGGATCTGCCCTCGTTCGTCCCGGAAACTCACGCCGTCCACTTCGGCCAAGGGACGGCCCTCGGCAATTTCCTGGATGGTGTAATCGAACTCTTCGCGCGCGACGAAATCGATCCGGGGAGAAGCCTCGAGGGACGATTCGGGTTCCACGGCAACTTTAGCCCCGACCAGGCCGACCAGGATCCGGGGATTGCGTTCCTTGAAGGCCTCGACCAGTTTGACGTCACCCGGAAAGGAAGGCGAACTTGTGTAAATCACGAGCAATTCATAATCTCCGGCCAACCGCAGCACATCCTCGGCTGTCAGATCCTCTGCCGGTGCGTCGATCAGCCGACTGTCCGGGACCAGGGCTGCCGGTTGAGCCAGCCAGGTGGGATACCAGAACGACCGAATCTCGCGCCGCGCCTGGTAGCGTGCGCCGGCACCGCCATCAAAGCCTTCGTAAGACGGGGGGTTCAAGAACAGAGTTTTCATGCATCCTCCGCGCGGTCAATGCCCGCGTCAGGGGTTATGGATCCGGGTCATGGACCGGGTTGATCCCATCTCCCCGTCCAACCGTGAGCTTTTGGCCTTTCCAACGCACCTGCCGTGAGAAAAATGCCGCTACCCATTCCGTGAGCGTCAGGAAATCGCGGATCGGAACCAAGCCGACCGGGCCTGCCTCCACGCCCAGGCACCATGCTGACCGATAATGTAGCACAAGACGCAGGGCTACGGCCATGCTGACCCAGGGAATGGCCAACCATCCGGCACCCAAGGCCAACATGATGGCCCCCCCCAGGATGAGGGGCGACCCCCAACTGATCCAGAAAAAAGCAAATCCCCAGGGGTTGACAAAGCGGATGGTTCTCAGCCAGCGCAGTTCGTGTCTCCACAAGGCCGAGGGGGTGTTTTCGGTGACTCGAGTCTGGACGGCGAACGGGGCCAGCACGACTTCCAGCCCCAGTTCGCGGCCGAGTTCACCCAGGCGGTAATCGTCGGCCAGACTATCCGCGAAAGCCCCAAATCCACCGATGTGATCGAGTGTCTCCCGTCTCAGGGCCAAGGTCGCACCAAATGCGAAAGCCCGCGAGCCGAGCAGCCAGGCGACCCAGACGGAAGGTGCAAATCCGTCATCGATGAAGAGTTTGCCAAGCCGCTCCCAGAAAGTGTGTCCGCTCCAGCCTCCATAGAGACAGGTCACGAGTCCATTCCGATCGTCCCCGAGAGGGGGGACGAGACGGCGCAAATAGTCCGGGGGGGCAAGGATATCGCTGTCGGAGATGACGATCCAGCGATGCCGCGCGAAGGGGTAGAGGTTGTGAAGGTTGTTGACCTTGGGGTTGGCGCCGATCCGTTCCTGCGAGATCACGGTCCGGATCATCCGATCCGGATGGGAAAGGCGGAGTTGCTCAACCACGGCAAGTGCCGGATCCTCGGAGTCTGCCAGTCCAAAGAGGAGCTCATAGTCCGGGTAATCCTGGTTGCAAAAGGAACGGAGGCAGGCTTCGAGCCCGGGCTCATGTCCGTGGAGCGGTTTCAAGATCGAGACCGGAAGAAGCGAGGCCGGGGCCACACCCGTTTTTGTCCAGCGGGACATGGCCAGCATGCTCGCGAATGCGTATACCGAGGGGAGTCCGAGTAGGATCAGCCCCACTAAGCTAAGCATGAATTCCCCGTGCCGATCACCTTTCAATGACACTATACCAATGCACGGCGAGAACGGGGATAGGCTGGTCGGTCCTCTTTCGGTCGGGCGCCGCGCTTCCAGTACAATGAGCGCAAGCATTTCACGGATTACGCAGGTCCATGAAAAAACCGTCAACTCTCGGATGTCCATCCGGCTCGGGGGAGTGTCGAAACGCACTCTGCCGGACAATTTGATTTTGGGTTGAGCGGGGAGAGGAGCAGTGGCCATGCGGGTTTTGCTCACCGGAGCGAGCGGATTTGTCGGTTCTGCCGTCCTGAGGCAGCTTTTGGAACACCATTACGAAGTACGGATCCTGCTTCGCCCCACGAGCTCCCGCGCCAACCTCATGGGGCTGGATGCGGAACTGGTCGAAGGGGATCTGCTCGATCCAGACTCACTGATCCGGGCTTGCCGGGGTTGCCAGGTTTTCTTTCATGTGGCTGCGGATTACCGTTTGTGGACACGGGAACCTGGCCTGCTTCAACGGACCAATGTCGAAGGAACGCGGAATGCCCTGAATGCCGCAGTGGAAAATCGGATCGACCGGTTCGTCTACACGAGCAGTGTCGCCACACTCGGTCTTCATCCGGATGGGCGGCCCGCCGATGAAGATACGCCGAGTGACCTCGCGTCGATGATCGGCCCCTACAAACGTTCCAAGTTCAAGGCAGAAGAACTGGTCAGAGAGTGGGTTCAGGCCGGTCGATTGGATGCGGTCACCGTGAACCCCTCGACTCCGGTCGGTCCGCGCGACATCAAGCCAACCCCGACAGGCCGGATGGTGCGCGATTCAGCCCTGGGTCACACGCCGGCTTATGTCGATACGGGTCTCAATGTCGTGCATGTCGATGATGTGGCGTTGGGGCATCTTCAGGCTCTCGAGCATGGCCGCACGGGTGAACGTTATATCTTGGGCGGGGAAAACCTGACACTCCATGAACTCTTGGCGGAAGTGTCACGCTGTGTGCACCGCTCTCCGCCTCGCGTGAGACTTCCCCTGAGACCGCTCTGGCCACTTGCCCTGGCCGCGGAAGCCTGGGGCCAGGCAACCGGACACGAACCCCGCCTGACGAGGGATACCCTCGCGATGGCACGGAAAAAAATGTACTTCTCAAGTGCCAAGGCAGAATCCGAGCTGGGATACCGGCATCGTCCGGCCCCGATGGCTATCCGGGATGCGGTCCAGTGGTTTCTTGGACATGATGTCGCCGAATGAAAATCCAGTGAGGGGAGAGTAAACTGTACGGGTGAGCTGGGTGCGCGCGGCCCTCCATGAAAATGAACGCATCAAGAACCGAGATGAGGTTGGATCATGTTTGACGAACGGCCCTCACGGGAAGCGGTGGACTTTCAGAATGAAATCCTCGGCCGCGTTTCGCGAACCTTCGCCCTCACGATCCCGGAACTGCCCTCAGAGTTGGGGCTGGTGGTCGGCAATGCTTACCTCCTGTGCCGCATCGCCGACACCATCGAGGACGAACCCCAGCTCCCTGCTGAGCGAAAAAGCGAGTTTCATCGGGATCTCAACCGGGTCCTGTCCGGCCAGGAGGATGTCAATGCCTTCACGTTGCGGATCTCCTCGGCATTGAGACATGCCACGGCATCCGAGAAGGAACTCGTCCAACAGCTACCCCGTGTCATCCAGGTAACCGCAAGCACGCAGGTTGCCGTCCGCGAGACAGTCGTCCGATGTCTCCGCATCATGTGCGAGGGGATGCCATTTTTCCAGCGTACGGTGAGTCTTCAGGGCCTACCTAACCTGGACGAGCTCGATCGGTACTGCTATTACGTGGCCGGCGTGGTTGGCGAAATGCTGACTGACCTTTTCTGCCTTCATTCCGACGTGATTGCCGCCCGTCGTTCCCAACTGATGCCTCTGGCCGTCTCTTTTGGCCAGAGCCTGCAGATGACAAATATTCTCAAGGATTTCTGGGAAGATCGGGCACACGGAACCTGCTGGTTGCCTCGTGATGTGTTCGCTCGGGCGGGATGCGATCTGGCGACCGTGCAACCCAATCGCCCGAATCCCGGATTTCATCCGGCGATGCAGCAATTGGTGGCAGTTGCGATGCAGCATCTCAACAATGCGTTGAGCTATTCCCTCCTCATTCCAAAAAAGGAAACCGGCATTCGGCGTTTTTGTCTCTGGGCCATCGGCTTTGCCGTCCTGTCCCTGCGCAAGCTCAACCAGTCACCGGACTTTACGTCAGGCAAAGAGGTCAAGATTTCCCGGCGGGCTGTCCGTGCGGTCACGCGGGCCGTCCATTTCTCGGTTCGGAATGACTTGACATTACACTGGTTTTTCCGACTGGCCAGCCGAGGATTGCCGAATCGCCCGGTGGATCTTTGTCCCGTGACTCCGCTTGACGGAAAGCCTCACTGGTCCCAGACCGATTGACCGACGTGTCCTTGCCCTCTGAATGCGAGACGCGGGTCGCCTCTCCCACGGCTCCGCAAAACCCGGAGCGGCTATCCCGACTGGACAGAGCGATTCGGTCTGCCGTAAGAGCTCTCCTCAGTCACCAGCACCCGGATGGCCACTGGTGCTTTGAGCTCGAGGCGGACTGCACGATTCCTGCAGAATACATTCTCCTGATGCATTACGTGGGGGTCGTGGATGAACCCTTGCAGGATAAGCTTCGGGATTACCTCCGTCAGCACCAGGATCCGATCCATGACGGCTGGCCGCTCTATGCCGGCGGGGGGTTTGATCTCAGTTGTTCGGTCAAATCCTACTATGCCCTGAAACTCGCGGGTGAAGATCCGGAATCCCCAGCCATGACCCGGGCTCGAGCCGCCATCCTGAAGGCCGGAGGCGCTGCCCATAGCAACGTCTTTACCCGTATCACGCTCTATTTTTTCCGCCAGTTGCCGCGGCGGGCCATCCCTTTCATCCCGGTCGAGATTATCCTCCTGCCGCGCTGGTTTCCCTTTCACCTGAGCAAAGTCTCTTACTGGTCACGGACCGTGATGGTGCCTCTTCTAATTCTCTGTTCGCTCAGGGCTTGCGCTGCCAACCCCCGCAAGACCGGAATCCGGGAATTGTTCGTTGTCCCGCCCGAGGAGGAACACCACTACTTCCGGGTTTCAACCCGACTGGGACGCTTTTTCTTGTGGCTCGACCGGATCGGGAGGGGACTCGAACCCTTTGTTCCCCGCTTTGTGCGTCAGCGAGCCATCGATCAAGCCTGTCGCTGGTTTTGCGAACGGCTCAATGGGGAAAGCGGGCTCGGGGCAATTTTTCCGGCAATGGTCAATGCCTACGAAGCGCTTTTGTTGCTCGGTTACGATCGGGAACATCCTCTCTGCCAAACGGCGCAAAAAGCGCTCGAACGCCTCGTCGTCGAGCGAGAGGGGCATGCCTACTGTCAGCCTTGTGTTTCGCCGGTCTGGGATACCGCGCTTGCTGTATTGGCACTGGAGGAAAGCGGGAACTGTGAGGAGGAGCCGATCCGAAAGGGTCTGGACTGGCTTCGCCGGGAGCAGGTAACCGATGTGTATGGGGATTGGGCCATTCAGCGACCGCAACTGGCACCGGGAGGCTGGGCCTTCCAGTATGCGAACCCCCATTATCCGGATCTCGACGACACCGCGGTCGTCGGATGGATCATTGATCGCTCGAAGTTTAGAATGGATTATATTGAATGCATTGAAAAATCAGCAGACTGGACAGTCGGGATGCAGAGCCGCAACGGGGGCTTTGCCTCCTTTGACGCGGACAACACCCACTACTACCTGAACGAGATTCCCTTTGCCGACCATGGGGCGCTGCTCGATCCTCCGACCAGTGATGTGAGTGCGCATGTCTTGGGATTCCTGGGACGGCTTCGTCGGGAACAGGACCGAGAAAGTGTGGATCGTTGCTTGCGTTTCCTGCGATCCGAGCAGGAAACAACCGGAGCCTGGTTCGGCCGCTGGGGGACCAACTATCTATACGGGACGGCTCATGTCCTGATCGGCCTCGAGGAAGCCCGCATCGATATGTCGGCTGACTGGATCCAGAAGGCGGCACGGTGGTTATTTGACCGGCAGCGCGAAGACGGTGGCTGGGGCGAGGGTAACGATACTTATTTCCATCCGGAACGGGCTGGCCGTGGTGCGAACAGCACCTCTTTTCAGACTGCATGGGCGGTGCTGGGTCTCATGGCCGCAGGTCACGCTGCCTCGCTCTCCGTTCGGCACGGAATCGACTATCTCATGCAGACCCAGACCCGGCAAGGCACGTGGTCAGACCGGGATTTCACGGCACCCGGTTTCCCCCGCGTGTTTTACCTCAAATACCACGGCTATTCTCTCTATTTCCCGTTGTGGGCCCTATCCCGCTACCGAATGTTGGAGACGACCCGAGAGATCCCGGGACAGGGCGCGGTGGGTTCCCTACTGGATCCATCCAGGAACTCCGGTGGTGCCGAGCCCGACTGAAGGGGTTTTCCGGCTGTTTGTCTATGGGACGCTCAAAAAGGGTTTCCCCAACCATGATCGGTTTTGCGCCACAACCATCCGGATCCGAATGGCATGGATCCGGGGACGATTGTTTGAAACCCCTTGGGGACACCCGGTGGTCGAGTTGCCCACCGGTGAGGTTCTCGAGCGTGGAAGCCGGGATCCCGGGTGGGACTGGGCGCGTCAGCGGGCGCTTGAAATGACGCGCGCGGTAAGCCTTCTCGGGAGAAATTT
>JAJYFY010000044.1 GCA_021785265.1 Pseudomonadota bacterium
GGTGGCCGTCCGCGCTTCAAACCCAAGTGGAAAACACTGGCGTCCATGGAAGGAAAAAGCAATGCGACAGGATTGCGCTGGCGGGATGATCACCTGGAGTGGAACGGGCTCAAACTCAAGGTCATCTACGACCAGAAGGATCCCCACGGCGTTCAGGCTTTTGCTTTGCAAAACCCGGTGAAGTTCTGTCGCCTGGTGCGCCGTGTCATCCGCGGCAAGACGCTGTGGTTTGTGCAACTGGTGATCGCCGGGATCCCGAAGTGGAAAGAT
This sequence comes from Pseudomonadota bacterium, assembly GCA_021785265.1. GTDB lineage: Bacteria > Pseudomonadota > Gammaproteobacteria > JAKAQQ01 > JAKAQQ01 > JAJZIH01. Next base: position 271 of record JAJYFY010000044.1, read on the forward strand.
AAAAATCCCATCCGTCAGGGCAAAAGCGCCATCGACATCGGCCCGTCCACCATCGCCGCCGTCAGCGAGACAGATGCTTTTTTGGAAAAGTTTTGCGCCAACGTGCCCAACGTGCAAAAAGCGATTCGCCGGATACAGCGGGCCATGGATCGCTCGAAGCGGCGATCCAACCCAGACAACTACCCCCGAAACGGCACCATCAAGAAACCGGCCAATGGTCAGCGTCTGCAATGGGTGTTCACCAACGGGTACCTGCGCCTGCGGGCCAGACTGTGGGAATTGCACCGGGTGCTGGCCGCCTACCGACGGTCGGAACACGGCAAGCTGGCTAACCGCGTCGTTGCCCTGGGTAATACCGTCATGGCGGAAAAATTGAGTTATAAAGCCTTTCAGCGGATGTTCGGCAAGAGTGTCCGCGACCGGGCACCTGGGGAATTCATGAATCACCTCCGTCGCAAGGCTGCAAGTGCTGGTGGCAAGGTGGTGGAGTTCCCGACCCGGACCACGAAACTCTCGCAAAGCTGTCAGTGCGGAGCCGTGGTGAAGAAACCGTTGAGTCAGCGTTGGCACGATTGTTCGTGCGGCGCTCATGCGCAGCGGGATTTGTATAGTGCGTATCTGGGTCTGCATGTCCGCGAGGACGGTGGAATCTGGATGCTGGACACCGAATCGGTCCGTGCGGGCTGGTGTGCTGTGGAATCGCTGCTGAGTAAAGCGGTGTCCAGTGTGGTACAAGCTGCGAAGGGTGGGCGTTTGCCCGCCAGCTTTGGCGTTTCTGCTTCCGGCAGAGGCGCCAGAGACAGAGTGGCTCTTTCTCAAAGCGGTGTAGGGAGGCGAGGGAAGATTCCGGATGTTGTAACCACATCGCTTCCGCGATAGTGGCGAGAGCTGGAAAGACCCTCGAACTCAGCACCGAACCCCCCGGCTTTAGCCGTGGGGAGATTCAGCATCCGGTCGATGGCATGGCGTCGAGCCTCCTCCAGCATTTCGGTATATTCAGTGATTTCTCCGCCTACGAGCGAGCGCAGACTGGCCAGGATGTTGCCGCCGAGGCCCCGGCTGCGGACGACCACGCCGAAGACCTGGCCTTTCATCTCGCGTACGCGGTGCCCGATGACCTGTTCCGTTGTGGTGATCATCATGTGAGGATCCTCCCGAGTGTTGGGGTTTAGTGGGGACCGTTTCCGGGCCCGCCCTGTCGAGTTCCGATCTTACATCAAGATGCAAAAGCGCCGGGGCCGCCTATAATGAACCCTCCCCCGAGCTCCTCTCGATGGTTCATCCCAATCCCCAAAAAGAACAGATGGAAGATGAATCCATGGCGCGCAATCTCGCCGCCCAGGCGGAGGCGATCTGGCCCGCCGAGTCGAAGCTGGTCGCGGACTATGGGCTGCCAGAAGGGGCCCGAATCCTCGATGCCGGTTGCGGGACCGGCGAGTTCACCGTCCGCCTGCTTGCGGCCCGGCCCGACCTTTCAGTCACGGGAATCGACATCCTGCCTTCCCGGATCGCCCTGCTGCGCGCGCGCAGAGTGCCGGGAGCGAGCTTTATGGTGGGCGATCTCCTCCACCTGGACTTCCCGGAGGCCGCCTTCGATTTCGTGGCCTGCCGCCATGTGCTCCAGTCGGTGCCGGAACCGGCCCGTGCCGTGGCCGAACTCGCGCGCGTCCTCAAACCCGGCGGGCGGATCCACCTTCTGGCCGAGGACTACGGCATGCTCCACTTCCACCCGACCCGTCACGATCTCGACGGGTTCTTCCAGGCCAACATGCGGGCTTTCCGGGAGAAGACCGGGGTCGACTACGAGACCGGCCGCCACGCCGCAGCCTGGCTCCAGGATCTCGGGTTTTCCAGGATCGAAGTGAACTACGTGATTGTGGACAGTTTCCGGACGCCCCGCGACCTTCTCCGGCGGCTGTTCGAGGCCTGGCGGGACGGTTATGCCCGGCTGATCTCGGAGGTGAGCGGGCGGCCTTTCGACGAGACGGTCGAGTGCTTCGAGGACATGATGGCCGCCTCCGCCCATCCGCCCGGCTATGCCGTCTGGTTTGTGCCGGTGGTGACCGGGATTTCCCGCGCGGGCGGAAGGGACGGGTCGGGGTGATGGGATTCGTGGGCTTTCTCCGGGCAGCGGTCTGGATTACGATGACCCGGGGACTTCCGGAGATGACGGATGGATGGTGAAAAACCCGGGGGGCAGACGGGACCGTTCCTGCCGGTGATCCTCTCCGGTGGTGCCGGAACCCGGCTCTGGCCGCTCTCGCGTTCGGAGCATCCGAAGCCGTTTCTTAGGCTCGCACACGGGCGGAGCCTGCTCCAGGAAACCTTCCAGCGGGCGGCTGGACTCTCTCGGGTGACCGAGATCCTGACCGTGACCCACAAAGAGCTCCTCTTCAAGAGCCGTGACGAATACGAATCCGTGAACCCGGGCCGTCTGGCGACTCCCTTTCTCTTGGAGCCGGTTTCCCGGAACACCGGCCCCTCGCTGGCGGCCGCTGCCCTGTGGGCCAGCCGGCACCGGGGTCCTGCAACTTCGCTCCTCGTACTGCCGGCCGATCACCTGATCCGCGAGGGAGACGCCTTCGCCCGCGCGGTGGATCAGGCCGTCGCACTGGCACAAGACGGTCGACTCGTCACCTTCGGTGTCCGGCCGGATGCGCCCGAGACGCGCTACGGCTATCTCGAGGTGGCGGGCAGTCGGGTCCTGCGTTTCATCGAGAAACCCCCGGCCGAGCAGGCCTTGGAGTTCGTCCGCTCCGGCCGCTTCTTCTGGAACGCCGGGATCTTCTGCTTCAGGGTCGATGTCTTCCTCGACGAACTCCGGGCCCATGCGCCGGATCTCCTGGCGGGGGTCGAGCGGGCGGTGGCGCATTCACCGGGCTTCGGGGACGGAGGGGATCCCGTCACGCTCGATGCCGAAAGTTTCGCCGGGGTGCCGGATCTCTCGATCGATTATGCACTCATGGAACGCTCGGGCCGGATCGCGGTCGTCCCCGCGGACTTCGGATGGAGCGACATCGGCTCGTGGAGCGCGCTGGCCGGACTCACCGATCCGGATCCCCGGGGGAACCGGACCGCGGGCCTGGTGCATGCCGTGGAGAGCGAGGATTGCTACGTCCAGAGCCCGAAACGCCTGGCCGCCCTCGTGGGGGTCCGCGATCTCGTCGTGGTCGATACGGAAGACGCCCTCCTGGTCGCCCACCGGGAGCGGGTCGACGAGGTCAAGGCCTTGGTCGCGGATCTCAAGGTGGCCGGTCACGAGTCCACCCTGCGCCACCGCGAGGTCCACCGGCCGTGGGGGAGCTATACCGTGCTCGAGGAGGGATCCCGCTTCAAGATCAAGCGTCTCCAGGTGAAGCCCCGCTCCGCCCTCTCGCTCCAGATGCACCACCACCGGAGTGAGCACTGGGTCGTCGTGGCGGGAACGGCGGAGGTCGAGCAGGATGGCCAAAAGCGCCTGCTCCGGATCGACGAGTCGACCTATATCCCGGCGGGCACCCGCCACCGTCTGTCCAACCCCGGTCTCGTGGACCTGGTCGTGATCGAGGTCCAGAGCGGGGAGTATCTCGGGGAGGACGACATCGTCCGTTTCGACGATGTCTGGGGGCGCACGTCGGATCCCGGAGCCACCTTCGTCAGAAGCTGAAACCGAGTCCGAGGCTCACCACCGGATACCAGCGGTAACGTCCGATCGAGGCCTGGAGTTGGGCCTGTTCGGCGGCGATCCCGGCGGCAAGGGCGGGATTGGAGTCGGCCTGGGGATCGGTGAGCGTGACCGTCCCGCTGCGCTGGTAGAAAGCCCCGAAGTCGATGCTGAAGAAGACCGGGAGCACTCCCGAAAAAGGATCGCCGAAGCCGAGACCCAGGTAGGGCGCGAGATGGGGATAGCTGAGGCTCCCGGTAAGCGGGCTCACCTGGCTTGCCGGATAACTCGTCCCATCGATCGTGTAACTTCCGTTTTCGGAGGTGGCGAGGAAGCTCGCCTGGTTGTCGTTGTAGACGACGCCTCCGGTCAGGCGAAAACCGAAACCCAAAGGGTACCAGTCGACGAGGAGCGGCAGGTTGCGGAGCACCGCATGGGTATCGTAGCGGATGCCGCCGCTCGTGTAGGGGTGATTGAAGGAGAGGGTGTTGAAACCGACCCGGAAGTCGAGGAAGCTCCCCGCCAGGGGGAACCAGACTGCAGCGCCCACCCCGGGCGTTCCGGCATCGGCCGAAAGACCAAAGCTCGCAGCCTGAACAGCCGGAGCGGAAAGCAGAGAGCAAACGAGAAGGCTCGTGGCGAGACGGTGGAGTCTGGGTTTGGACATGGCTTCCCCTCCCCGGAGATGGTCCTATCGTAGGCGAAAAGCCGCATCCGGGGGGTGGCGCGACCCGTCCCGGGGTGGCTTTCGGGCCAGATAGTAGATCCAGGGCAAAGATTCGGTCTTCTCGGGGGAGACTCCTTCGCCGGTGAAGGCATAAAGTGCCTCGGTCGAAAATCCGGCGGTTTCGAGTTCCGCGACCTGGGATTGTGGCCGGATGTGGTAGGCCACGACCGAAAAGTTGCGCTCGCCCACGACCCTGAGGCTCCAGTCCGCCCCCTCCCGAAGCGCCGGGCGCAGCCTGAGGTAGTGGAGACAGCCCATGAGGTAGTGGCCGAGGCGCACGAGCGTACGCAGGGGGTTGGGGGAGGGCACGAAACGGCTGCGGGCGTAGGGGGGAGGCGCGGTGAAGGCGGCATTGTGGCTCGAGAAGACGAAATAGCCGCCGGGGGCCAGCACGCGCCGGATCTCGGCCAGCGCCCGCATGCGTCCTGTGTGGTCGATATAGTCGAGGCCGTTGAAAGAAAAGAGGACGAGCGCGAAATGCTCCGCGGGGAGGTGGGCCAGGTTGCGGGCGTCGCCGGGGGCGAAACGGAGATCCGGGTGCGCCTTGCGGGCGGCCTGGATCATGCGGGGCGCATAGTCGAGGCCGAGATAGTCACCACTGAGAGTCGCGAGATCCGGAGCCGTCCGGCCGGTGCCCACGCCGAGGTCGAGCACCGGGCGCTTGTGGATCGTGGGGGCGAGCGCCGCCAGGATCTGGGTCTCGGCGGGGAAAAGTCCGCTTGGTCCCCGGTATTTCCGGACCATGGGGCTCGCCCGGTAGCGCTTCCGGTTGCTGCGGCTGATGTCGGTCATCGGACGATTGCCCGCCCCCCGAGGCGAATCAGGCTCTCGCCCCAGTCCAAAAGACGGCCGCGCAGGGGCGAGAGCCTGAAGATCGACTGGCAGCTTCCCCGGATCTCACCGTGGAAGGTCTCCTTGAACGCGGTCGGTCCGTGGCCCGGGGTGGGATCGGCACCACCCAGGTCGAGCAGTGGAGCGCCCCGTTCCCGGAAGAGTCGCGTGGCTTCATACAAGGTGAGGTTTCCGGTGTAAGGGGCCTCGACCCTCCGTTCGAAGCCGCCGATCCAGTAGACCGGGTAGCACTCGGTCCAAAAGAGCATGCCCCCGATCACCGCGCCCGCTCGGCGGGTCACGACGAGCGTCGTGAGCGAAGGCTCGCGAAAAAGCGCCTTGACCAGGGGATGGGGCTGGGCGGGAAAACCCTTTCGTGCCGCGGTTTGGCAGTAGATCGTCCAGAAGGATTCGAAATCCGCATCCGTCTCACAGACCGTGACCGTGACTCCGGCGCGTTTCGAGCGGTTGATCTTGCGCCGCGTGTTCGAGCCGATTTCTCCCCAAAGCCATTCCTCTCCCGGCTGGAGATCGAGGGTCCGGGTCCAAAGGGGCTTTTGGGTCCGTGGCATTCGGATGGCGGGCGGGGTCTCCGTGATGAGCTGGAGTCGCGCGGCTCGGGCTCCCCGGGCGTGGGCCACGAGCGCGGCCAGGTTGTCGGTTGTAGGGTCCGGCATGTGATAGACCGTGAATGTCGAGGCACCGATCACGCTCCGCTGCGAGAGGAAACCGAAGCCGCCCGAAAATGGGACCAAGACTCGGTTGGTCTCGCGCGCGAAGATCTTGGCGAAGCGGGGGTTTCCGAAGATGAGATGGCTGCCCTGCCAGAGGGGATTTTGGGCCGGGTTCATGACCGGGCCTTGATCCGGCGGCTGAGGCGCCGGACGGCATGGAGCCAGCGCTCGGGCAGGTGTTGCCGGAAGGCTTCGCGCACCAGACGGCTGAGGCCCGGGGCGAGGTCGGACCAGAAGGGCGGACGGAGGGTCTCGGCCCGATCGACGGGTGCGAGCATGCCTCTCCCGCCCTCGAGATAGCCCAGGCCAAATCGCCAGCGCCAGGAGGCGGCCGAGTACCAGATCCGGTAATGCCCGGAGGCGTCCTTGAGGAAGGTGCTCCGGTAGATCATGCGGTTGTCCCAGCCCCAGCGGGAGGGAGCGAGGAGGGGGATCGGCGGGATCGGCTGGAAGCTCCGTCCGTCCGCCGAGGACAGGAGGAAAAGCCGTGTTCGGGAGTTGTCTCCTCCCTGGGGGAAGGCCGCGAGGAGCGCTTCGTAACCCCGATCGACGGCCACGACGTCGAGATGCCAGGGCTCGTAGCCGGGGAGTGCCACGGTGCAGGGTTCGGCCGGCCCCAGGTGAAAGAGGTCCGGGCCGGAGCGATGAACCACGCGCAAGGTGGAGGGATCCTCCCGCGGTCGCTCGACCGCCCAGAGCCGCCAGCCCTCCGGTCCTGTCACGAGGGTGGGACTCACCTCCTGCCAGCCGGTCTGGAAGATCCGCGGCGCCGACCAGTGGCGTCCATCCTCGCTGTCCATGACCGAGAACCACGACTCACCCGTGCTTTTTCGGGTCGTCATGAAAAGGAGGTGGAGCCTCCCGCCGTCGAAGGCGAGCTCGGTATCGGCATGGTGAACGTCCGGGTCGGGGGGAGCAGGAAGCAGGGGATCGGTCACACCCTCCGGCCGCTCCCAGTGATAACCGTCCCGACTGGCCCGGACCACGGGATTTTCCGCACGATCATCACCGAAGGGATAGGGGGTAAAGGCCATCCAGTAGGAATAGCCGCCGAAGCCCCCGGGCCGATGGAGGACGTCCGGATGGACGAGCTGGACGTGTCCGAGCTCATGGCCGATCGAAAGCGGGCGGGGCGCATTCCGGTTCATGAAGAGGACGGCTCGAGCCAGTGGGAGAGGTTCCGGCCGGTCAGGGTCATGAGGTTCCGGATGTCCGGGGCGTAGGCCTCGATGATCTCCTGGCGCAGCTTTGGATCCAGAAGGGGTCGCGGAGCTTCCAGGTTGAGGTTGAGCCGTTGCAGGGTCTCGATCACCGGTTGGTGGATGCGGATCTTCCGGAGGTCGACTCCCAGCCGGGACTGGACGCGCCGGTTCAAGTCCCGGGCGTGTCCCAAAAGCCAGGTGAGTCCGGTCTGGAAGAGGGGCGAGTGGACGTCAGCGTAGGGGTTCACGACTGGAAACTCGGAACGGTCGTCGGGCGCGAGGCCGAGGAAGCCCAGGGTTTCCTGGTAGACCCGAAGGGGATCCTGGCACAGCTCCTCGTAGAGAAAGATTTTCACCTGCGCTTTCGGAAAGTGGAGAAAGACCCGCGCCAGCTGCTCGCCGTAGCGTGCGACCGAGCGGTAGTGGAGGAACTCGGGCGTGCGGCAGCCGGCGGGGATGGCAGATCCTGCGCGCCGTTCGTTCTCGAGGTGCCAGGCGGAGCCGAAATCGGGCGCGCTCTCGATGCCCGTCTGGCGTTGCTGGGCGAAAAGCGAGACCACCATCTCGTCCGGGCGGCGCAGGAGGGCCAGAAGACGGGCATCGGGGCGGAGACGGGCGATTTCGGGGATGGCTTGACGGGAGTAGAGGTACCAGACGGAGGCATCCCCCCGCACCCGGACCTGGGGCCCGGCCGGGGCGAAGAGCGCTTCGTAGTCGTCCAGCCGGTCGACCCCCCGGTGACCGGGGAAGTCGAAGGTGAAGTACTGGGGCTCCTTGGGTTCGCACATGAAGATGTCGGGCCGCTCGCCCAGATAGGTGGCCAGCGCGGTCGTGCCGGCCTTGGGGGCTCCGATGATAAAGAAGTCAGGCAGCATGGGCTGGCCGGGGGATGCCATAGAAGGGAAGGATCCAGAAGCCGTGGCGACGATGCAGGTAGCCGACCATGGCGAGGTTCCACCCGGCGAGCGCGAGGGAGGCGGCCCAGGCGGCACCGAGTGCGCCCCAGAGCGGGATCGCGACCAGGGCAACGGCCACTTCGAGGCCGGCACCCACGAGCAGAATCCAGAACGCGGCCCGGTGCGATCCCGTCATGGCCAGGAAGTAGCCCACGGGGCCGACTGAGACATTGACGATCTGGCCGGCAAGCAGGATCAAAAGGGGACTCTCACCCGCCCCGAAACCGGGGCCGAAAAGATGCAAGAGAGGCCGTCCGCCCAACCCGAAAACCAGGGCCACGATGACGCCGAAGACGCTGCCCCAGCGGATCGTGCGGTTGACCACGGCACGCAGTTCCCCAAGGCGCTTTTCCGCATAGAGTTCCGCGATCAGGGGGGCCACGACGCCGTTCAGGGCGGTCAGTCCGAAGGAGACGAAGGCGGCCAGGCGAACCGCCGGCTGGTAGTAGCCTTCGGCAACCCGTTTGCCGAAAATCCCGAGGAGGAGGAGATCGCTACGCGTCGCCGCCATGTTGAGGAACGCGATCCCGAGGAGTGGCCAGGCCACGCCCAGCCAGAGCCGCCAGGGGCTCCTCATGGTCCCGGATTCCACCGGAAGCTTGCGTGCGGCTTTTTGGATGAGGAACCACTGAACCATAACCCCGGCGCCCAACCCCACCGTGATGGCCGCAAGGCCCTGGGCGACCCTCAGGGGATCGGGGTTCATGTCCAGGATGAGGAGGAGCATGACCGCAGCGGCGAGCGGGCGGATCAGGTATTCGCCCCAGAGTGCCCGGGCCGGCTGGCCCATGCCCTGGAGGATGCCCTGGTTCAGGCTGGAAAGTGCCGTGAGCGGGACGAGGGCGAGGAGCCAGAGCGAAGTTCGCGAGGCGATTGGGAAGGGGGGGGAGATCGCGAGCCCGGCCAGCGTGAGGAGGGCGATGGCAAATCCGAGGCTGCCTACGAGTGCGTTCGATCGCGTGAGGAGCCGCCGCGCGAGCCGACCGGTGCCCGCCGAGCGGTATTCGGGCAGAAAACGCATCACGGCGACGTCGAAACCCATCCGTGCGAAAACCGCCACGAAGGCGGCGAGCACGGTCAGGAAAACGTATTCCCCATAGCGCGGAAGACCGAGCAGGCGTGCGAAGAGGACGTTCACCCCGAGGGCCAGGGCGAGCCCGGTTCCGCGGAGTCCCATCACCCAAAGTCCTCCCTTCGAAAAACGGACCTTGGGGTCAGGCACCGACCCGGCCGGGAGAGGAGCGGGGGTCATCGCTGGGTATCCGGCGGGGAATCGGCCCATTCCTGCCGCCAGCGGGCGAGGAGGTTCAGGGCCTCGATCGGGGTCAGGGTCTCCGGGTCGATGGCCCGAAGGGCATCCCGGAGTCCCTGCTCCCGGCCTTCGGGCGCTTTGGAAAAGAGGGGGGCCTGGCTCCCGGGGGTGATGGTCGGCGGGCGGAGGGGAGTCTCGAGTTCGGCGAGCTTGGCCCGTGCGCTCTGGATCACGGCGGCAGGCACTCCCGCGAGCGAGGCCACCTGGAGTCCGTAACTCTCGCCGGCGGGACCCTCCTCGACCCGGTGCAGGAAGAGGAGCCGCCCCCGGTGCTCACGGGCCTCAACATGGATGTTCGCCGCTTCGGGCAGCTGCTCGGGCAGGAGGGTGAGCTCGAAGTAGTGGGTTGCAAAGAGGCAGAAAGCGCCGACTTTCCGGCACAGATGGTGAGCCGCAGCCCAGGCGAGGGCGATGCCGTCGTGCGTTCCGGTTCCCCGTCCCACCTCGTCCAGGAGCACCAGGCTTTTTTCCGTGGCCTGATTGAGAATCGCTGCCGTCTCGATCATCTCGACCATGAAGGTCGAGCGGCCGCGCGCGAGATCGTCGTTCGCCCCGATGCGCGTGAAGATGCGGTCGATGGGTCCCACGACCAGGGAATCCGCCGGGACGAAGGAGCCGGCATAGGCCAGGATCACGGCGAGTGCCGCCTGGCGCATGTAGGTGCTCTTCCCTCCCATGTTGGGACCGGTGAGGATGAGGAGACGGCGGGTGGGGCCGAAGTCGAGGTCGTTCGGGACGAAGGGTTCCGGCCGGGTCGCCTCCTCGACGACCGGGTGGCGACCGCCCTGGAGGGAGAGCCTGGGCTCGCGGGTGAACGTGGGCCGGGTGAAGCCCAGGCTCCGGGCGCGTTCGGCGAAAGCGCAGAGGACGTCGATTTCGGCGACGGCCCGGGCCGTGGCGGAAAGCCGGGGCGTGGCCTCGGCCAGATCGGCGACGAGCGCGTCGTAAAGTGAGCGCTCGCGGGCGAGCGCACGGGATTCCGCGGAGAGGACACGATCCTCGAAGGCGCGGAGCGCCGGGGTGGTGAAGCGCTCGGCGCCCTTGAGCGTCTGGCGTCGCTCGTAGTCGGCGGGGGCCCGTTCGGCCTGCCCCCGGGTGAGTTCCAGATAGTAGCCGTGCACCCGGTGGAAACCGACGCGCAGGCCGGCAATTCCGGTCCGTTCCCGTTCCTCGGCCTCGAAACGGGCGAGGGCGACTGCGGTGTCGCCGCCGGTCTTGCGGAGCTCGTCGAGGGTGGCATCGAAGCCCACGCGGATGACCCCGCCCTCCCGCACCAGGGCTGGGGGATCCGGGTCGAGCGCGTTCTCGATCTTGAGGACCAGATCGTCATGCTTGGCGAGTCGGCCATGGAGCGCGGTCCAGAGGGGGGAGGTGCGGGGTGCGAGCATCGCGTGCAGGGCGGGCAGTGCCCGCAGGGAGCGGGCGAGCGTCCAGAGTTCGCGCGGACGGATCGAGCCCAGGGCCAGGCGGGTGCCCAGACGCTCGAGGTCCTGGACGCCGGCGAGGATGGCCGCAAGCTCCTGGGCGCTCCCGCTTTCGAGGAGTTCGGAGACAGCCTCGTGGCGGGCCTCGACCGCTCCGGCATCGCGCAGGGGAGAGAGGAGCCATTCGCGGAGGAGGCGCGATCCCATGGGGGTCTCGGTCGAGTCGAGGAGGCTGATCAGTCCGCTGCCTCGCCCCTCTTTCGGACGGGTCTCGAGGTCGAGGTGACGGATGGTCTCGGGATCGAGGACGAGACAGTCGTCTTCCCGCTTCCGGGTGAGCGACAGGATCTGGGGCAGTCTTCCACCCAGAGTCGATTGCACATAGACAAGAAGCGCGCCGGCGGCCGAGACGGCCACGGGCCGATCCTCGCATCCGAAGGGAGCGAGATCCGGGGTTCCGAAGTGCTCGAGGAGCGTGCGGCGTGCGGCGGGGACCTCGAAATGCCAGGGGGGGAGAAACCGTCGGGCGACCGGAAGGGCCTGGGCCAAGTCCTCCTCCAGCCGGCTTTCCTCCGGGAGGATGGCTTCAGCCGGGGTGAGCCGGCCGAGTTCTGCCAGGATCCCCTCCGACCCCATGCTTTCGAAGACATAAAAGCCCCCGGTCGAGGGTTCGAGAGCCGCCAGTGCGAATCCACCAGGCCCTTTCGTGAGCGCCACGATCCAGTTGCCCCGCCTGGCGTCGAGGAGTTGGGGTTCGACCAAGGTACCCGGGGTGATGATCCGGGTCACGCGCCGCTCGATGAGCCCGCCCCCGTCCGGCTCTCCGACCTGATCGCAGATGACGGCGGAGTGTCCGAGGCCCAAAAGCTTCGCGAGATGTCCTTCGAGCGCATGGACCGGCACCCCCGCCATGGGGATCGGGGCACCGGCCGAAGTGCCGCGTTCGGTCAGGACGATGTTGAGCAGGCGGGATCCCGCACGCGCATCGTCATAGAACAACTCGTAGAAATCGCCCATGCGGAAGAAGACGAGGCGGTCCGGATGCTCGGACTTGACCGCGAGGTACTGCCGCATGAGCGGGGTGTGATTGTCGTTCGGGCTGGGCATGACGAGAGGGGGGACCGTCCGGCGGCTCCTTCGCGCATCATAAACCATGCCGGGACCGAATCCGGTCAGATTCGGCAAAAACGGACGAAGTCGGTGAAGATGGAGGTCTGGAGGAGAGAATGAAAGAAACGGTCATCGACCCGATAAAACCGGCCGATCCCGTCGTGGACGCCATCGCCGATCGGCTCCTGGGCCGGGGCGAACGGCTGGTCGTCGCCGAATCGCTCACGGGTGGAGCTCTGGCCGGGCGGCTCACCGCCGTTGCGGGCGCTTCACGGTGGTTTCTGGGGGGGTTCGTCACCTATGCCGATTCCGCGAAACGGGACTGGCTCGGCCTTTCGTCGGAGATCCTGGAACGGGAGGGGGCGGTGTCTCCAGAGGCTGTTCGTGCGATGCTTTCCGGATTGCGCCGTCGCACGGAAGCCGAGTGGATGGTGGCCACGAGCGGTTATGCGGGACCTGCCGGCGACCCGCCGGGGCGGGTCTATGTCGGCTGGGACCGGAGGCGGCCGACTCCTGGCTGGCCTCTCATCCGTCGCTTCGATTTTCAGGGCGACCGCGCGGCCGTGCGGGATCAGACGATCCAGCGGGCTCTCCAGGGACTCTTGGATGGGCTCAGTCCTGACCCCGGGTCTCCCGAAGCTTTGATTCCCGGGTGAGACCGGATGGCCATCGGAGGTGCAGGAGGTCGTCGAGTGCAGCTCTCGAAGAGTCGGATAAAACCTGAACCGAATGACTTCTTTGCGCTCTGGCCGGATGCCGGATTGGCCCAGGCGTTGAGCGGACGGATCCCGCTCTGGCGGGAGTCTTTCGGAGGAGGGATTCGCAAAACGACCGCGGCATCCGACCTCCATCTCACTCTCGTTTTTATGGGAGCGCTTTCGGATGGGGAAAGAAAAGAAGTCCTCTCCATCGCCCAAGGGCTTGCAGCCCAGGCCTTTGTACTCCGTCTCGATCGTCTGGGAAGTTTCCACCGGTCGAAAACGCTGTGGCTGGCTCCCGCTTCGGTTCCCCCCGAACTGTCGGATCTGGTCGCTGAGCTCCGGAGCCGGCTCGAGACGGCCAGGATCCCGGTCCGGGGCTCGGGCGCCTTCTCCCCTCATCTCACGCTCGCCCGCTTGACGGAGCCGCCTTCCGGGGAGAGCCGGGTGATCGAGCCCATCGACTGGCGGGTCGCTGACTTCGGTCTGGCCCGCTCGCAGCCGGGCCCTCCCTACCAGATTGTGGAGCGATGGCCGCTGATCACGGCGGGGGAATCACGGGTCCCGACCGGGCCAGTGGAGGTTGAAGTCCAGGAGACCGGCGATTCCTGATTACTCGACAACTCCAGGAGGAGCTTTCCACCGGAAGGGCTCCCCGGAGTCGCTCCGTTTGCTCCTTTCGATGCTGCGCGGTAGTATCCAAGTATGGCGTCAGGATGCCGGGGGCAGGACGTAGGTCCGGCCCAAGATCCGTTGCAAAGGATGCCTGCCGTCGCGGGGTTCGGCCTGCCCGGCGTTAGAGTCACAACACAACATCAACTCTGTTCAAGGAGATCAATCATGAAAAGTGAACGTTCGAATTCCCATATTCGCCGGGGGGTTGTTCTGGCCGGCCTTGCGATCCTCTACCTCTCGCGTTT
>JAJYFY010000109.1 GCA_021785265.1 Pseudomonadota bacterium
TTACCTATCTTCTCCTTGCCATCTATTGCCACGAAAAGCATAGTGAGAAGGTAACCATCAAAAGGGTTCGTGAATTACGATATCAAATCCAAAATGAAACAAGAACCGGGGGGGGGGATCACCCTTCAGGCCCCACCCTGCAGCACAAACATGGGCAGGAACTACACCATGCAAGTCCTTAACCGGACAACACTGAGTATGGACAGATCATCGTTGACGAGTGTCATCACCTGTCGGCATTCTCTTTCGAGAAGATCCTGAAGCAGTCGAAGGCCAAATATGTGCTCGGCATGACCGCCACTCCAGTCCGACGCGATGGACACCATCCGATCATCTTCATGCAGTGCGGCCCGATCCGGCATAACGCCGTCAAGCCGGTCAACGCCCCTGCCCAACTTGAGGTTTGGGCGCAGAGGCTGATTGGCCCTATACAGCGGCCAGAGGGGGAGATTCAGGAATTGTTCAGCGCCTTGGTGAATGACCGCGACCGTACCCGGCATATCGTTCAGGACATTTGTGCCGCCTATGACCAGGGCCGCAAGGTGCTTGTCCTCACTGAACGAGCCGCGCACCTTGAGTCATTGCGTAAAGATTTGGGGGACGACAGAGAAAACTGCTTCGTATTGCATGGGCGGATGACGAAGAAAGAACGGCGAGTTGTCCTGGAAAAATTGGCAGAACTTGACGATGTGGCACCCAGGGTTCTTCTTGCCACTGGCAGATTGATCGGGGAAGGGTTTGATCACCCTCCCCTCGACACCCTGGTGCTCGCCATGCCTATTTCGTGGAAGGGGACAATTCAGCAGTATGCTGGCCGTCTGCACCGAGAACATGCCGGCAAGCGAGACGTGCGCATCTATGACTATGTCGAGAGTGACAATCCCAAACTTGCCAGGATGTGGGAGAAGAGGCAGCGAGGTTACCGGGCGATGGGGTATCAGATTCAAGTGCTGGAGTGAATTCCGGGGGCCTGGCTTAGCACCTATGAAGCCATAATCATCAGGCCCATGCCCACATCACCGCTCAATAACAAGGGTCTACTCCACTATCTCCTTGTCTTTCGTCAACCCATCCAGCACCTCAAGCAACCGCCGCTTGGCCTTGTGCTCCACCCGTAAACGTAGGATCAGTGTCTTCCACTCCGGCAGGCGGCCGGTACTCTCATACACCTTGCGCATATTCTGCAGGTACCCGCCAGCCTCCTGATACGACTTCGGCTTGACCTCGGCGATCAGACGCAGGGCAATGGACTCCCAGATCTGCAAGGCGACTTGGGGATGTGTTTTCTGCACCGCCTTGGCCAGCTGTTTGTCAATCTCAACTCCCCAGCGTTTGCTCTTGCGCAACTCCTGATAGAGCTCCACGGCATCGTTGTTCCGCTTTTCGAGCAGGGCGATCTCGATGAGCATTTCCACATCAGGGGATCTGGAGAACCGCATCTTGCCCGAGGCTTGCGGCGTCTTGACTTCCGGTTCCGGCAGGGGCCACGGCTCCTTTTCGCCCCTGCTACCGGCTACCGGCCGCCGGCCAGTCCGCAAAAAATCGAGCGCCCTTTCACGAACTAAAGTCCACACCTTGATCCGTTCCGTAGCGAGACGCAGTTCCTGATACGCCTGCGGCGAAGGGTGGTCAAAAAAATTTTCCGCCCTGTACGCGGCGGCCAGATCAAGCCGCCCGTCCTCTTCGGCCATGTGCCGTAACTGTTCCTGCAGCCGGGCGGCAATGCCCCGCGCCTCATGAATGGTTTTATCGAATCCTCGGATGCACCACTGACGGGCACAGTCACGAAGACCTTCGGCCAGCAAGGCCTCGACCAGGGTGTTGTAACTCTGGCATCGGTCGGCCTCCTGCTCCAGCAGCGGGATGATCTTCTCCGTTTGTCCGCTTTGCTGGTATGCCCTCTTCAGCCATGACATCACCTTTTCGCGACGGTAGCGCGCCGAAAAGGCATCCGATGATTTCGGCACCTTCTGTTCCTTCAGACGGAGTTCGAGGGCCGAAGAGACATCGCGCCAGTGTTCCTGTTTGTAGCTGGGATCGGTCAGCAGTTCCTCTGTCCTTGGCAGTAAGTCGTATTCATCTTCAAGCTCGTGGTTGACCACCCACAGCAACTGCTCCGGGGCGGTTAACCTGCTCTTGGGCAGGGCCTGGACGACTATGGCCAGGCAGTCGGCGATCTCTCCTGCCGTCTCCCCTTCGTCATGGGAGTGGCCCACCTGTTCGTTGCCGCCTTCCCAAAGTTCCTCCCCCAAGTCGAGGACCGCATCGGCGTGACCGCCATCAAACAGATCGTGCAACCTTTTTTTGACATGGGAGTAGTCGGGCAAACTCCCTTCGTCTTTCCAAGGGTTGTACCAGGCGTCTTCCGAGGTCAGGCGACGAATCTCTTTGCGCAGAGAACTGACCAGGGCATCGACCTTGCCGGTTTTCAGCTGCGCCGACTCTTCGATCCAGCGGGCAACCTCAGGGAACTCTCCCGCCAGGATGAACAGCATGGCGAGCAAATCTTCACGAGTTTTTCCTGACAAGATCGCCTTGAGTCGTGGGGAAGGACAGCTGGGGGCTGGCTTCGGGGCAGGGGCCGGAGTAGCCGGTTCTTCATCGTCATACTCTTCATCATCGTCCTGATCTTGATCCGCCAGTTCCGCATACCGATCGTCGTTCGGATCGATCAACGGGATCTCCTGCTTGCGTTTCAAGGCGTCGGCCGCTGCAAGGAGCACTGCCACCACGTGCTTGCAGGGTCCGCCACCATCATAGGGACAGGTGCAGTCGAAAACGAAGTCGCCAGCCTTATCCCGGCTGACCATGGTGGCGTACTCGCCAGTGCCGGAGACCCATGCCACCAAGGCACCATCCTCCGTGCGGGCGAGATCGGACACGTTGCCCACGTAGTCCTTGCCGCGGTTGAATATCTTGCTACCGGCCCAGCCGCGCAGGTCCTCTACGGCAAGTCCTTTCAGCATGGCGTTAATCAATTCCATGGCCAATACGACTCCTCACTTCACTCCGAGAATCCAGCCCTCGACCCTGGCAACAGGGTACTGACCAGGCAGCATGGATGGTTTGAAAAAACTGGCAAGCGTGCCGTCGAGGTCGGTCTGCCGCAGCCAAGCGGCTGCCGCATAGGCGTCCTGCTGATCGGGGGTGCGGTCCTCTCGCGGGTAGCACCGGCTCCAAAGGGAGGGATAGACTTCGGCCACGGTTGAGCGCCCTGCCGGAGGCTCCCAGCCGTCAAAGGGCCAGAAATGAATCCGCTCCCCAAGCTGGTTGCGCAGATAGCGCAGCCACGGGAGTCCGGCATGGGTCGATTTGGCGACCGAACCAGGCACGTCGAAATGGAATACCGATTTGGCCCCTGCCCGCTCCTCGGTCAATCTCCGCCAGCGGGAACTCCCGCCACGTGCCTCGCCGTTGCCGCGCAGGCCGTCGCGGACGAAATCCACATAGGTGTTTGTGTTGTCCGTGGGCCAATGCTGTTGAAAATCATCGAGGAAGGACGGCCAGTCCGGTGGCAAACGATGAACTTCGAAATAGCGCAGGGGAAAGGAAAAACTGTGATCAATGCCAACCACCGTAGGGACCGTTCCGGACAAGCTCTCCGCCAACCACTCTGCTAACCCTTGACGAGTCCAATACTTTTTAGGTCCGGGCGGCGGTGGCACCTCGACCGGCTCATGCTCCAGGCTCC
>JAJYFY010000045.1 GCA_021785265.1 Pseudomonadota bacterium
AGTTGATCGGCCGCTCGATTCTGGTCGGCCGTCCGGAAGGAGCCCTGGATTACTGCACAAAGGACTGCCCAGGCTGCATCCACATGTCCCTGTGCCTGTTCCTTTCGAGCCAATCCAAGCCAGGGGTTCGTGAGGCCCTCGACCAGACCGGACTGATTGGCCAGCGCATTCCCTCGCTTGACCAGGGTTTGCCAGAGATCCGCTGAAAAACGGCGGGAGAGATGCACCCGGGTTTTCGGCTGGTTGGCCACTCGCAGCATCCGGATCAAGACCTGAAGTGCCGCTGCATAATGCCCCTGCGACTGGTCCGCTCCCCAGGCAATCTGGTCGGCTTCGATCTCGAGCCGGGGCGCAAGGGGGCTTCGGGCCAGGCGGAGGGCCTTTGCAGCCACGGAGCGTGGCGAATCGAGCCCGGATTCAAGAAGAGCCCTGAGTGCGAGTATTTGCGCTTCCGGTGCAGGA
Source organism: Pseudomonadota bacterium (assembly GCA_021785265.1). Lineage (GTDB taxonomy): Bacteria > Pseudomonadota > Gammaproteobacteria > JAKAQQ01 > JAKAQQ01 > JAJZIH01. The sequence continues at coordinate 463 of JAJYFY010000045.1, forward strand.
TCCGCTTTGAGCATCTGAAGTGCTGCGTGCGCTTTTCCGCTTTCAATGAGGAGCCGGGCTTCCTTGGCGAAGAGCGGAGCCGAATGCCGGGGATAATCGTCCCGATAGAGCTGGAGTGCCGTTTCCGCATCCGCGAGATCACCTCCATTGACGTAGCTGTCGATCAAAAGCCGCCGCGCTCGACGGAGGCGGCTGGCGCTCGGGATCCGCTGACCCATCCAGATCCAGGATCGAATCAGGGCACGGGCACTACGAAAATCACCGAGCGCAATCAACGCGTGAGCTTCAGCGAGCTCAGCCCAGTCGACAAACTCCGCGGGAAGCCCGTCCGGCAGGCGGGTCACGAATCGGACGAGATCCGACCATTGTCCGGTCTTTTCCTCAAGTCGAATCCGTTCCCGGGCCCACAAGGTCCAGCGTGGATCCCGCACATTTTGAGGAGCTTCCCGAAGGAGCCAGGCGAGAGCCAGTTGGGGTGCTCCTCCACGCTCAATCAGACGGATGGTCGAAAGCTGTGAGGGGCGAGATGCGGTCGGTGAGCTCGCACCCCAGGCCGAGGTGGACAGAGCTATGGGAATCGAGAAAAAAAAGATGGCACCGACAACAACGCGTCCCGGACGAAGCAGGAGGTTTGGAATCCGCCAGCTCTTGAGGAGCCCCTGACGGGATGGCGAATGGAAGGAGAAACCCAGGCTAGACGTCTTCCCGGATCCGGGCAGCCTTTCCACTCAAGCCCCGCAAGTAGTACAGCTTGGCAGAACGAACCCGTCCCCGGCGCTTGAGCTGAATTTCGGCAATATGCGGACTGAAGAGCGGGAACACCCGTTCAACTCCCTCTCCATGTGAGATCTTCCGTACCGTGAAGGATGAGTGGACCCCCCTGTTTTTTCTGGCAATGACCACACCTTCAAAGGCTTGGAGACGCTCACGTTCGCCTTCCTTGACTCGCACCTGTACCACCACGGTATCGCCGGGTGAGAACTCCGGAAACTCGGGGCGCGGATCCTGGCTTTCGATTTCCGCAATGATTTTGTTCATGTCAAAAAACCTCTGCTAGCCGCTAATTGTGCCGTTATTTTTTGGTTTTGCCAAGTGGGTCCTGATCGCATCCGGTTTCTGGGGTGAGGAGATCCGGGCGGCGACGGCCCGTCCTTACGCGGCCCTGGGTGCTGCGCCACGCCGCAATGTCCTCGTGATGCCCACCCAACAAAACCTCAGGAACCTCCCGTCCCCGCCAGGCGGCCGGGCGGGTATAGGCCGGAGCCTCCAAGAGGCCACCCCGAAAGGATTCCTGTGTCAGGGACTGCTCGTCTCCGACCGTTCCCGGCACAAAACGGCTCACGGCGTCCAGCACCAGGAGCGCGGGGATCTCGCCTCCCGTCATCACGAAGTCACCCACCGAAAGCTCGCCATCGGCCTGAGATTCAATCCACCGTTCGTCGACTCCCTCGTACCGTCCGCAGACGAGAATCAGGCCCGGATAGGCGGCCAGCTCCTCGACAAGGGCTTGATCGAGGCGACGGCCCTGGGGCGAGAGATAGAGTACGGGTGCTCCCGCCGGTGCCTCTCCGCGAACGGCCTCTACCGCCCGCCAGAGCGGTTCGGCCATGAGCACCATTCCCGGACCCCCGCCATAGGGCCTGTCATCGACCCGAAAGTGGGGGGGGTCGGCAAAGTCCCTGAGGTTCCAGGTCTTGAGAACGATATGGCCGTCCCGCAAGGCACGCCCGATCACTCCGAACTGTCTCAGCGGTTCGAAGAGGTCGGGAGAAAGGGTCACGACATCAAAACGCACCGGGGAGGGTTTCTTCGGCTGAACGAATCCGGATCCTGTGGGATTCGAGTTCGACGGACAGCACCGTTGACTTCCAGACAAACGGAATGAGCAGCGGAGGCGTTCCGGTCACCGCCAAACAGTCACCTGCCGGCCCCCGGGTCAGGTCACTGACCCGTCCGAGTCGGGTTCCCGCCTCATCGACGACTTCGAGTCCCAAAAGATCCACCCAGTAGAACTGGCCATCGGGCAAGGGCGGGAAACACTGTCGAGGCACCGAAATTTCACCGCCGACCAGGGTTTCGGAACGGGTCCGGTCGGAAAATCCGTCCAGCGCCACGACCAGCATGTGGCCCCGACGATGAGCGCCTGTGGGTTGGACAGGAAAGGCCTCTCTCCCGGTCAGCCGAAGCTGCCACGGGCGATAGATCAAAAGCTGTTCCTCAGGTTCGGTGTAGGACACCACCTTGACTTCACCTCGGATCCCGAAAACGCCAACGATCCGGCCACAAAACACTTCGCCTGCCGACTGGAGTGGTCCTTCACTCCCGAAATCCCGTGGCGGCGGGTCAGTGGGGGAGATCAAGCAGCTGGGCAACCCGCTCCGAGGGTTTCGCTCCCTGGGACATCCAGTAGGCGATCCGTTCCCGTTCGAGATGGAGTCGCTCTTCCTGGGTCTTGGCCATGGGGTTGAAAAATCCCACGCGTTCAATGAAGCGGCCATTGCGCGAGGATTGCCGATCGGCAACTATCACCTGATAGAAGGGCCTTTTTTTGGCTCCACCACGAGCCAACCGGATCGTAACCATGAATCGACCGACCTTGAAAAAAGAAGTGCTATTTTAACGGGGAAACCCGGGTCAAACAAGCCCGGGAAGGTTTGCGCCCCTTTGACATGGGGCTTGCGCTGGCTTGGTGCTTTGCGTCCGGAGGGGATCCACGCTTTCCCCAGGGATGAGCACCACCCTAAATCCACCGGGTGCGGCTCCCAGTCAGCGGGACCATCCTGTTACGATAGGCACAGTGGTTCTGGGACGAATGGTGGAGATCGAACCCATGCAGCTTTGGCTCGTTTCGTTTGCCGTGTCAATCTTTTATCTGGCGGCTGCCCTCTTCGTCTCGCCGTTCCTGAAAGGCCACCTGCCCTCCCACCGCCTCGAGGGGGTGGGCCGACTGTGTGCTGGTTTGGCCCTCCTGGGCCAAGGATTTCTCCTAGATCATATCCTCTTTCAGCTGGACGGACTCAACCTCAGCCTGATCCATGTTTTGGTCCTCGTGAGTTTCATGATCAGCCTAGTCGTCTGGGGGGGGTCCTGGTTCGAGCCGGTCCTGAGCGCGGGGCTTGTGGCTTTCCCACTCACAGCCGTGGCCGTACTCACTCTGCCCTTTTATCCGGCAGGTGAGCTCCTGCTTCGGACCGACCATCTCCTGCTCGATGCCCACATCCTGATTTCCCTGACCGCCTACAGCATGCTGGGCGTCGCCGCCGCGCTCGCCATCTTGCTCTGGATTCGGGAATCGCGGCTACGGCGTGTGGACACGGCAGGACCCGGCAGCCTCCCTCCCCTCCTGGTGATCGAACGGATGCTCTTTCAGTACCTGATCGCGGGGTTTCTACTCCTGACTCTCGCTCTGGGCACCGGCTTCGCCTATTTCCGGGTCTTGGGTCCGCTCGGGCTCTGGCCCAAGGTGATGCTGTCCGTCCTGGCCTGGATCTTGTTCGGGCTCCTGCTCTGGGGGCACCACCGCTTCGGCTGGCGGGGGCGGACGGCCGCCGGCTGGACCCTGTCGGCTTTTGCGGCCCTGGCCCTTTCCTACTTCGGAACCCAGCTCGTCTGGCGGTTCGAACATCCCGCTGTATCCTTCCTCCATCTGTCCTCTTTATCCGGGCAGAAAGGGTCTAGCCCCTTGATTCGGGGCTCGAATTCTTCACGCTAACAACGGGGGGTCTTCCATGTATGGATTTTCCATTGAAATCTCCGAGCGTTTCAAGGAGGTTCTCGAACGAACCACCCACGCTCTGGAGCAGGAAGGTTTTGGTATCCTCACCATCATCGACGTCCAAGCCACCTTACGGCACAAGCTCGGAGTCGATATTTCGCCCTACCAGATCCTCGGAGCCTGCAACCCAAAGCTGGCCCATCAGGCGCTCTCCGCCGATCCCGAGATCGGCCTGCTTCTGCCATGCAATGTCGTCGTTCGTGAAATCCGGCCGGAATGTACTCGGGTTTCGTTCATGGACCCGGAGGCCGTTCTTGGCCTCACGGAAAATCCGGCGATCCCAGCGCTGGCACAGAATGTGCGCGAACGTCTGCTTTGCGTGCGTAAGCGCCTCGAGACCCCCCAGCGACCGGATTGATCTGCCGGGCCAAGCTCGTCACGAGGTGGGACGACGATCCAAAGGAGCGCATGGCGGGCGCCAGCTTCCCCGATCCAGTTCAGAACGAATCAACTCCTCCAAGTACTTCAGGTAACGATCGATCGGATTTTTTCCCTCGCGGGAATCGAGCAGCCAGGGATTCATCAGGGTATGGCGTAATAGGAAAAGATCGGTGCATTCGCCCTGACCGACCTCCGCCGGATCAATTCCCAAGGCATCGAGGGTCCTGGACCAGTTCTCGGGGCCCAGCAGTTCGGCCGAGACCCGTGTGTGGGAGCTGAAAAAATCACGTAACTGGACCGGCCGTGTGGGATCGATACGGAGATGGCTGTACAAGGACTCGCAAAAGCGGTTGGCGGCAGAGAGTGATGTATTTCCCTCGGGATTGATCGCGAGACAGAGAAGGTTCGTATCGGGCTCGAAGGGCACGAGAACCCGTGCCTCACCCCGAAGTCGCTCAGTCAAGGCTGGCAAGTGATCATAGAAGTATTCACCGGCCAGAATGGTAAAGCGCTGTAATCGACCCAGATGGAGGCAGTCCAGGGGCAGCACGCGGTGCGTCACCCAGGCAGCTGCCGCCTGGGCCCCGGGTTTTGATCCCTCGAGAATATACGGACCCAGCGGCTCGACGGTGGATCCGGAGGGATTGGGATCAAAGACATAAGGTGCCCGCTCACCCAGAAAATCCCGGACCCCACGGTGACGCCAGACGATCCCGCCGATCCCATAAGGCAAGTATCCCAACTTGTGCGGATCCACCGTGATGGAATCGGCGTGAACCAGAGCTTGGAAGCTCTGATAAACGGAATCCGAGGGGAAGTGGGCAAAGCCTCGTCGGACTTGGTCATGGGGTAGAAAGCCTCCGTCCGGATCGCGGAAGATCGAGGTCAGGTACCCTCCCCAGGCGGCATCGACATGCAAACCAAACTCGAGTCCCCGGGTCCGGAATCGGCGCCGGAGTTCGACGATGTCGTGAAGGGGATCGATCGTCCCAAACTCGGTCGTGCCCAGCATGGCGACCACTGCGAGAACGGGTTTCTGGTTCCGGCACGCATTCTCCAGACGAGCTTCCAAGCCGGGTGGCGAAAGGCGCATCTTCCGGTCAACCGGCAGAAAGTCGAGCTGACTGGTTCCGAAGCCCAGGGCACGGGCCGCCTTGTGCCAGGAATAATGTGCAGTCCGGGGGAGCAGGATCTGGATCGTCGAACAGAGTGGATGATGGCGGGCAAAATCCACGAGTCCGGTGTTTTCGATGCGAAGGTCCGCCAATACGACATGGAGATCGTGCCAAACCCGGAGAGCCGCTGGGTCGGCTGGCGGAATTCGGAGCCGGGCCGGCAAGCTCATGACTTCGTCCAAGGGAAGGTTGAAGAGCGTCCAGTCGTCCAGCTCGACCAGGAGGCGACCGTCACTCAGGGTGAATTCCGGCGCGCCGGGTACGGCGAGGAGAGCTGCCCGGAGCGCCAAGGGAAAACAGCGGATGGCGCGAAGGTTGACCAGACTCTCGAAATTCGCAAGGGTTCCGCCCGAGGTGAGGTGCCCCCAGGCGCACGGGGTTTTCCCAGGATCGGTCTCCCATCCGAGCATACGGGCCAACTGCCGTCCCACCTCGAGTTCGAGTGCAAGCGTCACCGGGGCCGCTTCCGGGCTCACATTGTTCGGATTGTAGAGCGTCGTCACCATCTGGGCCAAAAGTCCAGGCAACAAGGTGTCAGAAACCATGTGGCCGAGATAGCGCGGGTTGAAAAAGGGAACTGAACGTTTGAGTGCTGCGGTCAGCGTGTTGAGCTCGGTCCGCAGACGATCCATGAACGCCACATAGGAGGGTTCATGCGCCGCAAGCATCGGAATGGGCGGTGGATCCTCGGGGTGGAAATTGCGCCTCCAATAGAGATGGTCCCGGACCAAATCCACGAGAAGGCGTTCGAAAACTTCCCCATTCTCCCCACTCGAACCCAAAAAGCAGGGATTGAGGATCGTGGGATCACGAAAGTCCCAGTCAGTCGTCTCCGCCCGAGATGCCGGATCACCCGGATGCGAAACGGAAGGTGGTAGATTTTCGTTTTCGGGGGGGGAATCCGAAAGTATCCAAGGGGAGAGCGCCGGGAGGTCCCGAACCGGTCCATGGGATACTGTCCCTCGAACGGATTGCGTCTCCGGATTCTCGACCCTTCCGGGAAAACGCTCTTTCACCAAGCCACCTCGGTCTCGAGACCGCTTGCCTCATCTGGTGCATAGTGTAGGTCAGGCTGCCTGCGAATTTCCATGATTCCACCCTCTTGACATCGCACCGGGTCGAGCTCGCTGCCTCACGATGAACCCATCAAAAAAAAACCCCGGCCGTTTTGGCCGGGGTCTATAAGGGATCTCCCGTCTCAGGCCACGGGTGGGCCGACTCAAGCCTCTCTCAGAAAGGAGAGCCTTGTTGCGAGGCCAGCCACGCATGATCCTTGTGCAGGGCCTGCCCGTTACGCCATGGACCCCGTGTCTTCGCATAATGCACGGCACTATGCACGGCGCTCTTCAACGGGTTCAGAACGATCTTGAGGTTCTGGTTGGGGTAGATGAGATCCGGGTCATGGATTTTCGAGGCATTGGCCCGATAGATCAGCGGCCACTCGAAGGGGTTTCCGTAAACCGAGTGCTTCGAGGCAATATGCCACAGGTTATCCCCACGAACCACCGTGTAGGTAGTGCGGGCCGCCTTGAGCTCGGCCAAAAGCGAACTCAGGACGTCATAGGCCGGTTTGCCCTCGTTGCTGGCGATATCGGAACGGCCTTCCTGCAGGCTCGAACGCTCGCTGCTATTGAGGTTGGTGTACTGCCGGATTTTCCGCAGAAGTGCACGCGCCTTATGCATCCAGTAGCGGTTGGTGCAGGCATCGGCACTTTTCCGGGCAGCGTCAGCCAGTTGCTGGGCCTTGGCGTTGTCCGGGATCTTGGCTTCCGTTTGTGCTTGGGTCAGTTCACTCTGCTCGGAGGTAACATTGCAGCCCACTTTCTGAGCCCGCGCGATGGCCGTCTTCGCATCCTGAATGGCCTGCAGGGTTGCCGATGAAGGCTTTTTCGGGGGCGGAGGCGGAGGCGCCTTCTTGACCGTTGCACACGCCGCCAAGAGCACGATGGCGGCCAGTGGAACCACTCTGTAAAATCTTTTGGTCATTGTGAACTCTCCTGTCACACGGTAAATCTAGTGAATCAAGGGACCCAGATCCCGTACTCACTATATCCGGCAAGCTTGGGATCTGTCAAGAATTAAGGCGCCTCGTCATCCGCCCCTCCCCGGTGAGGTCGGGACGTGTCCGGAGGTGCCACCCCCGGAGTGGTAATGGGCTGCCAAGGCCTGTTCCCGGCGTAACGCAGCATGCAGGGCAGCCAGCGCCCGTTGCCGTGCCGTTCGGGCATCTCGGGCAGCGTAACCATAATCATGGATTTGGAGCGCATGACGGGCATCCTCCAGCCAGCGTCGTGCCGCCATGAGCTGGGCTGGGGCGAAGCGCATCGCGCCAGCGGCCCGGGCAGCACTGATCGCCTGACGGGCATCGCTCATCTCCTGGACTGGAGGGGAGACGACACAACCGGCCAAAAAGAGGCAGCCGATCACGCCCAGAGCTCGAAAACCTACGGCCCGCTTCTTCCTCGAACCGGGAATCTGTCGCAAGCGCACAGTCTCTCCTCCCGCCTCACCCCGCATCCCGCCACCGGGAAATCGGCCGTCACAGCGATGATGTCCTATTCTATGCCTTGTCCGGGACCTCGTCACCTAAGCCCCGATGGGGAACTGGTTGCAGGATGCTTTTGCAGAACCATGCGACGGATTCGGGGGATCGTGATTTTCCGGCCGACCGCCCCGCCGCGATCAGCCAGCGCATCGACCACGCCAAGAAGGGTTTCGAGCCGCCGGGGACCATGCTGCATGAGCCAGCGGGAAGCCGCCGTTTCGAGTCTCATGCCCCGCTCCTCGCAGCGGCTCTCGAGGATCTCCGGCCACAGGGATTCGGCGACCGGTGTAAGCCCCGGCAGGGTCATGGCCACGAGTCTTGAAGCCAGGTCCGGGAGTTTCCAGGGAAGTGCGGCGGGCGGGGTTCGGGCGGCCAGCAACAGTCGAAGCCGGCCCTGCTGGGCAGCCAGTACAAAACCGAAACAGGCCCGTTCAAGTTCGGAATCTCCTGCCACGAGATCGAGCGATTCGATGGCCAGAAACTCATAGGGTAGCGATCCGCCCGGTTCCGGGGGCGACTCACAGGGGTCCGGAGTCCAGAGCGCCGCCTGCCCTCCCCGTCCGGTCCACGCCTGACAGGCCGCCCGCAGGAGGTGGCTTTTCCCGGATCCCGGCGGTCCATAGAGGACGGCGTAACCGGATCTCATGCCGAAAGCCAACGCCTGGCAGGTCTCAACGACAAGCGTGAGGCAGTCTGTTCGAAAACTGGCAAAACTGGGCCCTGTGCCCATCTGGGGAAACAGGAGAAGCTGCCGACCCGTCTCAACCTTGGACTGGCTCATGACCGGCTCGGCGTCTGAAGCGGATCAGGTAGTCGATTCCAGACAGGAGCGTGAGGGCGGCGACGAGTTCCTCAAAACCGGACCAGAGGGTGGGAAACGGTTTTTTTTGCAACAGGAAGATGAGGGTCAACAGGAGATACAGGATCTGAAGGGCCATACTGGCCTTGCTGAGGCGCGTGGGCACCACCCAAAACGGTCCTCGCCACGCATACCAGACCAGCACGGCGAGCCCCATGGCGGCATCCCGCCCCCAGATTGTCCAGAACAACCAGGGCGGGGTCACTCCCGTCACCACCAGTGCAGCAAAGGCCGAAAAAATAAGCAGCTTGTCGGCGAGCGGATCCAGAAAGGCACCGGTCGCAGACTGCCAGGAATAACGTTTAGCCAAAAAGCCATCCAAGGCATCGGTGAGTGCTGCGAGAGAAAAAACTCCGAGGCTCCACCACAGCCGTCCTTCTAAAAGGAGGACAAACAAGGGAGGAGCGGCCACAAGTCGGGCTGTGGACAAGAGATTGGGCCAAAGAGGAGATCGCAGGCGCATGGGCCGCACAAGATTCAGGACTGGAGTGCAAAAACCAGCCGGTGCCCAGGCTCCGGCTTGAGATGAATTCCAGGTCCGGCAAGCAGCATCAGTCGTTCCAGATGAGTCCGATCAATCCGTGCGACCAGAGTTAAGACGAGTGATTTCGGAGCCAACTCCAAAAGCCGCGGTTGCGTCACTCCCGGAAGATGATGGAGGAAATTCTCGATCCGGCTGACCTGCCGGAGCGTCAGTCGACCCTGGATGCGGATGGAAAGACGGACCGGTTGATGGCTGGCGAACACCGCGAAGCGCGATGCCAGGATCGAATCCAGGTAGTCCAGAGCGGACTGCAACACCCTCCAGCGGTGAACATGTAGGTGCCGAGACTGCCAGTTAAGGGTGAAGTGGCCGGTTTGAACGGCAAAGTTTCCCATCCAGCCACTGGCTGCATTGCCCTGGAGGCGCCCCACCCACAGGGCCTCTGGATGGTACGGCTGGGAGACCTGGTGGAGCAGAGACCAGGCTGGTGGAGACAGGTTGTGAATCCCGATCTCGGTGCGTTCCCGAAGATCCATGAGGGGTAGCAGGGCCGGCAGCGCCAGACGGCCGAAAACCCGTTTCAGGTGCCAACGCAAGGGGGAGGAAGATGACGCTGAGAGGATTTCACTGGAGTTCGAGCCCGTGTCCAGCCAGATCAAAAGACGGGGTCTTAAGTCTCCCCAGAACGGCAAGTGTGCGCCGAAAACCGCGCGTTCAACAGCTCGGTGATCGAAACGGATCCAAAGCCGGAACGGGAGTCGAGACTTCAGTCCGATCCGATTTCCACTCCGGGCTCCTGCTCTCTGATAGCCATATTCGGCAACCCACTGACCCGACTCGGCAATCAGCGCACTCACGGTTCCCCGGTTGGCCAAGTCAGGATCTCCGGTAATCCGGTCAAGCAAAATCCCGGCCGCCAGCCGGATGTCGGCCACTGACGGTCTCGCGGCCAGTTGAGCGACCGGCAGTTCGACCCGGAAAACATGCCGCATGACCGTCGCGTCGACCGGCTGGGCCATCCCCATTACGAGACCGATCGCGAGCAGGATCTTCGGCAGAAGGGATCCTTTGGCCCCGTCCAAGCACCGGAACGGGTAAGGGGAACGACTACCCATGAACAAATCCACCCTCGCGTAGAGGCCGTTTACGATAACATAACCCAAGAGTTTTCCCGTCGACTGCCATGCTGCCCAAACCACCGCTGACCTATCGTGATTCCGGCGTGGACATCGAGTCCGCCGAAACCCTGATCGACCGGATCCGTCCGCATGCGGCGCGCACGCATCGCCCCGAGGTCCTGGCTGGGATCGGCGGTTTTGGTGCCCTCATCCAGATTCCGGTCGACCGGTTTACCCATCCCGTCCTGGTGGCAGGAACCGATGGCATCGGAACCAAGCTTCTCCTCGGTCTGGCTCAAGACCGCCTGGAGGGACTCGGGATCGATCTCGTTGCCATGTGCGCGAACGACGTACTCGTCCACGGGGCGGAACCGCTGTTCTTTCTGGACTACTACGCGAGTGGTCGGATCGACCCAGACCAGGGAAGCCGGCTCTTGGCCGGCATCAGCCAAGGCTGCGAACTGGCCGGTTGCGCCTTGGTCGGCGGGGAAACGGCCGAGATGCCCGGACTCTACCGGGCCCCCGATTTTGACCTCGCCGGATTCTGTGTCGGCATTGTCGAACGGTCCAGAGTCCTGGATGGTTCGAGTGTCCGAGCCGGTGACCGTCTCATCGGACTCGCCTCCTCGGGCGTGCATTCCAATGGGTTTTCACTCGTCCGCAAGCTCCTCGAACGGGAAGGCCTCCGGGGAGGCGGCGTGGAGAAATCCCGGCTGATGGACCGCTTGCTTGAACCCACCCGCATCTATGTGAAGTCGGTTCTTCCCCTCCTGAAACGTGTTCCCGTCCATGCCATGGCCCACATCACCGGCGGAGGTTTGATCGACAACCCCCCCCGCGTGCTACCCCAAGGGCTCGGTGCCGTTCTGGACCCCCGGAGCTGGCCGCTCCCACCGGTTCTCGAGTGGATCCGTGATCAGGCCCAACTTTCTACCCGCGAGTTCTACCGGACGTTTAACGCCGGGATTGGCTATCTTTTGATGGTTCCACCTGAAAGCGTTCCGGAGACCCTGGATCTCCTGACGGCGGCCGGCGAGGCCGCCTACCTGATCGGGGAGGTCGTGGCGGATCCTGGCCACGGGATCCGGATCGAGTGAACCCGGCGCCACAGCCCCCCCGAACCCTGGCGGTGCTGGTTTCCGGAACGGGCAGCAACCTTCAGGCGATCCTCGATGCGAGCCAGTCAGGACTGCTCCCCCTCAAACCGGTCGCCGTCCTGAGCGACCGGGCACAGGCCCCGGCCCTCGATCGGGCCCGGCGGCACGGCATACCCGCTTTCAGTCTCGAGCTCGAAGCCTTCCCCAACCGCAGTACCTGGGAATCCTCCCTGAACGAGCAGCTCGACCGCTGCCACCCGGATCTGATCGCCATGGCCGGCTTCATGCGGATCTTGCAAGCGGAGACGGTCAACCGCTTTGCCGGACGGCTGCTCAACATTCATCCTTCGCTCTTGCCACGCCATCCGGGCCTCCATCCCCACCGCCGGGCTCTCGAACAGGGTGATCTGGAACACGGCGCGACGGTCCATCTCGTGGTTCCGGAAGTGGACGCGGGATTTCGCCTAGCCCAGATCCGTGTACCGATCCGATCTTCCGATACCGAGGATTTTTTGATCGAGCGGACCAAGCAGGCCGAACATCGGCTCTACCCGGCGGTCTTGGCCGAACTGGCCCATGGTCGATTGGTCATTGCCCCCGATGCCGTGTTCTGGAAAGGGCGTAGACTGGAGTCTCCCCTCGAGTTTCCCTTTTCGTAAAGGACATGTCCCCGCTCCGCATTCTCCGTCCCGACCGGCTCGCCCCGGGCCTTCTTTTCATCGTGTTTCTACTGTCGCAGCTCCCTGCTTACGCCCATGCAGCCCCGGGTCCGCACTCGGGTCTCTTGCCTTACCAAGCCACCTACAGTGTCTATCTCGACGGCTTCGGCGTCGGCCGTTCCAGGATCACGTTGCGGCGGGAAGCTTCCGGCATCTGGCGATGCCATTCTTTCTCACATCCCAACGGACTGTTCTCGATCTTTGAAAATATTCGCCTGGCGGAAACCGCCCACTTCCGCATCCTCAGAAACGGTCGGCTTGAACCCTTGTCTTACCGACTGACAGAGCCAGGCCGAAGCGCCCGTCATGACCAGGACGTGCGCTTTGACTGGTCCAAGCGGATCGTCCATTCACAGGTGGGGTCCAAGTCGGTCACGTTACCCCTTCATCCCGGCATGCTGGACCGCATGACCGCCCAGATCGCGCTCAGCCGCGATCTCGTGCTGCAGGGCCGACCCCCTTCGACCTTTCTTGTCGTCAACCACAATCACCTTCACCGCTATGTCGTGACCCCGAAAGGTCAACGAACGTGGAGGACCCCCGCCGGGATCTTCCAGACGGTCGAGTATGTCGCAGAAACCCCAAAGGGAACCCGGCTCATCTTCTGGTGTGCCCGCACCTTGGGTGAAATCCCGGTCGTTGCGCGGGAAATACGTCCTCATCATCCGACGATCACGCTGCGGCTCCTCCGGTTCAGTCCGCTTCCCTCCCGGATCCGGACACCACACCCGTCCCCTCAGGCCTTGGGTAAAGTGACTCCCTTCTGACCCTGGTACTTCCCGCCCCGATCCTGGTACGACACCGCACAGCTTTCATCCGCTTCGAAAAACAGCATCTGGGCGACTCCCTCATGAGCATAAATCCGCGCTGGTAATGGTGTCGTATTTGAGAACTCGAGGGTGACATGCCCTTCCCATTCAGGTTCAAGTGGCGTCACGTTGACGATGATTCCACAGCGGGCATAGGTCGATTTCCCGAGA
>JAJYFY010000046.1 GCA_021785265.1 Pseudomonadota bacterium
ATCAGGAGCAGCGGCCTGCGCTGACCGCGCATCAGGCGCCGCAGGAAGGTCACGAACCAGTCGCCGTTCAGGCCGCCCTTGTAGGGGGTGAAGCAGAACGCCCCCTGGGCACTGACCGCCAACGCGGCACGGATGCCCTGGCGTTGGCCCGGCACCTCGACCACCGGTTGGCGTTGGTCAGGATGACCTTGAACTGATACCCATACTCGTAGGAGGTGAAAAGGTTCAGCTGCACCGGTGTGCTCCGCACCGCAGTCGCGAAAAAGCGCATGTCAGCGGCCGATGCGGTCAGAAACTACAAGGCGCTCGCGAACGTCGAGCGCGCGTTCCGCTCGCTGAAGACCGTGGACCTGAAAGTGCGTCCCATCCACCATCGGCTCGAGCATCGGGTGCGCGCCCACATCTTCCTGTGGCGGCGCGCTCGTCCGGTATACCGGGATGCGCCTCGATCCTCTCCAGGGCGGCCATGGCGCTGCTGACGATCTCGCCCTCATCCCGCGCCAGACTGTCCATCGGCGGCCGCTCCCCGGCGATGTGCGGATGCTCGAGCAGGGCACGTGGTATGGCCGATCCTAAGACAATGACGCGCTAGCGCTTCGGACGCGACCCTGCGAGAGGGACTGCAACGGTGTAGCTGCCGCGCTTTCCGGGGTCCGGCACGATCCTCGTTCCCCGGGACAGCGTCAGTATCCACCCCCTGCCGTGCAGCTGCGAACCCGCGAGGGATGCGGGCGCAGCGACCGTCAGCGTGCTGAAGTTCGCGTCGATCAGCGCGTCGCCGTGCGCAACGACGATCCTGCCCCATGGAGCGCTCACCATCAGGTGGTGATAGACCGAGCCGTGGCGGCCAAAGCCGTCGACGTCCGCGGGATTGAACTCGATCCTGAATCTCATCATCGGCAGCCGCAGCGTCGGGCCCTTCACGAGTTCCTTGCGGTACGTAGCCTCGCGCGCTGCCTGCAGGGCGGCACGCGCGGCTTCTTCCTGCTCGATCGTGGCACCACCATAGCGGGTAAGGATCGCCTGAGCTGCACTCGCCGATGGCCTCGTAACCGTAATGCCGTAGGCTCGTGCCGCAAGCGCCGCGATCGAGGTCTTCATCGTCACCGCGCGCCGCCACTGTGGCTCGACCGCATCGAGCAGTTCCGAGTACGCCGGTCCGATCGCGTACCAAAACTCACGCGCATAGCTCGGTGCGTTCTCGGCATATCTCATGTCATGGAGCGTGTACGCCAGGCGCTGCGCGGGAGGCAGTCCGACATCGATGCCGGTCGATTCCGCCAGACCCTCCATGACGTCCAGCAGGTGCTCCGGCGCCACCGTCGCGGGCAGGACTGCATCGCGGTAGGCGCGCAACGCCAGCGCATCGGCCAGCGCTTTCCTGCGCGCGGCGCCCGTGGATCTCAAGGCCGCGCGCAGCGCGTGAATCTCTCCGCGCAGCCAGATGCGGCCGGCCTCCGTATCGAGCGCCGGGTCCCCGGAGATCATTGCGGCGGCATTGCGGGCGCCGTGCACGACGAATCCGAGCTGCGGCTGAATGCGATGGAACGACTCGTGCATCAGGGTGACGGCCTGTGCCTGCGCGCTACCGGTCATCGGCCACATGACTTGCGCGAAGCGTATGTCGTCGTATTCGAACGGAGCGTTCGCAATCGGCAGATTCGCCGGCAGAGTGAACCGGTAGTATGCCCCGACGCGCTCGGCGTCCGGCAGACGGACATTGGCGATCGCTGCATGAGTCTTCGGGTCGGCGAGCATGAGCGGGCCGCACAGCGAGACGCCCCAGAGGCGCCCGCCGTCGGCGCTGCACAGCGCGTGTCTGCGCGCAAAGATGACGCGCGCGGCCGTCACCGGAATAGCGGGCACGGCCGCCACGGCCGCCGTGGCAAGCAGCGTCAGCACCGCGACGAGGGCGCCTTTCATGAGCCGTCTCCTACAGTCTTGCCTG
The DNA here is from genome assembly GCA_021785265.1 of Pseudomonadota bacterium. Lineage (GTDB taxonomy): Bacteria > Pseudomonadota > Gammaproteobacteria > JAKAQQ01 > JAKAQQ01 > JAJZIH01. The sequence continues at coordinate 1,949 of JAJYFY010000046.1, forward strand.
CACATCGGGGAGCTGCGCCCCACAGGCAGGTAGCAGGGTTTTCGCTCGAGCGCATGCAGGGGCCCGACTGGTGTCGTTGAGCGCAGCGACCGTGCGGTTGAACTCATCGACCTGGCTCGACGGCATGTCCGCCTCGACGTGGACTTTCTTTTTTTGGACGGTCGAAAGTGGGTCACGTTGCTCATGGGGATCGCTGTGCTCCGCAAAAATTTGGCTCTTGACGAGAAAGTGTGGGTAGAAAAAAGCACCTGGTGAGGTATACTTTTTCCGTTTGATCATGGCCAAATGAGAACACGGAGGGCTCACCAGATGCAAACAGAGCTTATCAGGCTTCTTCTGGGTTTTCCAAGATTTCAGGTCGCCGATCTTCAGGTCGAGAACAGGTCGGTGATTGTCACGCTTGGGCGGACGAATACGACCTTCCGGTGCGGATCGTGCGGGAAGGAGGGCCTTCCCGGCTATGACAGCCGTCCTCAGGAAGTTCGGCATCTTCTGTGGTGGCAGCACCCTTCTTTTGGGAATTGACCGGGGAACTGTGAAGGCGATCGACCTGGCGATGATGGAAAAGGTCCAGACGGAGCGCCCTCTCGACGGAATCGACGTGTTGGGGTTCGACGAGATTGCCGCGGGCCGGGGGCAAAGCTATTGGACGATGATCTGTGCCCCGGAAGGCCCAAGAGGGCCGGAACTTCTGGGTATCGTGGAAGGGAAGCATCTGAAGCCCTTTTGGGACGGGTTCGGGAAAGAGCGAGCCCAGAAGGTCACCCATGCCGTGATGGACATGTGGCCGGCCTTTCGGAAGAGCTTTCTTTCGCATTGTCTCAAGGGACAGGTGATTTATGACAAGTTCCATGGGATCCGGCACCTCCTCGAAGCCGTCAATGAGGTTCGGAAGCAGGAGTTCAAGCGCCTGGGAGGAGCCTTCAAGAGCCTTCTGCCAGGGAAGAAGTTTGTCCTCCTGGCCCGGAGATCCAATCTCAAGCCGGAGGCCAAAAAAGCCCTTTCGGAGCTCCTTCTTGTGAGTCCCCGGCTTCTCAAGGCCCACGTCCTCAAGGAATCCTTTGATCACCTCTGGGACTTCCGGTCCCGGACCTGGGCGGCGAAATTCTTCCGAAAACGGGTCGATGCCCTGAAATGGAGTCGTCTGACGCCTCTCAAGCGCTTTGCCACCATGGTGGAAGCTCATCTTGACGGGATCCTGTCCTATTGTGACAGGAAGGTTCCCTTGGGATACGTGGAGTCAACAAACCAAAAGGCGAAAAATGCCATACGCAGAGCCTATGGTTACAGGGACCAGCACTTTAAAAAGCTCAAGATCATTCAATCTTGCACTTCCTGGATGAACGACTTTCAACCCTGGAGCCGTTACCCATTGTTAATCGTCATGAGCCGGGAATTCTGGAACCACAAAAAGAGACGCCTCCACGAGGGAGGCGTCGGGCCGGAGATGCGATCTCCGGCGGGGTTGATAGCGCAAATTATGGCGATTGCAGTTGCCATTGTCAAGCCGTTTACAAGATTGGGAGGTGGTGAATGCAGCGCGTGATCGCCTACATTGACGGCTTCAATCTTTATTTCGGCCTCAAGCACAAGAACTGGAAGAAATACTACTGGCTCGATCTTCCTGCCTTGGCTCATTCGCTACTCAAACCGGGGCAGCAACTGCTGGCAACACATTATTTCACCGCTCGCATTCGGCTCAGGGGCAACAACCATGCGGACATGCAGCGTCAAACAACCTATCTGGAAGCATTGGCGGCACAGGATAGTCTTCCCCTTCACTATGGGCATTACCTGCAAAAAAAACGTCAATGTCGCAACTGTGGCGCGCAATGGACGGACTACGAAGAAAAAATGACCGACGTCAATATCGCCACACAAATGCTGGCGGATGCCTTTGACGACCGTTTCGACACAGCCTTGCTCGTTTCTGCCGACAGTGACCTCACTACGCCAGTACAACAGGTGCGCCAGCGTTTCCCCGCAAAGCGTATTGTCGTAGTGTTACCGCCCGGCAGACAATCGGTCGAACTGACGCGAGCAGCCAGTGGCTTTTTCCACATCGGTGAAGACAAGCTGCGTCAGTCCCAACTCCCGACCCATGTGCAGCGAGCAGACGGCTTCATGCTCCAGCGTCCCGCGCATTGGAAGTAAGGACAAATCCATGTACCCAATCAAAACCCTCAAAAAACTCATCGAAGTCGCGCTGCCGCTCGATGCCATCAACGTCGCCGCCGCACGCGAGAAGTCTATCCGTCATGGCCACCCCAGCACCTTGCACCTCTGGTGGGCGCGTCGCCCGTTGGCGGCGGCGCGAGTGGTGATCTTCGCGCAGATGGTCAACGATCCCGGCTACCAGCAGGGGGGCGGGTTCTCAAGTACGGGGTGAACAAGGAAAAGGGCTCTTGACGAGAAAGTGTGGGTAGAAAAAAGCACCTGGCGAGGTATACTTTTTCCGTGTGATCATGGCCAAATCGGGATAGCCGGGCGGGAACGCGCCGTCGCCCGGCGAGCCGCATAGCCTTCGCCTGGGCGGGCCCCACCCAGCAGACCCGTCATACCCGTGCAGCACGGGACCTGACTTTGAGCCGCTTGCCCCAGCCCCCCGAAATCGTGCTCTCCGACAACGGTCGTGAGTTCGAAGTGAGCTTTGCCCTGGTCCTGGCCGAACAGGGTATCCGACGCTGGTACACCTACCCCAAGAGCCCCAAGATGAACGCCCACGCCGAGCGCTTCAACCGCACCTTGCAAGAGTCCTTCGTGGACTATCCTGAGGATCTCCTCTTCACCGATCTCGCCCTCTTCAACCGGAAACTCGACGACGGGCTCGTGTTCTACAACACCGAGCGCCCGCACCATGCACTCGGCCAGCAATCTCCGCTATCCTTCCTCATCCAACACCAACCCGAGCGCCAAAGGGGGTGGACTCATACACGCCTTCAAGAAGAAGTCGAAGCGGGGAATCGCTACGCCAAAAAGCGGCATCGATCTCATCAAACACCGGCTGAAGGATGCCGCCAAGGATCATGCCGAGCGATTCAAGCAGGAGCAGAAACCATGACTCGTAAAGTCAAAGTTGAAATGGGCGGCGGTAATATCTTCGCCGACCTCGGCTTGCCGGACGCAGGGACCCGTTTCCTCAAGGCGCAGATCGTCTCGGAACTCTACCGGCTCACGCACGAGCGCAAGCTGACGCGGGCGCAGGCGGGGGAACGCATGGGCATGGGCATGGGCATCAGCCAGCCGGAGGTTTCCCGTCTGTTCAAGGGCCACTTCCGCGAATACTCCGTCGATCGGCTCATGGGGTTCCTCACCGCGTTTGATCGCGACGTCGAGATCGTGGTGCGGCCGCACAAGAAGGCCGGCAAAGGCGGTCTCATCACCTTCAGGCCGGCCGCGTGACGGTGTCCGAGAGCGTGCACTCGCGCGATCAGAAAACGGTCGTTTGGTGATGGTCTTTACAGGGCCGGGCCACTGGCGCGGACGGGCCGGACGATTCTTGATTTCCCCGGCGGCGGATTAGGGATACCGCGCTTGCACACCGCTGGTATGGATTGAGGAGAGGCCGAACGGCAAGACGGCTGCCCTGGAAAAGCGCGGGAAGACTCTTCAATATACATGCACCATCCCGACATCAGCCCATGGACGGGTGGATGCACTCCGGTATCGGTGGGGGGGGATCAGACCGTGAAGGAGGACCCGCAACCACAGGTGGTCACGGCATTGGGATTCCGGATCACAAACTGTTCGCCTTGGGCGTCGTTGGCGTAATCGATTTCCGCTCCCTGGAGGTACTGCAGGCTGAGCGGATCGACCAAAAGCACAACCCCCTCCCGCTCCACCTGAAGATCGTCTTCCTGGACGGCCTCCTCGAAGGCAAATCCGTACTGGAAACCGGAACAGCCGCCGCCATTGACATAGACGCGCAGCTTGAGATCCGTCCGGCCTTCCTCCTGCATCAGCGAGAGCACCCGGCGTGCCGCCGCCTCGGTGAATACCACACCGCCCAACTCCTGAACCGGGGAAACCTCATTCATGGATTCATTCTAACATGAGGGCCTGGACCGGGGATCAGTCCAGGCTGGGCCCCTGCCGATGTTCGATCAGCTTGGTTTCGCCGGGACGGTGGATGAGGCGCCCGTTGACCGTGGCACCGATCGCCACGGTGATCGCACCGTAGTAGACGTCACCGGTCACCTGAGCCGTTTCACCGAGCTCCAGTCGGCCCGTGGCGTAGACATCCCCCTGGATCCGTCCATTGATGATCACCTCATGTCCATGGATCTCGCCTTCCACAGAGGCGGTGGGGCTGATGATCATGAGGGAGCGTTCACCTTCCGAAACCAGATTGCCGTGGATATGACCGTCCACATGGAGTCCGCCCTGGAAGTGGACCTCGCCGGTGAGCGTGGTATTGCTGCCGATCAGGGTGGCAATCTTGGGTGGGGGAGGGTTCGGTGACTTGAGCATGGAGCGATCCTCAGGAAAGAAAAACGGGCCATTCGAAGGTCTGCGACAAAACCGGATGGCGATGTCCCGTGACCAGAACGGCGAGATGGACCTCCTTCGGCTGGAACCCCCGCGGGAGGATCAGGTGCCCCACGAGATCCTCGTAGGACCTGAACCCGAACGGCAAAGGATCCTGGCTTCGGGGCGCCAGGGCTCGGAGGGACAACACCTCGTGCCGGCCATCCGCGCGTCCCACCACGGTCAGTTCGACCTCACCCTGGACGGACTCGTGATGCGCGGGCGTCGCAATCAGAACCAGGCGGTAGACAAAATGATGCCCCCGCGTATGGATGATGTCCAGTCCCTGGATCCGGAGAACGTGATTGAGCTTGGAGGGGGCCACGATCCCCCGGTAAAAATCCAGTCGCTCACGCAGGGTCAGGAGGCGGTTTTCGATCCGGACGATCCGGGTCTTGATTTTTTCCTGGGCAAGCCCATCCACCCGGTTCAGCTCCTTTTCGTGGTCAAGCGCTTCCTTCAAGCGATGCAGGTGGAGTTGGAGCACATGGGTCTTCTGGCGCAAGCCGGACATCTCGCTGTGCGCTTCGAACCGGTTGTAGCCGGCCTGGATCTCACCGATCCAGTAGGCGGCCGGGACCGCAACCAGAAAAAGCAGAACCACCGCGATACGGAGGAGCCAGATCCGCTCGGGCGCATAGTGTTGGATGATCAGGCGGGGCACAACGGACCTGTCGCTTCCGGGACCTCATCATCCTAAACGCTTTCGCTTTGGGCTGACGATTCCCGGGGGTCCGGCCCGCATGTCCGGCCCTTTGCCCTCCGGTTCCGGTTCATCTGACCGTCCATTTGCGCTAACCTAAGAGGCCACTTCCGGACGGGACCGACATGGCCTGGATCAAAGCCTTCCACATCATCTTCATGGTGACCTGGTTTGCCGGCCTGTTTTATCTCCCCCGACTCTTTGTCTACCACAGCGATCCGGAACTCGCGGAGTCCGCCCGGGCGCGTTTCACCGTGATGGAACGCCGGCTGTTTGCGCTCATGACCATCGGTGGGGCGGCCACCGTGATCTTCGGTCTCTGGCTGCTGGTGGCCTGGTTCTGGCCACCCCCCCTCTGGCTTCAAATCAAGCTGGTCTTGGTCTGCGGCCTGATTGCCTATCACGTCTACCTGGGCTATCTGGTCGGTGACCTTCACCGCCAGCCGACACGCAGACCCCCCCGTTTCTATCGATGGCTCAACGAACTCCCCTCCCTGTTCCTGATCGCCATCGTGCTCTTGGCCGTCCTGAGACCGGACTCGTGGGGCTAAGCCCTTCCCGCGGACGGGAACACCCTCCCCTTTTCGCGCATCCTCCCCTCTTCCTGCTCATCGCGGCAACGATCGCCATCATGGCCGGATCGTGCCTGGTCGGGCTCATGCTGGGCGGCGTGGCTCTCCCCCCCCTGAGCATCCTCGAGGCCCTGCGCCACGAAGGGCCGGCGGTCGTCCAGACCATCATCTGGAAGCTCAGGATTCCCCGCATCCTCCTCGCCTTCTCGGTCGGCGGCCTGCTCGCCCTGTCGGGCGCCCTGCTCCAGGTCCTTCTGCGCAACCCCCTGGCCGACCCCTACGTGCTCGGCGTTTCCGGGGGAGCGGCCGTGGCAGCACTCCTGAGCTTCATGATCGGCCTGCCCCTCTACTGGGTCATGGGCAATGCCTTTCTGGGAGCCGCACTCGCGACGGCCCTCCTCCTGCTTCTCACCCGTCTCACAGGACCCATCACCCCGATCCGGCTCCTCTTGACCGGGATCATCATGGCCTCCGGGCTGAGTGCCGTGGTCACGCTCCTGCTCGCACTCTCGCCCGAACCCACGCTCCATACGCTTCTGTTCTGGCTCATGGGCAGCCTGGCCTACAGCCCGGGCCTGATGGCCGCTGGAATGGGGCTTCCCGCCCTTCTCCTCGCCATCCTCGTGCTCTGGCCGTTTGCCGGTGAGCTCAACGTGCTCCTCAGAGGGGTCGAGACGGCGCAAAGCCTGGGGGTCCACACCGGCCGACTCACCCTAGGCCTCTACCTCTTTGCCTCCCTGTGCACCGCGCTGGCCGTCACCCAGGCCGGCATGATCGGCTTTGTGGGTCTCATCGTTCCGCATCTCGTACGGATGACCGTGGGCGCGGACCACCGCAAGCTTCTGCCGCTGGCCGGACTGTGGGGGGGCAGTCTCCTCGTCGCCGCCGACGCCCTGGCCAGGAGTCTCCTGGCCCCCCGTGAACTGCCGGTCGGCGTGCTCACGGCCTTTCTCGGCGTGCCGCTCTTTCTCCTGCTGCTCGCCCGTTCGAACCGGACCGGGATCCTCCGCTCGTGACCCCCGCACTCGAGGTGGCGAACCTCAATCTCAAAAGCCCTCGCGATACCATCTGCCAGAATCTCTCTCTGCGCGTGATGCCGGGCGAAATCTGGGGCATCCTGGGTCCCAACGGGGTCGGGAAAAGCACCCTGCTCAAGACCCTGGCCGGGCTCCGCCCGGCCCCGACCTTGGCCTCGATTGAGCTGGGTGGCCAGCCACTCGAGCGCTGGCCGAGACGCGCACGAGCCCGCCGGATGGCGATTCTCCTTCAGGACCAGGAGACCGGACTCCCGCTCACCGTCTTCGAAACCGCCTTGCTCGGCCGACATCCCCATCTCGGGCTCTGGGACCGACCGCACCATGGGGATCTGCGACGGACCCTGTCCGCACTCCGGATCACCGGTCTCAACGGGCAACGTCACAGCCCCTCCCAGGCTCTTTCCGCCGGGGAAAGCCGCCGGCTTTCGGTGGCACTGGTCTTGGCCCAGGATCCCGATCTCTATCTTCTGGATGAACCCACGACCCAGCTCGACCTCCACTACCAGAGACGGCTCTTCGAACACTTTGTCGGGCTGGCCCGAAAGCGTGGCAAGGCCGTCGTGATGGCGCTCCACGACCCGACGGCCGCCGTCCGGTTCACCACCCGGGTTCTCCTTTTGTTCGGTGGCGGCCGGACCGTCATGGGGGATAGCGGGGCCTGCCTCACGCCGGATCATTTGACCGCCCTCTACGGCACCGACGTGGTCGCGGCCCACTCTCCCCGGGGACTCGTGTTCGACGTCTTTTAGACGGCCTCGGATCAGACGGGATTCCTAGTGCTTGCCCGGATAGCGACCGATCCCCTCGGTCAGTTCGGTGGCGGCCGCCTGGGATCCTTCCCATTTCTCGACCCGCACCCACTTGCCCGGCTCGTGATCCTTGTAGTGGGCGAAAAAGTGGGCGATCCGATCGAGCTCACAGGCTGGGAAGTCGGTCGGTTCGCGGACGGCACTGTAGTTCCGGCAGACCTGATCGACCGGAACGGCCAACAGCTTGGCATCCGGTCCATGCTCGTCGGTCATGCGCAAAAGGCCGATCGCCCGCGCGCGGATGAAGGAGCCTGCGACCAGGGGATGTGGCGTGACCACCAAGGCATCCACCGGATCTCCGTCCTCCCCCAGGGTCATGGGGACGAACCCATAGTTGGCCGGATAAACCATGGCCGTCGACAGGAAACGGTCCACCTGGAGCAATCCGGACGCCTTGTCCATCTCGTACTTCACGGGTGGCGCCCACGCGGGAATTTCAATCACGACGTGAAAATCGTGGGGCGGCTGGCCGGGATTCAATGCATCAAGCGACATGGCGGACTCCAGTGAAGGCCCTCATGGGGTACCCGAGTTGTGTTACTTCATTATAGATCGGCGTGGCAAATCCCATTGCGGGGAAGCAAAAGCCCACGGCCAGTGAGCCGCTTCGAAGCGCACTCTCATCACGCTCGCCAGTCCTTCTTGATCTTGCGGGTCGGGTATACGGTCACCCACTGACCCAATGTTCTCCTGGCATGACGATTATTCGAACCAGCCTGTCATGGGGGATCTCTCACTTGGCCGAACCATCGGCGCCCGGTAGACGGTAAAGATCAGAGTTCCTTGGGCAAAGAGGGGACCCCGATATTTTTGGCCGCGGCGCGCAGCGCTTTGTCGAGGGTCGCCAAGGGTAAACTATGTCGCATCGCGAGCTCGAGATAGGCGCTGTCATAGAGTGTGAGTCCCTGAGTTCGCGCCAGCGCCAGGCTTGAATTGCCTGCTCGGGCGTAGGTTTCCTGATCCGTTTCGATCGACAGCGCGTCCAGGATGACCAGGAAGTGGCTCGACTCGGCGATGGTCGAACGCTTGTGCCGCTCCGCCATGAGCAGGGTATTGTTGACTTCCAATGCCCAATGGGCCGGAACGATGGCGCGAGCCTCGTTGTTGAGCTGATCCAGAAGTTCATCCGTGGCGGTTGTGGCTTCATTCTCGAAGAACCACGACAGGGTAACCGAGGAATCCAGAATGAACTCCGCCTTCAACGGCGTCCCTCACTGCGCCACTCAAGCACCTCCTCCACACTGGCGTTTCTGTGCTTGCGGGTCGCGCGCATCCTGGCGATGGCCTCGCGGAGGTCGCACCGGGGCGAACGCCCGATCGGAACGAGCCGGGCGATGTCGGTATGGTGACGGCTGATGACGATCTCCTCACCCCGGCTGACCCGATCGATCAGTTCGGAGAGCTTGTTTTTTGCCTCGGCAAGAGGAACGGAAGGATTGGGCATGGCGAGCGGGGGGTTAATCTAGACTATAGCTAGATTAACCGATGAACACGCATTCTGCAAGATGGCGATTCCCACAACCTCAATCATGCCTGCGTTGGGGGTGACGAGATTTCGGTTTGACCGCATGATCTCCGGACTTTCTTCCCCGGGAGGCCCAACTGCAACAGCAGAGAACTTCGTTGGTGTTTCTGGGAACGCGACTACACGTCCAGCTCGCGAATCAGCTGTTCCATTCTTTCCCGGTAGACCGAGAAGGCTTCGCGCCCCTTTTGGGTCAGGGAATAGCGGCTGACCGGTTTGCGCCGCTCAAAGGTTTTTTCCACCGCTATGTACCCGGCGTCCTCGAGCTCGCGCAGGTGTTTTCCAAGATGATCGCTATCGGTTGCACCAATCCGCTCGCACAAGAATATAAACTCCGCCTCCTCAACGCTTGAAAGCGTTGCCATAACGGCCAGACGGACGCGCGAATTGAGGAACGCGTCGAACTGCGAATAGTCGAAATCGCTCATTTCTCCTCGGCTGCTTACTCCCGACGAACCTGTGCGTTTGCGTTCAAAACGAAGCCCGGCACGAGAAAGTACTCTGAAAATTTAAGAGTAAGTCAAGATATCCGACTGTCAAAACCGGCTGCGGTTGCGAGGTCAATCCAATGCTGAAACGCCCACTTTTCTCCCAAGCCAAATGTTCACTTGAGACGGAGTGGATCAGCGGATCTTTTACTGAATGAGGTCAGAATGACGCTTCCCGGGGTGGTCCAGAGACGGCTCATGGTGAAGCGTGAGCTTTTTCGAGAGTGTTCGGATCCCCCTGCAGGCTGAGGATCAGATCGAATGCCTGCGGGCGATCCGGAAGCCGCTGGGCACCGGCAGCGTTGCGGGGAAGCCCGGCGAAGTGGAGGGAATCGGCACGGATGAAACCTGGCAGAAAGAGGTTGGCGTGGCGCGAGCCACACAGTGAATCTCGCTTGACCACAGGGGGGGGCCCTGTTACATTGGGCTGCCTTTGGCGTTCACCCTCGGGTGAACATGGGAAGCCGGTCTCGTCCGCGGACGTCAAGCCGGCGCTGCCCCCGCAACGGTAGGCGATGGGTCAAGGCATGAAAAACCACTGCGCAGCTGCGCGGGAAGGTCATGCCCCTCCTCAACCGAGGACCCTCGCGAGCCCGGAGACCGGCCTCTGGCGAACATCCTCCGGTGTCGCGGTGGGCGGCCTGAGCAAGCGCAAGCTTCTCGAACACCACCCGTACGCCGGTTCCACAAAGACCACCGGCTTGCGGGCGTGCAGGCCGAGGAGCCTTGACCATGTCCCTGAGATCCACTCTTTCCGTAGCCCTTCTCCTGGCCGGGCTGGTGCCGCTTGCGGCCCGCTCCGAAACCCCCTACCCGCTCAATCCGATCGTGGTCACGGCCACCCGGACCCCGCTCCCCCTCGATGCCATTCCGCAACCCACGATCGTGATCACCCGAAAGGAGATCCGGGAGAGCGGGGCGTCCACCGTACCCGGACTGCTGCGCTTCTACGCCGGCCTGGACGTCGCGACCTCGGGCGGACCCGGTCAACCTTCCTCGCTTTTTATCCGGGGTGCGAATAGCACCCAAACCCTCGTGCTCATCAATGGGGTCAAGGTCAACGGCGGAAATATCGGTGAACCCCCGCTTCAGAACCTCATGCTCGACGATATCCAGCGCATCGTCATCATCGAAGGACCGACCGCCGCCCTTTACGGTTCGGACGGGATCGGTGGCGTCATCGATATCATCACGCGGGGGAGTGCCCACCGGCTCCATGCCCACGTCGGGGTCGGCGGGGGCCGTTTCCGGACGACCGACGAGAACGCCGGAATTGCGGATGGTCTGGGCGCCGTCCAGGGGGGTCTCAATGTCTCCCACGAGCAGAGCGACGGTTTCCCGCCCCAGACGGCGAGTCCGATCTCCGCCGGATTCACCAATACGACCCTCAATGCCTTCCTTCGGTTCAGGATTCCCACGGGTGACCTCGAGCTCCGCCAGTGGCAATCCACGGGACAAACCGACTACGTCGACTTCAACCTGGCGCCCGCCAGCGAGGATTACAACGACCGTATCCTGAGCCTCGAGGCCCAAAGCCAGCTGACCTCCGGCTGGTCCAGCGAATGGCTCATCAGCCGCTACGAAAACGTGTTGGGCCAAAACCAGAAAGACGCGCTGAACCCAAACCAGAGCCCCGACTTTGCGCTGACCCGCCGCTATACGGCCGACTGGCAGAACAATTTCGTCCTGAGCGGAACCGATCTCCTCACCGCGGGGATTTCCCTCGAGGAGGAACGGACCGCCTCCCTGGTTTATGGCACGGCCTACGATGCCCACACCCAGACCCGTTCCGTCTATGCCGAAAACGACTGGCACTGGCACCGCTACCGTCTTCTCGCCACCCTCAGGCATTCCGATAACGAGAGCTTCGGCTCCCACAACGAATGGAACCTCGGCGGCAACGTCTTCCTCACCCC
>JAJYFY010000047.1 GCA_021785265.1 Pseudomonadota bacterium
ATCGACCGGTAGCTCAAAAAGGTCGATCAGGGCGTCATCGACATGGAAGTCGATCAGGTCCTTGATTTTCCAGCGCAGGGCGCTGCGCAACTCCTGGGGGGGGACATCCGGCGCGTCAACCAAGAGGATCTTGTAGGCCTCCCAGGGGGTCACCAGGGAAAGGCGGTCCCGTGCGTGAGTATCCTCCTGGATGAGATGGGCGAGGTTCCGGGTGCTCGCGCCGTCGGCCGGCATCTCGCGGTAGTGTTCGAGACGGGGGCGCGAGCCGCGGTTACGGGTGATTCGGGCCATGACTAGGGTTTCGCCGAACGGCACGACCCCCGTCAGGCTCGAAAGGGCAGGGGAGGTTTTACGCAGGTTCCACATGGTTTTCGGTTTTGCGCGGGTTTCCCTGTGTTTGTGGATTAGGCCCTATGATCCAGCTTCAAGGCTTTCACAGCTTACAGCTTAAGGGAACGCTAAAGGATTGTAAACGTGTAAAGACCGATTGGTGCGGGGTCCCCTTGGGGCGCCCGCCCCCGGGGAAATCGGCGAAACCGAGGACTGTCAGCTCCGCTTGAGGGTCCCGATGAGCCCGTGGAGAGGAAGGTCGACTTCCTCAAGGTAGGAAATCAGGCCATCGTGGATCTCGTTCGACAGGAGCGGATTGTAGAAAAGACCGGTACCGAGACCAACCAAGGTGGCCCCCGCGATCAGGAAGTCAATTGCATCGTCGGTGGTGGTGATACCGCCCTGGCCGATGATGGGAATACCGAGTGGGGTGGCGATTTCAGCCACTTCAGCGACCTTGAGCAGCGCGATGGGCTTGATTGCTGGACCGGACAAACCTCCCTGTCCGTAGCTTGGAAGCGGGGTGCGTTGGATGCGATCGATGGCAAGACCGGTGACGGTATTGATCACGGCCAAGGCATCCGCACCGGCCTCGATACAGCGGCGGGCATTGGTCCGGATATCGGTTTGGTTCGGAGAGAGTTTCGCGATCAGTGGTTTGTGCGTCGTGGCACGGCAAGCCGCGATGACCCGTGCTGACATGTCGGGATCGTTGCCGAACTGGACTCCGCCTTCTTTGACGTTTGGACACGAAATATTGATCTCGAGGGCATCGATCGGGGAATCATCGAAGCGGCGGGAAACCTCCGCATATTCCTCGACCGTCGAGCCGGACACATTGGCTACATAGCGGGTTTCCGAAAAATCAAGTTGAGGGAGGATTGTCCGGACGACTGCCTCGACACCTGGATTCTGAAGCCCGATTGCGTTGAGGTAGCCGGAAGCGGTTTCCCACAGGCGATGTGGATGATTGCCGAGACGCGGCAAGAGGGTCGTTCCCTTGAGGAAGACCGCTCCCACTCTGGCCAGGGAAAAGCCTTCGATCCGGGTATATTCCTCCCCGAATCCTACACATCCGGAAAGCAGGACGATCGGGCTGTTCAGCACCAGCCCACAGAAGATGCACTGGAGCGGCGGAGTGGGCTCATTCGGCATGTAGGGATCCCCGGACGGGAAACTCGTCCGTCCGACCCCGCTCGAGCAGCCCGGCGAGAGTCCGTAACGGATCAGCGCCTTGGTACAGCACAGCGTGAAGAGCCTGGGTGATGGGCATGTCCACTCCACTCTTCCGGCGCCTTTGCTCGAGAGCCACGAGTGTCCGGACACCCTCGGTCGCCTGGCCAATTTTTTTGTGGGCCTCTTCGACCGAGTACCCTTCCGCAAGGAGACGGCCAAAACGCCGGTTGCGGGATTGGTCATCCGTGGCGGTGAGAATGAGATCACCCACGCCGGAAAGGCCCATAAAGGTCTCTGTCTTCGCTCCCAGCCTCGTTCCGAGGCGCATCAGCTCGGCCAAGCCCCGGGTGACGAGGGCGGAGCGGGCATTGGCCCCCAAACCAAACCCGTCCGAGAGACCGGCACCGATCGCGATGACATTTTTGCCGGCACCGCCGAGAGCCACGCCCACCAGATCGTCCCCTCGGTAGATCCGAAAAACCCGGTCGTGGAGCACCGTGGCGAAGAACTGGGCTGTGGCCGTATCTCGAGAGGCCAGGGTCACTGCAGTCGGCAGCTCGCGAATGACTTCGCCCGCGAAGCTTGGACCTGAAAGCAGTGCGAGGGGGTGATGGGGCAAGCACTCCTGTCCCACTTCGTGCGGCAAGAGTGCCGTCTCCCGTTCCATGCCTTTGGTGGCGATGAGAAGCGGACAGGTGAGGGGGAGCCCCGCTAGGGCAGCTTGCCCTAGGATTCCGCGCAGGGCTTCACTGGGGACGGCCACGACGATGCCCTGGATTCCGGCGATCGCCGAAGCGAGATCGGCGGTTGGGGTCAGGGTCTCGGGCAGGATCCCCTCCGGCAGGTAACGGGTATTGCACCGGCTCGCGGCCATGGCCGAGATCGCCTCCCGATCGCGTCCCCACAGGCTCACGTTGTGGCCGTTGCGGCTGAGCCGTACCGCCAGTGCGGTTCCCCAGGATCCGGCACCGAGAACCGCCAGGCGCGATTTGAGGTTCACCAAACCGTCAGGTGGTGGGGCCGTTGCTGGGGGCGGTTTGGTGTTGTCGGTAGAGCGCATCGAAATCCATGGGCTGGAGAATCACCGGCGGGAATCCACCCCGGCTGACGAGGCTGCTCAACAGTTCGCGCGCATACGGGTACAGGAGGGATGGGGCATGGGCACCCAGAAGGGGTCCTTTTTCCGGTTCGCTGAAACCCCGGGAACGGAACACTCCGGCTTGATGAATTTCAGCGAGGAAGATCACGCGTTCCTGCCAGCGGGCTTCCAGAGTGATCGAGAGAACCACTTCATTGAGGTCCGGATTGTCCCGGATGCCGTTCACGAGGGTCTGCAAGGTGATCTTGAGCTCGGGGGCAAGGTTGGGGGTACCTAGGATGGCTGGTGATGCTGGAGATTCGAACGAGCAATCCTTAAGGTAGATCGCCTCGATCGTGAAAGCTCGCTCGGCTGGACTCTGGGTTTCGGGAAGAATGATGGGTTCGGTCATGTCGCGGCCTGCTCCGGTTCGCGGGGTTGGGAAGCACCGACCATTTCAAGAAGCTTGCCAGACCGCTCGATCGCGCTCAGTTCTTCATATCCTCCGATCGGCCGGGTTCCGAAAAAGATCTGGGGGACAGTCCGCTGGCCGGTCATTTCAAGCAAATGGGATCGCATTTCCGGATCTCCTGAAACGTCGATTTCCCGGTATGGCAGTTGATGGCGGTCGAAGAGCGCCTTGGCCATCCGGCAATAACCACACTGGGGAGTTGTATAAAGAAGGATTTCGTTCATCCGGTCTTGCCCTCGCGTCCCCGGATGACCGGGAAATGGTCCCTCTGCCATTGTGCGAGCCCATTCTTGAGGATGGCTAGGGGAACCGACGCCTTGCCGGCGAGTTGCTTGGCCAGTTTCGAGGATCGCTCTCCGTTCTCGCAACATAAAATGACGAGGCTGGAGCGACCGGCCAGTTCCTGAATACGTGAAGAAATGTCCTTCTCGTCAGCCCGGATAGCGTGCGCGATATGCCCGGATTCAAAGGCCTGTCGATCTCGCAGGTCGAGGATGGATGCTCCGCGGTTGGCGGACAGGGCCACACCTTGCGAATCAAGTTCCTGGTACTGCCGCCGTTTCCTTTCGATCGTGTCTGCAACCAAAAGGATCGAAATGATCACAAAGGCTCCCACCAGAAGGTAATGGTGATGCGCAAAGACAGTAAACTGCTGGATCAGGAGGGGAATGGACACACCCGTCTGCCGGTAGAAGATTTCTGAGTGAAAATTATAGCCTATCCACATGCGGAGACTGGATTTGCGCCCCCGACGGTTCCCTGCCCCTCCCGGGTGGACCCTGATTCGTGAATGGTGGGTACCCTCGAGTTTTGCCGTGCTTTCCTGCGTGGCCGCGGTGGCATGGGCAGCGGGACATCCGCCACGGTCTCCGTCGGCTCGCCTGACCAGTCTCCAGCACGAAATGCGTGGCTTATCCCGAGTTCTGGCTCGTTCGAAGAGCCGTGCGGCACGAGCCCGCCTCGCCTTGCGTCATACCACACAACGGATTGTGGCGACTCGGCTTGCCCTCGTGAAGATCGATCGGCGGATTGGCGGGGAAGAGAAGCGGAAAATCCGTCTGGTGCGATATGAACGTGCTTTGAAGCTCCGTTTGCTTGAGAGCCGGAAGCAGTTGCTCCATCTCATGCGGATCCGCTTCATGCTTGGATCGAAGCAACGATTACGATTTTTGCTCGAGAGCGGATCGGTCGATCGACTGGACCGGCTGTTGGGTGAATGGCGGTGGATCAATCAGGCGGCGACAGCCAGTCTCCAGCGATCCGAACGCCTCGTTCAGCAGCTCTCCCGCTCGCGGTTGGCCGTTTCCCGGCTTTTGAACCACTTGCACGCCATCCGTGAAGCGAGTGAGCGGACGATGGTCATTCTCGGGGCGGATCGAGCCCGGCGCGCTGCCCTTCTGTATGCCCTCTCGAATCGGGTGAGCGCAGGCGAACTCCGCCTGCATGCAGTTCGGCATCACTATCGAGAATTGTCCACCCTGCTAGCGCGTCTGCCTGCCCGTCCGGCACTCACAGAAACCAAATCCAGTGCGATTGAGCGAATCCCCTTTGGCCATCTGCGCGGTCACCTCCCTTGGCCGGTTCACGGGACAATCGTCCGTGGTTTCGGATCCGCAGAGGCCGGTGGCCTGCTTTTGAGCCACGGTCTCTGGATTGCCACCCAATCGGGTTCGCAGGTGCGGGCAGTCGCCCATGGACAGGTGGTTTTCTCGGGCTGGCTCCCACACTTCGGCCTGCTGCTCATTATTGCTCAAGGGCAGGGTTACTACACGGTTTATGCACGCAATGTCCTGCTCTATGACCAGGTGGGCGATTGGGTCAATGCTGGCGATCCCCTCGGTCGTCTGGGCCAAGGTCATGCCGCTGAACTGTACTTCCAGATTCGGCAGGGTGTCCACCCCATTGATCCAGCCCCGTGGCTGACCCCGGGCGGATAGTGGCGAGGTTGCCCTGAGTGCGGAGCCCAGACCACGATCTCTGGCTCCTCGTAACGGACGGAGATCGTCTTGGGGAACCTACGAGTCCCGCATGCAAAGAGGGCTGGTGCGGGGGAAATGTGCCTTGAGGAACTCCATCTGGTCGGCTAGGATTCGGCGTCCCTTGAGGTAGATGTACTCAGCATGGTTGGGTGCAAAGGGAATGGCCAGGAGGCCGAGCCCGGCTTCCTCGGGGGTGCGTCCGGCCTTGCGGTTATTGCAGCGCTTGCAAGCCGTGACCGAGTTGGTCCATTCATCCCGGCCCCCCCGCGAAAGTGGCGTCACATGATCCCGGGACAGATGATTGGTCGGGAAGGAATCGCCACAGTAGAGACACAGGTGAGCGTCACGCCGAAACAAGGCGCGATTGCTCAAGGGAGGAATGTAGTCACGGAAAACACGGTCATAAAGGGCGCCATCGGCACGTGTCGCCAGGATGGCATGGATCGTGATGCGGCTTTGTCTTCCGGTCACGGCATTGGTGCCACCGTGGATGTGATAGAGCATCCGTCCGAAGGTCGCACACACCTCGCTCAGGCAGTGCAGCTTGACGGCTTCCTGGTAGCCGATCCACTCGAGCGGCACTCCCGCCGGGTCGGTGCGAAGCACCTGCTGGTTCAGGGAGTACATGTGGAGGATTGTACACGCTTTCCGGTAGGCGGAAAGACTCCCTGCCCCGCACACTTTCCGTCATCCGTTACAATCACGCAGTCACTCCATCAAGGGTTCCGACATGCGATTGTTTGTTCCCTCCCTGGCTGTTTCGGGGGACAAGCGGGTTGCGATCGTCCCGCAACTCATCGAGCGATTTGAAGCATTGGGTTTTTCGGTCGGGGTCGAACGAGGGGCGGGATTGGCAGCGGGCTTCCCCGATGATGCCTATGGGCCCCATCTGGTGGGCGCAGAGGCCTTGGCCGGAGCGGATCTTGTACTGACGCTTGGCGCTCTTCCGGGGGCAGAGCAGATGACGCCGGGTACCCGCCTGCTGGGGTTACTCCGGCCTTGGGCGCAGGCCGACCTCGGAGGTCGCTTGGCCTCGCTGGGAACGACCGCTTGGGCCCTTGAATATCTGCCGCGGATCTCACGGGCCCAGTCGATGGATGCACTCTCCTCGCAGGCCACCTGTGCGGGATATCGGGGAGCCATTCTTGCGGCGGAAGCCTCCGGCCATGTGTTTCCCCTCCTCACGACTGCTGCGGGCACGCTGCGTCCGGCCGAGGTCCTGGTTCTGGGTGCTGGCGTCGCTGGGCTCCAGGCGATTGCCACGGCCCGCCGTCTGGGTGCCCAGGTTGCGGGTTATGACATCCGCCCCGAGGCTCGAGAACAGATCCTTTCGCTCGGCGCGCGGGCTGTTGAATCCGCACTCGCTGCCGCGAACCAGAGTGGATATGGACGCGAACTCACTGCCGACGAACAGCAGCGGGAGCGAAAGCTCTTAGAGCGCGAGATCCGAGCGGCAAACGTGATTATTGCTGCTGCATTTGTTCCAGGGCGCCCGGCCCCCTGCCTGATCCGGTCTGAAGACGTGGATGCGCTTGCGCCCGGTAGTGTCATCGTTGATCTGGCCGCAGATGAAGGCGGCAATTGCGCCTTGAGCCGTCCGGGCGAGACCGTATCGCGGGGAGGGGTCCGCATTCTGGCGCCGCGTTTGCCTGCTGCGGATCTGGCTTGGCACGCGAGCGAAATGTATTGCCGGAATCTCTGGCACTTCCTGAAGCCCGCTGTGGCCAATGGGCAGTGGGCGGTGGACTGGTCGGATCCGGTCTACCGGGAGACGCTCTGGACCCATGCCGGCCGGATCCGTTCGGTCGGGGACGCTCCACTCACGGTTACCGAGGATCCGCCGACATGAACGATGCCTTCGTGCTGTTGCTCGCGGCCTTTACCGGCTACGAGATTATTTCCCGGGTGCCGGCCCTTCTCCATACCCCGCTCATGTCTGGCACGAATTTCATCCACGGGATCATTCTTGTGGGATCGCTCCTCGTCTTTTTCACGGCGCGGGATCCAACGGCCCAGATCCTCGCCTGGATTGGTATCGTTCTGGCCTCGGCCAACGTGGTTGGCGGTTTCGTGACGACGGAGCGCATGTTGGCCCTGTTCCGGAGCGGGCGCCAAGGAGAAACCCATGATGATTGAGGGGGCCCTGGTTGCGGATCTCATTGCCTGTGCGCTCCTGATCGGGGGGGTCAAGGCCATGAGCCATCCCCGCCTCGCTCGCCGTGGCATTTTCATCGCGGGCGTGGGCATGCTGATCGCGATTGTTGGTAATGCTGTGTTTGGACCCGCCGTGACCGGTGTGCGGGCGGCGCTAGCGCTTTTGGCTATCGGACTGGGTGGAGGGTTTGCCTGGTACGAGAGCCGGCGAGTGGCCATGACCGCCATGCCTCAGATGGTGGCCCTTTTCAATGGATTGGGCGGTGGAGCGGCTGCGCTCATCGTGGTGACCCGCCTCTTCGAGCCTGGACGGCCTGCTGGGCTCATTCTCGTTTTCGGGCTTCTGGCCCTTGTGATTGGCGGTTTGTCTTTCGGAGGTAGCGGGGTGGCGCTGGTCAAGCTGGCCGGACGATGGAGCAAGCCTCTGCGCTTCCGGTTCCAGAACGGGGTGCATGCCATTCTTGTTCTGGTGATTCTCGGACTGGGCACCGGACTGATCCTCCATGCGGGGAACCGCAGCGGGCTCGTGGTTTTCGTCGCGGCCCTGAGCGTGCTTTTGGGCGTGGGTGCTGCCGCCCCCATCGGGGGTGCCGACATGCCGGTTGTCATCTCACTCTACAATGCCCTGACGGGAATTGCGGTTGGGGTTGACGGGCTCATGCTCGGGAATCCGGCCCTGATCGTTGCAGGAACCGTGGTCGGCGCATCGGGTATCCTGCTGACCCGACTCATGGCTCGTGCCATGAACCGTTCTCTCGGCCAGGTCCTGTTCGCGCATTTCGGTGAGGTCGCCGGAGCTGACGGCTCCGGCAGCAGAACCTTCAAGGAGATGGATCTCCCTGACGCGGCGGTGACGCTTGCGTACGCGCGACGGATCCGGGTTGTCCCTGGTTATGGGCTTGCTACGGCACAAGCTCAGCATAAACTGGCGGAACTTACCGAACTTCTCCGCCAGCGCAACGTGGAGGTCCGTTTTGCGATCCACCCGGTTGCGGGACGCATGCCTGGACACATGAATGTGCTGCTCGCGGAAGCCGGTATCCCCTACGATCTTGTACAGGATCTCGAAGAGGCCAATCCGGAGTTCCCCCAGATTGACGTCGCGCTCGTCATCGGCGCCAACGATGTGGTCAATCCCGGTGCCCGCGTCAACCCGGCAAGCCCGTTATATGGAATGCCGGTTTTAGACGTCGACCGTGCCCGCCGGACGCTGGTCATCAAGCGGGGACGGGGAACCGGGTTTGCCGGGATCGACAATCCGCTGTTTTCAGCGGAGTCGACCTATCTGCTTTATGGGGATGCCAAGACGGTTCTCGGGCACTTGGTCAGTGCCGTCAAGTCACTCTAGATTGTGCCGCCGCCGGCCGTGCCCGGGCCATCGGCCAAAGGCATGGGGAATGTGCCGGCCCTTGGGGTGTCGGAGCCAGCGCCGTCGCTGGATCGGTCCAAGTTGACGCCAGTGCTTGAGGAGCGCCCTACGCCGATCCGGAGGCAGTTCCCGAAAGCGGTGATAGGCATGGCGGATCCGGTTGCGCAGTGCAGGCGGCAGACGATGCCAGCGGCGCCAATTCCGGAGGATCCGCTGCCGCTCGCGTGGATTCATGCGTTGCCAGCGTCGGGCACGTTTGAGAAGCAGCGACTGGCGAGCGGGCGACATGCGATCCCAACGTTGGGCCCAGGGAGAAAGCAGTGGACGCAAAGCTTGCGGAATTCTGGCCGGAGGTGGAGGTGTGGCCCAGCCCGTCGCAGGGAATCCGAGCACGAGGGCGAAAAAAACTACAACCCGGCAGGTTCCACGACAGCCAGTTCCCCGAGGCACGGGCCGGTCAGTCCAGCCGGGCCTTCTCGTGAAGGGCGAGCCAGCGATAGAAGGACAGGTGTTCATACAGCCGGGCATGACCACGACCGAGGAGGCGGGAAGTCGCGTTCACAATTTCAGGATGCGCCGACTCCAATCGCCCACCTGGAGTCGGGAGCGGGAACAGCGAAATCAGGCCGATGGCGGCCAGAGCAAGAGTGGCGCAGGAGAGAATCCAGATCCGGTGCCGGAACCTCGACCGGGGAGCGTCAGCCAGCGCTTGGTTTCGGGCTCGTGCGAGCGCCATCCAGGTTTCCTGAGGGACAGTCCGTTCCCACTCCGTGTAATGGGTGCGAAGCTTTCGGATCCAGATCTCGTTCTCAGATTCGGTCATGACGAACCGTCCATCTCCTGACGCAAGGTATGCAAAGCCCGCGACAGGTGAGTCTTGATGCTGCCTTCAGAGCAGCCCAGGATCCGGGCCGTGGTTCGGACATCCCAACCCTCAAGCAGACGCAAGACGAAAGTTTCGCGCTGCCGGCGCGGGAGGGATGCGATGATCTGGGTTAGGCGCTCGAGATCGCGAGCGCGTTCAAAGGCTACCTCGGGCTGGTTCCGTTCCGCTGCTGGAAGGTTGTCCAGGATGTCGGTCTCGTCCTCAGACGCATCTCTGGATGGCCGGAAGACGGCTATCGCCGGCCGCCGATGACGGGCACGATGGAGATCCTGGATCTGATTATGGAGGATACGATAAAAAAGGGGAGACCATTCGGAAGCCGGTTTATGCCCATAGAAACGCGACAGTTTGAACATGGCTTCCTGAACGGCATCGAGGGCATCATCCCGCTGGCCCAAGGCAAACGAGGCGATGCGCAGGGCCTTGCGCTCGACGTCCAGAAGGAAGCGTTCGAGTTCGGCCCGTCGCCCCAAAGATTTTCCATCCCGCCGCACGGCCATGCGAGGCCCGAATGAGAGCGCCGACTCGTCTATCATCCTCGTAAATGCCGCCATCGTCGACTGCAACCGTTTTTTTGCCATGGCCTACCGATTTAACGCAACCGGGGGGGGCGCGTTGACATGGAGAAAAGCCTGGCCCAGATCGTGAAAGTCGCTGTTTTTTGTCCGAATTTGGATCTCTTGGATTACCTTTGGCCACTTCCCGAAGCCGGTTTGGAGAACCCCACCGTTGGGGCGCGCGTCCGTGTACCCCTAGGGTCGCGCAGTGCCCTTGGTATCGTGATTGAGATCCGGCCCACCAGCCTGCTCCCCACGCGTCGGCTTCGGCCCGTCATGGAGATCCTCGGCCGTGAACTGACGCCTGATCTTTGCGAGTTCATCTTCTGGGCCAGCCATTACTACAAAGTCGCTCCTGGGCTCGCCTTCCAAAGCGTGCTGCCCCCGGCCTTCAAGAGCCTGAACCCCCCTGCCCGCAAGCCCCGGATCCTCTGGCACACGACCGGACTCGTTTCGGAGGAACGGTTGCGCCGTCTCGGAACAGCGAGCCGTCTGCTTTTTGCCCGGCTCACTGAATCACCGGAAGGCTGTGAAGACCGTTCGTTCCCGGTTTCGTCCCGCCGCCTGCTCCGTGCACTCCACCGCCGCGGCCTCGTGGTCAGAGTCGAGAGGGAAGAGATTTCTCAGGGGGCGGAAAGGCAAACAGCCCCATCAGGAAAAATCCGGGAAATGCCTGCGGAGTCATTGAACCCGGACCAAGCTGCAGCAGTGCATGTCCTCGCCGAGGGTCCGGATCACTTCCGCTGTGTGCTCCTCGAAGGGATCACCGGCAGTGGCAAGACGCGGGTTTATCTCGAACTTGCCCGTCAGTGTCTTACGCGGGGCCGATCGAGTCTCATTCTGGTCCCGGAAATCGCGCTCACCCCCCAGCTGACCCATGAAGCATCGAGGATCCTCGGCACCACACCACTGGTCTACCACTCGGAACGTCCCCCTGCCGAGCGCGAGCGGATCTGGCAATTCGCCCGAGGCCCACAACCGCACTGCGTAGTGGGGACTCGATCGGCCCTGTTCTTGCCGCTTGTAAACCCAGGCCTCATCGTGGTTGACGAGGAACATGACGCCTCGTTCAAGCAGCAGGAGGGATTCCGTTACTCCGCACGCGATCTCGCGGTCTGGCGGGCACGGCAGCTTGATATTCCGGTCATCCTCGGATCCGCCACTCCAAGCCTCGAAACGCTGGCCAATGTCGAGAGTGGCCGGTACGAGGTTATCCGCCTCCCGGAGCGGGCCGGCACAGGACGGGTCCCGGAATCAGAACTGGTAGACATCCGGGGCCAGTCGCTTACCGGAGGGTTGGCGGCAAGTACTCTCGTCCGAATGGCGGCGCATCTCGAGAGGGATGAGCAGGTTCTGGTTTATCTCGACCGCCGCGGGTACGCCCGTCACCTCGCCTGCCCCGCTTGCGGGTGGATCGCTGAATGCCCGGAGTGTGCAGCACCCTTCACAGTACACCGAACGCCGGGTCAACTACTCTGCCACCGCTGCGGCCGTCACGAACGCCTGCCGGGGATTTGTCCTCATTGCGGGGAGACTCTCCTCTCGCGCGGTACGGGGACCGAACGAATCGAGGCCGTTCTGGCCGAGCGGTTCCCGGATGTGGGGATCGCCCGCTTGGATCGTGATCGGGTGAGTCGGAGAGAGGCGCTCGAGACCATCCTTTCCACGGTGCGGGACCGCCGGGCCCGAATCCTGGTGGGGACGCAGATGGTGACCAAGGGGCACGATTTCCAGGGAGTCACCTTGGTCGTCGTCGTGGATGCCGACCAAGGCCTTTTTAGTGCCGATTTCCGAGCACCGGAACGGCTCGGGCAGAAGCTTGTGCAGGTCGCCGGCCGAGCCGGGCGTGGATCCCGGTCTGGCTCCGTGTTGTTGCAGACCCGCCATCCGGAACACCCGCTTTTCCAGGATCTTCTTGCCGGCTCCTATGCAGCTTTTGCTCGCCACCTGCTCGAGGAAAGACGAGAGGCCGGTTGGCCACCGTACGGTCACTTGGTTCTGGTCACGGCTGAATCGGCGGATCGCGACCGTGCCCAGGATTTCCTGGTGGATACAGGCCGCCGTTTGCTGGCACCAGCCGTACGGGGGGACTGGGCCGTTTGGGGGCCGGCACCCGCCTTGCGGGCCAAGCAGGCGGGCCGCTGGCGTTTCCAGCTCCTCGTCCGGGGAGAGAGCCGGGCAACACTGCAACGGGCCTGCGGTCAGATCCTGAACCTGAAGGTGCCCCGCACCCTGCGCCTTCATCTCGATGTTGATCCTTACGATCTCGGCTGAAAGCCGACGGTGCTGAGCTTTGGTTACAATGCTTTTCGTTCCGACCGAGTTTAAAACGTGAAAAACACCCTTGATGCTTGGTGCCGTGTGGCCTTCGCATCACTGGGCTGGGAAGCCCCACCTGAACCCTTGATCGAGCGGCCCCGCGAGGCCAGCCACGGAGATTATTCCTGTCACGTGTCGCTTCGGCTCGGCAAACGTTTCGGACGCCCTCCCCTTGAGGTGGCCCAGACCCTGGTTGACCATCTCCCTTCCCATCCGGCCATCGGGCGGATTGAGATCGTTCCTCCCGGCTTCATTAATTTCCATCTCGACCACACGGAGCTTGTCCGGGGGCTTGTCCGTGCACTCGATGCTTCCCTGCCCTACGGGCACATAGCGCCAGGACGGGGCCGGGTCCTGGTTGAGTTTGTCTCAGCCAACCCCAACGGTCCCCTCCATATCGGCCATGGACGCGGGGCGGCTTACGGGGATTCCTTGGCCAACCTGCTCGAGGCGGTGGGTTACGGGGTCGTGCGGGAATACTACGTGAACGATGCCGGACGCCAGATGTCGATCCTCGCTTTGAGCGTCTGGTTGCGTTACCTCGAGCACCGGGGTTGTCCGTCACAAGCGTTTCCGCACGCCGGTTACCGGGGTGATTACGTTCTTGAGCTGGCCCGCGAACTGGCTGTGGATGCCGGTGACCGTTATGAAGAGCCAGAGACTTGCCTAACGGAACTGCCGCCGGATGGAGCAGAACCCGAGAATGCGGCGGACCAGCATATCGATGCCCGTGTGGCTGCCATGAAGAAAATGCTCGGACCGATGCGTTATGCGACTCTCTACGATTTCGCACTCGGCCGCATGAGCGAACGGATCCAGAAAGACTTGCGCGATTTCGGGGTACGACATGATCACTGGTTTTCTGAACGTTCTCTCTATGATTCGGGTCGGGTGAAAGAGACGGTGTCGATCCTCGAGCGGTGCGGGGAAACCTACCGATCCGAAGGAGCGCTCTGGTTCC
>JAJYFY010000048.1 GCA_021785265.1 Pseudomonadota bacterium
CAGCGGTTGAATTTGGTCAGGTAGCGCATGATGAAGGCGCCGACCGAGCGGGCATCGGCATCCACGCCCCAGAACTGCTGGGGATTGGTTTTGCCGATGGCGCGGCTGTAGCCCGTGCCCACCGGATCAATGAACACCAGATCCGTCTTGTTCAGAACGCTGTCTGTGTTCTTGACGATGGGAAAGGGAGCCGGAGGAGAGGATTGGGCATTGGTCGGAACGGCAACCCGCCAGGGACCGATTCCGCCGAGATGCAACCACACGGTGGAGGATCCGGGTCCGCCGTTGTAGGCAAAGGTGATGGGTCGGTCGTTCTCGTTCGAGACGCCGTCGCGGGTGTAGGCCACATAGAAGATGCTCGCGATGGGCTGCATCTTGGCGTTCCGCATGATGAGGGTTCCGGCACGGGCCGTGTAGCGGATGGTCTTGCCGTTGATCGTGACATGACCCTGAGTCACGACGGAGCGGGAGTGAATGCCCGGGGGCGGCATGGGAGCCGGTTTGGCGAAGGCCGCCGGGATTGAGGCGCAGGCGGCAAACAGGATGGCTCCCGCAAGGCCGAATCTATGAAAACTAAATCTTTTCATGGAGTTAAACCCCTTATCGTGGTTGGACGGTGGTTCTCAGTGTAACGGAAACTGGACGTTTGATCCGATCACTGGGGGAAAGGTTCCCCGCTGCGGACGTTCCGTATGCCGGTATGAACGTCCCCCGTGGTCTGGCTCCGGCCGGTCCTGGGCCCGGATCGCGAGCCGCTATAATCTGCACTCCAAGATGTCACGATTGGATTGGCCATGGCCGAAAGCCTGAGGGATCTCCGTTTTTCATCCTCGGACCTCAACCGCGAAGTCGCACCGGGTGATGACTTTTACGAATTTGCGAATGGTGGATGGTGCCGGGCGAACCCGATTCCGGAGGATTACAGCCGCTGGGGAACCTTCATGGCGCTCGATCGCAAAAACCAGGAGCAGTTGCGCGAGCTCTTGGAAGAGGCACAGGAAAGCGTGGATGCACCGCCCGGCTCTCCCTGTCAACTGGTCGGCGACTGGTATGCAGCCGCCATGAATGAGGCGGCGATCGAGGCGGCCGGCTGGCAGCCAGTCCGATCCCTGCTCGAGGCCATTGAAGCGGCTGATTCCGTAAGTGCGCTGGGCACGCTCTGTGCCACGCTGGAAGCGGCAGGGATCCAGCCGTTTTTTGAACTGGGCGTGCAACAGGATGCACGAGACAGCCAGCGGATGATCGGGGTGCTTTACCAGGGCGGCCTGGGCCTGCCCGAACGCGAGTACTACCTGGATCCCGAGCCGTTTTTCGAGAATGCCCGTGCAGCCTATCTGCGCTTTCTGATCCGCCTCCTGGAACTCTGGCGCGGCCCGGATTCGGGTCACGAAGGACTCGCCCGGCAGGTGATCGGATTCGAGCGTGAACTGGCCCTGGTTTCCATGACCCCGTCCGAGCAGCGGGATCCCCATGCCATCTATCATCCCTGGACGGTCGCCGGACTCGTGTCCGAAGTGCCGGAAGTGGCCTGGCACAACCTGTTTTCGGCACACCGCTTGCCCGCGGAGTTCCCGCTGAATTTGGCCCAGCCGGCGTTTTTCAGGCGGATGGGTCGCCTCGTGGTGGAGACCGAGCCTCGCGTGCTCAAGGCCTACCTGTCGCTCCGCCTGCTTTCTGCGGCATCGCCCCTGCTCTCATCCGCGTGGGTTGAAAACCATTTCGCCTGGGTCCAGGCCCTGACGGGGGCGAAGACCCTGCAACCCCGATGGCTCCGTGTCGCCCGAGCACTGGATCCCTTGATCGGTTTTGCCCTGGGACAACTTTATGTGAAACGTTATTTCCCAGCCGCGTCCCGGGATCGGACCCGCCGGATTTTCGAGAATGTCCGTGCGACTTTTCGGGATCGGATGGAGCATCTCTCGTGGATGAGCCCACCAACCCGGCAACGGGCCCTGGAGAAGCTGGATCGCATGACGACCCGCATCGGCTATCCCGACCGGTTCCGTGACTATGAGGGACTCGTGATTGACCGCCGTTCCTACTGGGGAAATGCCGTGCGGGCCGCATCCCATGCCCTCGGCTACGATCTGTCCAAGATCGGGCAGACGCCGGATCCTGAAGAATGGTTCATGACCCCGCAAACCGTCAATGCCTACTACCACCCGTCCCGCAACGAGATGGTCTTTCCCGCCGGTATTCTGCAGCCGCCATTTTTTGACCCGGACATGCCCGAGGCATACAACTATGGAGCGATCGGCGCGGTCATCGGTCACGAGATGACGCACGGCTTCGATGATCAGGGGCGTAAATACGATGCTTTGGGAAACCTCGTGGACTGGTGGACCGGAGAGGATGAAAACGGCTTCCGGTTCCGGATCGAACGGTTGCGGGACCAGCTGGCCGGAGTGCGCGTCGAGGGCGGGCATCCCTTGAACCCGGAACTCCTCATGGGAGAGTTCATCGCGGATATCGGCGGTGTGAGCCTGGCCTTTGAGGCGATGCAGCGGGCTGGGGCGGGGCCCGGATTCGGCGGATTCAGCGAGGAGCAGCTTTTCTTTCTGGCCTTTGCCCACCTCTGGGCAGGCGAAGTCAGGCAGGATGCGCAGCGGCTGTTGCTCGCGACCGATCCCCATCCGCCCGCTGTGGTGCGCGTCAATCAAACGCTCAAGAATATCCCGGCTTTTGGCCGGGCTTTTGCCCTTGGGGGAGGCGAGCCGCTCTATCCGGATTGCCCGGTGGATCCTTGGGGGGGGGTACCCGCGGACGCGGCGTGATCTTCGGGCCGCCCGGGGACGTGCCCGGTTGCGACCCGCGGAGCGGCGCGTTCGCAGTTTGCGGTTTGGTCGTCAAAGAAGATGTCGGCACCAAAAGCTTCGAGAAACGGACTTTTGTCACGTCCGCCCAGGAAAAACATCTCATCGATCCGGATGTTCCAGGCCCGGAGCGTGCGGATCACCCGTTCATGTGCCGGTGCGGCGCGTGCGGTCACCAGTGCCGTCCGGATCGGCACGGATTCTTTCGGAAACTCCGTCTGGACCTTGTGCAGGGTGGCCAGGAAGTTCCGGAAGGGACCTCCCGGCAGGGGTTCCCGGGCCTGTTCGGTTTCCCGCTCGGCAAAGGCGCTGAGCCCCTGTTCCCGAAAGACGCGCTCGGCCTCGTCCGAGAAAATGACGGCATCGCCGTCGAAGGCGATCCGCAGTTCCGGGAAACGGCTCTTGCCGGCTTGCCGAGGAATAATGGTGGCTGCAGCATGACCGCTCTGGAGGGTTTGCCGAACCGCCTGGGCATCCGCCGACAGGAACAGGTCTGCCCGGAAGGGTCCGATGTAGGGCGCGGTTTCCTTTCCGCCACTGAAAACAGCCTGTGAGATGTCGAGTCCGTAATGCCGGATGGAATTGAAGACTCGGAGCCCGGTGTCGGCACTGTTGCGTGAGAGCAGGATGATATCCACCAGTTTCCGACTTCCCGGACCCCGGTTCAGGGCCAGAAGCTTTTCGGCCAGGGGAAAGGCAACTCCCGGTCCCAGGACCTCGTCCTCATGGGCGACCTGGTAGCGTGCATAAGCGTCCACTCCCTCGGTTTCAAAGAGATGATGGCTTTCCTCGAGGTCAAAAAGAGCACGCGAGGAGATGGCCACCACCATCGGTAGCCTCGTCCTGTCGTCCCTGGAATCAGGGGGATTTGGACCGGGCTTCGAAGGGGGGGTCGGCATGGGGAACGCCATCTCTCACCGAAACAAGATAGCCCCCGAGTGGGGCCAGGTGGCTCGCGTGGCAAACTCGCCTGCGCTATCATAGCCTTTTAGGATCACGTCTGGAGTCCGCAGATGCCCATCATGCAACAGTCCGGGAACCCCACCCTCAAAAACAGTCTGCTTTCCCAGTTTCCCGCCCAGCAGGGGGTCGGGCAGACCATGACGCTCCATGGCGCAATGAACAAGGTCCTGACCTGTCTGGTCCTGGTCGTGGTGTCGGCGCTGTTTACCTGGAACCAGTACATGAGCGTCCTCAATGCGACTCATAGTCCGGCCGCGGCGATGTCGGCCACGAGTTTTTATCTCTGGATCGGACTCATTGCCGGCCTCATTCTGGCCGTGGCCACGAGTTTCAAGCCGATGTGGTCCCCCGTCACGGCCCCGCTGTACGCGGTGGCGGAAGGCTTGTTCCTGGGTTCGATGTCTGCCCTGTTCAATACCACTTATCCGGGGATCGTGATCCAAGCCGTTCTCCTCACTTTCGCGGTCATGCTGGTGATGTGGTTTCTGTACCGCAGCGGCATCATCCGCGTGACCAACAAGTTGCGGACCGGAATCATGGCGGCCACCGGGGGGGTGTTTCTCTTCTACATGGTGACGATGGTCGTCGGATTCTTTGGTGTTCACACCGGAAACCTGTTTTATGGCAGTAAACTCAGCATCGGGATCAGCCTCGTGATCGTGGCGATCGCCGCATTCAATCTGCTGCTTGACTTCGACCTCATCTACCGGGGTGCAAACTCCGGCTGGCCCCACTACATGGAGTGGTACTCCGCCTTTGCCCTCACGGTGACCCTGGTCTGGCTCTACCTCGAGTTGCTGCGTCTCCTGGCCAACCTGAATTCGCGGGGCTGAAGCGACCGCCCATCAGGATCGGGGGGGGGTCGTCGCGGGCGGGGTTCGGGGTCGTGTGAAGTGACCCGGCTGGACGATGTGTCGGTAGGTGAGATTCCCCACAGCGGCCCGGATGGCGTATCCGGCTACCACCCGCTCGGCTTTGGCGCTCACGTAGGAGACCTCAGAGGCGAGCAGTTCCTGTTCGGCATTGAGCACGTTGAGCAGTGTCTTGACACCCTGTCGGTGTTCCGCCACGACCCCGTGATACGCAACCTTTTCTGCAGTGACTTGTGAACGGAGTGCGCGTAGACGCGCTCCGGCGGTGACGTAACGCTGCCAGGATTGCGTGGCTTGCGCCAAGGCTTCCCGCAGGACCGTTCGGGCATTCTCACGGTTTTCTCTGAGCACGGCCCGTGCCACGCGGATGCGGGACCGAGTGACTCCACCCGAGTAGAGGGGGACTGAGACACTGAGCAGGATACTGGCCGTGTTGAGGCGGGTAAAGCCGAACTCCGGATTGTAGGCCCGTCCGTAGGAGCCGATGAGCTGGATTTCGGGGAGGGCGGCACTGCGGACCGTCTCGATCGTCTGATGAGCCTCCCGGATCCCGAAGCGGGCAGCGATCACCGAGAAATTCTCACTGGCCAGGGCTTCGGTTTCCGCGAGTGAATGGGGGAGCGGGTGGGTGGCGGCGGGAGCCGTCAGGAACCCGGGCTTCGAACCCACGACTTCCACAAAACGAGCCTCTTCGTTGGCGAGCTGACCCCGTGCCGCGATGACCTCTGACTTGGCCTGTTCGAGTCGGGCTTGGGCTTCGGCTAGGTCGGTGCGGGTCGCTTCGCCATTTCGCAGCCGGGCCTGGGTGGATTCCAGATGCTGGAACAGCAATTCTTCATTGTGTTGCTCAAGCCCGAGTACCTGTTGGTCCAGGTAGACCGAGGTATAGGCAGCAACCACGGATAGAAAAACCCGTTGCTCGATTTCATGCAGGCGGGCCAGTCGTTGGGAGACCTGATTTTGCGCAGCCCGGATCTCGGAGGTAATCCGACCTCCCTGCCAGAGGGGCTGGCTCACTCCAATGCCATACTCATATTCGTTGGTGGCGAGGCTGGCACCGACCAGATGAAAGAGGCTCGAGGTGACTCCCCAACGGGCCCTTCCTGCGCTACCATTCAGAAAAACGCTCGGGTGGCTGCCCGCTCGGGCAACCTGGATCTGGTAATCGGCGGCCTCAAGTGCAGCGCGTGCGGCCTGAATCTCCGGGTTGGTCTGGAACGCGCGCGTGAAGGCTTGTCTCAAGGTTTCAGCCGAACTCGGTGCAACGAGACTCATGGCCAGTACCAAAGCCCCGCTGGCCAGCTCTCGATATCCAGCGGTCCGGAAGTGATGCCACGGTCGGCCGACCACGAACGGAGACCTTAGGCGAGGTCCGTACACGACGACAACCCTAAATCTATGGTGGTTTTTTTATTATATAACGCGGGGCGGAACGCGGCCTGATGCCTATGCGAGCTCAGCCTGAGACCTCGAGTCTCCAGATGGGGTATCATGATCCCCGTGTGGGGGCGACCAGGCTTCGACACGGGTACTGAAGCTCGAAATGCATGCCGAGGTGCGGTTTGGCCTCGTTAAACCAACCGCAAAAAGCTAGTTGCGAACGACGCAAACTACGCCCTAGCGGCTTGACCGCTAGCCTCCACCCGGAGCCGCGCCTGTGCGTCCGGGAGTTCTGAAAGGAACGCGGGGGTCGATTACGCAGGAACCGTTCGAGGAGTTGCCCCGACTTCCCGGACGGAACCGACGGGGCTCGGTGACCGGAGTTTGCGGATGAACGGCCGGGCACGACACCCATCATCCCGCTAAGCATGTAGACCGTCGGGTGGATGATTCGTGGACGCGGGTTCGATTCCCGCCGCCTCCACCAATTTTCGTTTTCGCCGGTTTGGGCCGCGCCGCGGGCGGCAGCGGGCCACAGTGGCCCATGGATTTTCGTAACAAACGCGAAAGGCGCGGCCCGAAAGCCTGAGGTTCGAGCCAGTGATTTTTGTTTCGCTCAATCTCGGCCAGCCGGTCGGTGACCGCTGCCTTCTCGCGCAACACTTCTCCTTCCGCCCCAGGTATTCCTCGCGCATCACGGCCCCGTCGAGGTGCGCATCCGGCAGGTGGTCGAGCGGTTTTCCTTCGCGGTTCACCAGGCCGAAGGCCGCGACCTGCTGGCGGACCTCCTTGAGCGTGAACCGGCCGGTTGCGTAGGTCTTGAACATCCGGCACACGAGCGGCGCGGTGTCCGGGTCCACGACGATGGTGCAAAGCCGGGGCTCGTTCCGGTACCCGATCGGAGGCTTGCCTGGAAACTCCCCGCGTCGCAATTTCTATCGGATGCCGCGTCGGACGTTCTCGCTCAGGTTGTCCACAGTGCTGTCAGATTCGGTGCTTGATTAAAGCCACGCGATCTTGATTTGATCATTCAACTGTTGAAACTCTTTATCTCCAGTGACTAATTCAGCTTTCTGCTCCTTTGCCAGCGCGGCGGCAAAGGAGTCGGCATAGGACATGCGATATCTTGCCTTGAATCCTGCAGCGAGACGGGTAAGGTGCCAATCGGCATCCACGAACTGGATAGCCAGCCGTTGTAGTTCGGTGATCACACGCTCTGCTTCGGTTTCCGATACCTCGCGCGCCAGGATGTACCAGACTTCTCCAGTATTGACCGTCGTCATCAGCAACGACGTGCCGTGCTCGTGGGCATTAGCGAGAATTTCGGCTACTTGTTTTCCGGGATTCTCGTCTTCGAGGTAAGCCAGCACGGCCCAGGAGTCGAGGATGATAGTTTTTGGACGATGCGCCATTTATGTCTCCCGCTCGTGTTTTTTCTCTGCGGCCAGCGCCTTGAGCAGGCCCTTGCCCTTGTACCGACCCCTCAGACCTTCGATGTATTCGCGGGTGATGGGGGTGAGGATGATGCGTTGTGTGCTTTCGTCCACGTCTACCTGCACCCGGGTTCCTTTCTTCATTCCGAGCTGGCCCCGCACCTTGGCGGGGATCACGATCTGCCCCTTTACTGTCATGTAGGTTTCCACTATTAATTTCCTGTTGCCTAATTGTCTGATAGTGTCCCATCTCAAGTAAAGTAAGTCAATATATAAACGTAGCACATAAATGAGAAGTGGTAAGAATGGCAGAAAATCACAAAAGGGTGGCTACGTCGTACCACCCGGGACGGGAAAGGAAGCCGCATGGGCAGGAAAGGGAGTCTGACGGGACGAAACGTAAGCACTCTTTCGGTTTATTTTTGGGCCGGAGCACTGTGACACCTTGGGCCGGAACAGGCTTGCTCCCGCGCGATGCTCGGGGTCTACGAGTTGACCCGAATCGAGCTGTTGCGTGACCTCTATGTTTGGGCTTATGAGCGCTCGGCGCAGGAGTACATGGCCCTCAAGCGGAATCTCGTCGAACCGGATCCACTGCGCCTGGCATGGCGTGGGGTGATCAAGCAGTCCGTCCGCGAGGTCGTGCGGAAACCCGAGCGGGCGCCGCTCGACGTCATCGCTGAATCGCTGTCGCTGTATGCACTGGGCGCCGACAGGGACAGCGTCGAAGCGCTCGTGGTCGAGGAACTCCGGCGGTTGCACGAGGGAGTGCTGGCTCGCTACGGATTACGTCCATCGGAATTCAGTGAATGTCAGTCACGTCAACGCTCAGCGTGAGTCCCTTCCATTGTTCCTCCCCCAACTTCGGCGAAAACTGTTTTTTTTCGGTCTTTTGGTCTACTCCGGTAACCCATCGGGAGCCCGTGCAAAGAGTTCATCTGGGTTCCGGAAGGCCTTGAACTCGAGCGCATTGCCACTCGGGTCGGCCACAAACAGAGTCGCCTGCTCCCCGATTTCCCCCTGAAAGCGGACGCCGGGTTTGATGAGAAAGCGGCAGTGCGCAGCTTCCAGCTTGCGGGCCAGTTTTTCCCACTCGTCCCAGGCGAGAACCACGCCGAAATGGCGCACGGGTACCTCTTCCCCATCCACCGGATTGGTCGTGTTCGGATCCGATGAGGATGCGAGGTGAGCGACGATCTGGTGACCGAAAAAGTTGAAATCGATCCAGCGCGGAGACTCCCGTCCGGTCGGGCAACCGAGCAAATCCCTGTAAAAGCCTCTGGCCGCCTCGAGATCGTGGACCGGAAAGGCCAGGTGGAAAGGCGGGGGAGAAGGGCTTTTGTCTTTTTTCTCGGAATGAAATCCGTGGGGAGAGGTTGGGAGAGGGGCTGGGATCATGCGAAAAACCTCCGGGTGCCGGGTCGGATAGCCATCCGGGAGGCACCGCCGGCGGCTCCCCCCTCAACTTGCCGGAGGGTGCTTCCGGGATCCCGTCCTCAGAAAGTGCCAGAAAAGCAGGCAGGCTCCGACGGTAATGGCCGAATCCGCCACGTTGAAAGCGGGATAGTACCAAATTCCGTAATGGACCTGGATGAAGTCGATCACGTAACCGTAACGCAGGCGATCCAGTGCATTTCCCACAGCCCCTCCGAGGATCAGGCAGAGGGCGAGAGACAAGCGTCGCTGGGTTTTTGGGAGCCCGAGGATCCAGACCAGGATGACAGGCGTGACCGTGCCGGCCAGGCCTAGAAAAAGGAGATTGGGCCAGGCTGCGTGGCCATTCAAAAAACTGAAGGCCGCACCCCGGTTCTCGACATCGGTCAGGTTCAGAAAGGCATTGAGCCGGATCTGTCCATCCAGCGGGATGCTTTTCTGGATCCGGGTCTTGCTCCATTGGTCGAGGGCGACAATGAAAGTACTGAGGGCCAGATAGGGCCAGGCCCGCTTCAGGTTCTTCGAGTGTCTCGAGGACTTAGATGAACTCACGGCTTTCCGGCGATCCGAAAAGGTTCCCGTGGCAGCGGAGGCAGAGTCCGGGGTGATCCTCGATCCGGCCCACGTCTTCCCGCCAGTGCCAACAGCGTTCGCAGCGTCTGCCCGGAGCCTTGTGGAGCGTGATTGCCGCATCGGGCACCCCTTCGACCGGCACGGCGTCGCTGGGACCGGGCGCGGGCAGACAGCTCAGCTGGGAGGTCAGAAAAAAGAAATGCAGCTCCGCCTGCATTGGAAGCAGGACCTGGAGGAGCGGTGGGGGGAGGTAGAGGTGGACCCCGGCCTCGAGGCTTTTCCCCATGTGGCCGGCACGGCGTTCCTCCTCGATCCGCTGGTTGATGGTGTTCCGGATCTCGAGCAGGATGTCCCACGGATAGGGTGATTGCACCCGGTCGAGGGATGGCAGCTCGGGAAAGGTGGATAGCATCACTGATTCCGTGCGGACTCCCGGCAACTCCCTCCAGGCTTCCTCGGCCGTAAACGGGATGAGGGGGGCCAGCCAGTGAATCAAGCTCAGGGCGGTGGCCTGGAGCGCGTTCTGGGCCGAGCGACGGGGGGGGGAATCGGCGGGGGTGGTATAGAGACGGTCCTTGACAATGTCGAGGTAGAGGCTCCCCAGATCGACGGTGCAAAAATTCAAAAGCTTCTGGTGGATGACATGAAAGGTATAGCGCCGGTAGGCCTCTCGGACTTCCTCATCGAGAGTGCGCAGTCGAGCGAGCAGCCAGCGGTCGAAGGCCAGCCACCGTTCGGGTGGCAGGCTTTGGCGGCGGGGATCAAAATCACCCAGGTTGGCCAAGAGAAAACGGAGGGTGTTGCGAAGTTTCCGGTAGATGTCAGCGGTCTGGTCGAGAATGGCATCGGAGACCGCGAGTTCGGAGCGGTAATCGTTGCTGGACACCCAAAGACGCAACACATCGGCGCCGAGTCGGTCGATCACCGTTTGGGGGGCAATCACGTTGCCCAGAGACTTCGACATTTTGTGTCCTTGTTCGTCGACGGTGAATCCATGGGTCAGAACAGTCCAGTAGGGAGCCTGTCCGTTCAGTGCGACGGAGGTGAGCAGCGATGACTGAAACCAGCCGCGGTGCTGGTCCGAACCCTCGAGGTAGAGATTGGCGGGGGAGCCCAGCTCGGGCCGCTGGGCCAAAACGGTGCGGTGGGTCAGTCCGGAGTCGAGCCAGACATCGACGATGTCACCGAGCCGGTGATATCCAGGAGGAGGGGGACGTTCTTCGGGAGCAGACAGTGCAGCCTCGACGCCCATCCGTTCGATCCGGCCGGCCAGCTCGACGAGCCGCTCGGGAGCTTCGGGGTGGAGGGCACCCGACGTGTCATGAACCCAAAGGGCCAGTGGGACGCCCCAGATTCGCTGGCGCGAGATGCACCAGTCCGGCCGGTTGCGGATCATCTGGGACATGCGTTCCCGACCCCAGTCGGGAATCCATTCGACGGCATTCACGGCCTCCAGCGCGCGTTCCCGGAGGGTGTTTGCTCCGAGCGGGATGAACCACTGGGGGGTCGCCCTGAAGATGACGGGGGTTTTGTGGCGCCAGCAATGGGGGTAACTGTGATTCCAGGCACTCGCGTGAAGGAGGGTGCCGGTTCTCCGCAACTCCGCGAGAATGGGTTCATCCGCTTCCCGGATCGACAGGCCAGCAAAACGGACGACCGAGGCATCATAGCGGCCGTGGTCGTCGACCCGGTTTTTGAGCGATAAACCGTAGCGTAGGCCGATCTCGTAGTCCTCGAGCCCGTGCGCTGGAGCGGTATGGATGGCTCCGGTTCCCACATCATGTTCCACATGGGTGCCCAGGACCACGGGAACCGGCCGATCGTCGATGGGGTGCCGGAGGCGGATTCCAGCAAACAGCCGTCCCGGCCTCCGCAGCGCGGGGCCGATGATCTCGAGGCCGTAGCGCTCGCAGGCCCGCTCGGCGAGACCTTCGAGCAAGACCAGGACTTCCCCTCCGTTCGGTCCCGAGATCCGGAGACAGGCGTAATCGGCCTCGGGATCGAGACAGACCGCCTGGTTGAGGGGGAGCGTCCAGGGCGTCGTGGTCCAGATCGGGATCGACCACGGGAGAGACCGGATGGCAGGATCCTCATGCAGGGACTCGGGAACCGGATCCGCGAACCGGAAACGGACGTCGATGGCCATCGAGGTATGCGCCTCGTATTCCACCTCGGCCTCGGCCAGGGCGGATTCGCATTCCAGGCACCAGAGCACCGGTTTGGTGCCCGGCGTGAGCTGTCCACGTTCGATGAGTTCCGCGAGTGACCGGAGTTCGGTGGCCACGGCCTGGGCATCCATGGTCCGGTAGGGCTGGGCCCAGTCACCGAGAACCCCGAGCCGTTCGAAATCCCGACGTTGCAGTGTGATCTGTTCCTCGGCGTAACGTCGGCATTCGGCGCGGAAGCGGGCTGGATCCATGTCCCGTTCGGAGGTTCCGAGTTGACGCTCGACCATGAGTTCGATCGGCAACCCATGGCAGTCCCATCCGGGAACATAGGGGGCATCAAACCCGAGCAGGGTCTGCGAACGGACGACGATATCCTTGAGGATCTTGTTTACGGCATGGCCGATATGGATCACGCCATTGGCATAGGGAGGGCCGTCAGCCAGGATGAAACGGCGTCGTCCGGCGGAGACCACGCGGATTTTTCCGTAGAGGTCGGAGGCCTGCCAGTCCTGGAGCCAGCCGGGTTCCCGGTGTGGCAGGTCTGCCTTCATGGGAAAGCGCGTTTCCGGAAGGTTCAGTGTTTTTCGGTAGTCTCCCACGATTCTCTCTCTACAAAGCTCCACGCTGGTCCAGGATCCGCCGCGCCTGTACGGCGTCGTGATCGATGGCGTTTTGGAGAGCGCTCCAGCTGCCGAATCGTTGTTCCGGTCGCAAGAACGCGATGAACTCGACGGCTAGGCGCCGTCCGTAAAGATCGGTGGAGCAGTCGAAAAGGTGAACTTCGAGCAGCTCGCCCCGATCGTCGAGCCCGGGACGGATCCCGAGACTCGCCACGCCATTGTACGGGAGCGGACCTGCTCCGTATACCCGGACCGCGTAGACGCCGCCCACTGGGCACCGTCGCCGGTGC
Organism: Pseudomonadota bacterium; assembly: GCA_021785265.1. GTDB lineage: Bacteria > Pseudomonadota > Gammaproteobacteria > JAKAQQ01 > JAKAQQ01 > JAJZIH01. Next base: position 12,547 of record JAJYFY010000048.1, read on the forward strand.
ACGGCAAGATTTGCAGTCGGATAACCCATGAGACGACCGCGTTGGTGGCCGTGCTGAACCCGTCCGGTCATCCGGTAGGGGTGGCCGAGGAGTTCCGTGGCCTGGACGAGATCACCTGCGGCGAGCGCCGTGCGGATCCGGGTGCTGCTGATCCGCTCGGTGTCCATGGTTTCGAGGTCGGCAGCTATGAGTTCACGACCGTTTGCCGAGAGAGACCGCTCAAGCCGTTCCAGGTCTCCTTCCCGACGATAGCCGAAGCGGAAATTTCGTCCGACGACGATTCCTTTGGCCTGGAGTCCGCGGAGGAGAATGGCTTCGATGAAGTCGTCGGCACGGGTCTGGGCCAGATGTTTGTCGAATCGTAGGCAGACAATCCGGTCGATTCCGGCGGACTGGCTTTCCAGGATCTTTTCTCCAAAGGTCGTCAGGCGGGCAGGGGCTTCTTCGGGAAGCAAGAACTCGCGGGGTAACGGTTCAAAGGTGAGCAGTGTGAGGGGTAGACCATGGGCGTTGGCATATTCACGGGCAGTTGCGATCAGTCGACGGTGGCCTCGGTGGAAACCGTCGAAGGATCCGGCCGTGACCACTGTCGGTCCCCGATCCCGTACCGTCCGGTCGATGCATAGTCCGCCGACGTTCATGCGGGGGGGTGTGCCCCGTCACGGACC
>JAJYFY010000110.1 GCA_021785265.1 Pseudomonadota bacterium
CTGCTGCAGCGTCACGGCTACGCCACGCCTTCTCAGGTGCGTGCCGCCCACACGCCCCTGGGGGAAGCAGCATGAATTTTGTGCAAAACAGTGTCCAGTATTTCGGGGGCTTTACAGCGCGCACTCAAAGATGTGCCCTCGCCAGTCGAGCTTGGCCATGGTGTTGCGCGCTACCGCAGATCGAATCCCGAGATGGTGAAGCTTGGATTGCTGCGCTCGCAGGCAGATCTCGATATCGCGCAGGCTCCCGCGGTATGTCAGCGGCGCGAAGGCCCCGCTCAGGGACTGGTCCAAACACGAAAAGGATTTCATTTTGTGCTCCCCACCGTAGCGGGCCCCGCAGCGACGCAACATCGTCAGCGGCAAATGCTGCATCCGTTGCGCAAAAACCCGCTGGGCTTGATTCGTCGTCGCACCCCGCGAAGCCAAGCGCCACAAACTGGCAGAACGCGCCGAACGAGTTCAAATCAAGACCACAGTGAAATGCTATTTTCCCCTTTTTGATCAACAAACTACGCGGTACCGCACCCTGACGTTGGAACACTACTGTTGCTCAGTATGAAAATCACAATCCGAGTGTAATCACCGGGGATTGCGCGTTATGCGCAGTCATTAGCATCCATCCCCTCGCACACAACGCGGGTTTGCGCCCGGTTATTCATTTACTGAGTTGTGCAGACCTTCCTTAGGGAAAAACGTTCGCGAGACCGACCGAGAAAGTACGCACCATTGGCTGGTCCACTCAGTATCTGTGCGGAAAAATATTACTCCCAATCCTCGATCCGCAAACCCGACACGCGCTGGAATTCCTTTTGATTGTGCGTGACGAGAATGAGTCGCCGTGCCATCGCCTGATCGGGAATGAACACATCGTAGGGGCCTATGGGTGTACCCGCGCGAGACTCGCATCCGTCCGAGTGCTCTTGTACGCCCCATAATAGAGTTCATGTACCATGATCGAGGAGATCAAAAACCCTTCCGGTCGACGTCGGATGAAGCCGACTGCCGGCGCTTTCGGGTTCCGCTTCCGGAAGGGAGTTTCAGAGAGGTGGAGCGGCCTGCGACTCGTGCCTGCGAACCCACCTCACAGCTCCCCGGTCGTGAACAGAACCGGATCCCGAGACCGACCTCCGGGTGCGGAACGATGTCTTTACGGGTGGGCCGACCAGACCCCGAGAATGGCAAAGACGGCGACGGCTCCCGTGACTAATGACAGGGGAAGTCCCAGTTTCCAATAATCGGAGAAACGGTAGCTGCCGGGTGTGAGCACAAGCGCGTTGCACTGGTGCCCGATGGGCGTCCAGAACGGCAGGGAACTCCCAATGGCGACCGCCATGAGGAGCGGGTCGGGCAAAATCCCAATCCCCCGGGCGACGTGGATCGCGATGGGTGCGAAGATCACCGCGGTGGCGGCGTTGTTCACGAAGTTACTGAAGACCATGGAGACAGCCACGAACAGTCCGAGCAGGGCAAACAGAGGCCAGTGCTGTCCGAGCAGGAGCAGGAGATGGGCAACCGCTTTGGCATCGCCGGTCTTTTCAAAAGCCAGACTGATGGAAAGAAAGGAACCAAGCAGGATCAGGATGGGCCACTCCAGGCTGTCGTAGACCTCCCGCAGCGTGAGATGGCCGGTGAGGACGAGAAGCGCCGCTGCCCCGAGAAAAGCCGCAGGGGCGGAAACCCGGCCGGAGGCGACTGCCGCGATCGCCAGCGCAAAAATCAAGAAGGCCGAGAGGATCCGGGTGGGCTTGACCAGTCGAGTCTCGCGAGAAGCCAGGGGGAGAAGGTGAAACCGGGCAGTCATCTCATTCACCACCTGCCGGTCGCCATGGAGCAAAAGCAGGTCACCGGCCTCGAGCCGCATATCGGCCAGACGGCCTCGCAAGCGACTACCGTGCCGGGAGAGGGCGAGCAGATTGATCCCATAACGCTGTCGCAGGCGGATCGAACGGGCGCTCTGGCCGATGAGACCGGAATCCCGGAGCAGCACCACCTGTTCGAGCACCATTTCGTCAGACACCTGAAAACGTCCGTCCACTGCCTGATTACCGGTGAGCGTCATCTTGCTCACATCCAGAAAGACTTTGAGGTCGTCGGGTTCCGCCCGGACCAGCAGCACGTCGGCGGGCCGAAGCCGGAGATAGCGGTTTAAGGGCTTGCGCTCTTCATCCCGGATGATCCCCACGACAGCGAAATCCGCATCAATCTCTTCCTCGAGTTCACCCAACGCACGGTCAACGAATGGGGATTCCCCTGGCACGATGACCTCCGCCGAGTAGGCAGGCGCCTCTGCGATTTCAGGCTTTCCACGCTTCGCCCGGTCGGGCAGCAGGATCCCCGAAAACAGCCAGAGAAAGACGAGACCCGCGATGGCCACGGCTCCCCCCACGGGGGTGAAAGCGAAGAATCCGAAAGGATGGCCCGTGCTTTTCAACCGGTAATCCGAAATCAAAATGTTCGGGGTCGTCCCGATGAGGGTCACGATCCCGCCCAGGATGGCGCTGAACGAAAGGGGCATGAGGATTCGTCCGAGCGGCTGCTTGTTTTTCTGGGCAAGCTGGGTGGCCACCGGCAGGAAGACCGAGAGCGCCCCCACGTCGCTCACGAGGGTCGAGCACAGGGTGAGCACGCCGGTCAGCGCCATGAACTGCAGGCGGGGATGATGCACGGACCGGCTGATGAAACCGCTCACCGCATCGATGAGGCCGGCATTCCAGAGCGCCCGTCCGACGACCATGACCGCCGCCACCGTAATGACAGCCGGGTTGGAGAAGCCCCGGAACACCTCTCCCGGAGGCAGAATCCCGGAAAAGGCGAGGGCCAGAAGCGCCAAGACCGCAACGAGGTCGTAACGCCAGAATCCCGAGATCAATAGGATCAGGGTGGCGGCGAGCACTGCGAGGACGAACCAGGGCTGCCACATCAGTGGTTTCACTCCACCGGCAATCGGCTTTCGGGGAGGCGACCGCCCCCACGGGTTGAGAGGCCAGTTTACCGAGAACCGGTCGAAGGGAGGAGGTCCTGGATCTCACGGTCGAGGAGCAGCGCCCAATCCCGCCCGCTGGGAGCACACCTGAAATTTCCTTTGAATTCCAGAGTTTTGTTTTCTTCCGATTTGCAATAGAGGGCCACTTCGCCCATAATGAAAAACGACATGTTTTTGCCTGGGTCACCCCGCAGGACACAGTCCGTCACATCGGCTGAAGCTCCTCTCCCGACTCCGCCCACTAGGGTGTGTTGCCGGGGAAGCGCCCTATTCCTGGACGTCGATGGCACCCTCCTACCCCTCGCGGATCATCCGCGTGACGTCTCGCTGCCCCGCCCGCTTCTGGAAAGACTCGTCGAGATCCGTACCCTCGTAGACGGGGCACTCGCGCTCGTGAGCGGCCGGCCGCTCGCGGATCTGGACCGGCTTTTTTCACCCGAAAGCTTTGCTGCCGCGGGCCAGCATGGGGCTGAGCGCCGCGATGGGGAGGGGAGGCTCCATCGCCGAGACAGCCATCTCCCCCTGTTGCACCGTCTGCGTCCCGGGATCATC
>JAJYFY010000005.1 GCA_021785265.1 Pseudomonadota bacterium
TGGGAGTCCTCTGCATGCCCGAAATACGGAAATGCGAGCTGCCTGGCAAGGGCTACCCGGGTGAGGGGGTGAAGGAAGCCGGTGGCAAAGCGCTCGCCCTCGAAAACGGACTGCCCTGCTCACCCTGTATGCGGAACGAGAATCCCGCTACACAAAGCCTCCCCAGTGGAAGGTATCCATGATCCTGATCCGCTCCGCTACGACCCCGGTGGCCCGGAAAGCGGCCCGACAGCGGGCCCGGACGATCCTCGCGGCGCTTGACCACGGTGCGCATTTCGCGGCTCTGGCCCGACAAGACTCGGAGGATCCGGCGACGGCGGCGAAGGGCGGGGCACTGGGCTGGATCACCGCCAAGGAAGTCCCCGCCTCGATGGCGCGCGCATTCGGCCACATGAAAGTGGGTGCCGTGCGTGGGCCGCTGGCCACGCCATTCGGTTACGAGATCGTCAAGCTGCGCGGTCTCCGGGCCGGCCAACGCCTGTCATTCAAAGCCGCCCGAAAACAGCTCATCCAGCGTTACCGGACGCAGGCGGAAATCCGCTTGTACCACCATCTCGTCCACGAGATGGGCAATCTGGCCTTCGAGGAGGATAACTCCCTGTCGCCGGTGAGCCGGACTCTCGGTCTCCCGATTCGGGAGATGACCGGCATCACGCCGGCCGGGGGCAAGGGGTTGGCCGCCCTGCCCGCGGTGATCCACGCCATTTTCAAACCGAGCGTGCTCCAGGGTGGCTTGAACAGTGACCCGGTTCGCCTGCCCGGAAACCGGGCCCTGGTATTACGAGTCGTCCGGCGGAGTCCGGCACGTCCGAAACGCCTCTCTCAAGTCCGCCCGATCCTCGTCCGGCAGCTCGTGGCGCAAGCTGCGCGCACGGCCGCCCGACGGGCTGCCCAAGCGGCGGCGGGGCTCCTTTCGCGCGAGCCGACCTTGACGCATGTGGCCGGAGAGCCGGTCCACGGTCCCATCCGGCTGGTCCGGAACTCTCCACCCCCCGCCGGTTTCCCAGCGGCACTGGCTCCCTCCGTGTTCCGACTGTCTAATCCCGCGGCCGGGCTGTGGACGGTTCACGTTCTTTCCCTGGGCGGAGGGGATGTGGCTGTGGTTGCGGCTGGCCACGTGCGAATCCCCGGCCGGAATCATCTGGAGGGTCAGGGCCTCGGGTCGTGGACGAAAAGCCAGGAAGACGCGGAATCCGGTTTCGAGATGCAGCTTTTCCTGAACGAGCTCGAACGGGTTGGGCACGTCCGCATCAACTCCAAGGAACTCCAGGCGAGCCAGAGCGCGCTCTGAACCCCGCGGGCTGGCGCCACCCCCAGTCTCCGATGGGTGAGCCCGTCTTCCGCTATGGGGCGGTGTTGAATGATCAGTAATTGATTCTCTGAGGCCGTAACCCGGCAGGTCTCTACTACATTGGGGCGATCGCTGGCGCTTTGAGTGCTCCGTTGTCGGTGAGGCACGGTGGAGGCTGGGCGGTGAGGTGTAGACCGAGGCGTGGACAGCCCCCTTCCAGTGATTGGATCCTCCGTTGCTTGACAAATCTTGGGGGGGGGGTAAGGTCGGGGGAAGGCCTCGAGGCGGGTGCCTCAGGCCATGAGCATAAGCATGTCATTGGATCCAACAGGAGGAAAGACATGAAAAAGCACATGATTCTCTACTCTCTGATCCCCATCCTTGGCCTGGCCCTCGCGGCCGCACCGGTTCAGGCCGCGCCGCGTAATCTGGTCATGGCCGAGTGCACCAGCTGCACCACGGTGGCTGCTTTTCAGGATTACGCGCAGAGCGACATTCCGTCCGGTGCCTACTATGTGAACAGTGCCGGCACGCCCCATGTGGAAGCTCTGTTCAACGTCTACATACAATCCCCAAAGCGACATGGCCGCCTTCATTGGGCTGAGCGGCGTATGCCTCTCGACGGCCGATGGCGCGCCTTGCAGTTGGAACTATGAATGGAGTGATCCCGGTTCGATCTCCGAGATGCAGCAGGACTATGAGGAAGTCTTTCCACCCTTGGGGGTCGAGATCCCCTCGAGTGTGGCCAGCACGTTCACGGGGTCGGCCCAGGCGCCGGCGATCGAGTCTTGGCTGGCCAGTGAAACCCAATCCGATCCTCCGTCGGTGGGAACCGTGGTCTTGGGGGTTTTCCCGGACGGCTCCGATGCGGAGTATATTGTGGTGGGGTCGAGTCCATTGAGCTATGGCTTCGTATCGGAGAGCGGACATGCGTCGGACGGGGTGCCGATCGATGATGGAGGCGATACGGTCGCAGTTCCGACCTTCAACTCCCTGGGCGCTTCCTCCTATGATTTCTCGCCTCCTCCGATCTCTTCCTCGTACATCAAACCTCTGCTCATCCTGGATGAGCCGCATCCCATTGGTGTTGCAGTTTGTTCAAACACCTGTGAACAGGGGGCGGCTGACGCCTTGCAGAACACACTCAACGGGATCATCGAAAGTATTATTTTCAACAACTTTTTGTGCGACACGGATCCGGAGGCCGCACTTTCCTGTGGGGGGGGTTGATGGGGTCGAAGGGCAGGCGACGGTGCTGCCGGGGACGGTCCCGGGAGTGGGGGAGATCGTGTCGGAATGGGGATACTCCGCGGCCTGACTGAACCGGGGAGAGGATCCCGTTTCCGTGCCCGGATGGTGTGCATGCTGGGGGCTCTATTGGCGGAAGGGATTCTCTTGGCCTTGACGGGTCTCTGGCTGGGAGGATTGTCCCCCTTCCGAGCACGGATATCTTCTCATCACCACCGGACGAGTCCGGTCCAGTGGCTGGCCCATCCCGCCCCGCCGCTTCCGGCCGTCGTGCGGCATCTGCAGGAGCCGGTCTTTCGTCCGCCACAGCTTCCCCCGCTGCCTCGGGTGGCCCGGCCAGCGTTCGGGCTTCTGGTCCAGGTCAGATCTCTCCCCCGCTCCCAACTGCGTGCCCGGATCCAGAATCTCACATTGTCGGCATTTGGGGCGGGAGACGGGAGCCGGACTCCGGGGCTCTGGGTCGACGTGCCGATTCCCGGTGCTGGCGGACTGCCCGCTACGGGATTGTCCGTTGTCCAGACCCGGTATGATTGCGGCGTGGCAGAAACCACGATAACCGGCCTGAGCTGGATGGAAGGCCGGGTCAACCGGGCGGGACGGGTGGTCTCGGCCAGGTACTTGCTACGTCCCCCGCTACCCGGGGGAGCGATGGATGATGTTAAGCGGTGGTGGTCCCGGATAAAGCGTCGCCATCTGCGCTCGCTACGCCGCTGGCGTTTTGCGCCGCTCGTGCTCGACGGGCATCCCACCGGTTTCCGTATTATCCTGGTAGAACATGTGGTCTATTGGCGCGATCTCCCGGTCACGCGAATCTATCAGGGACGCAGCCGGCGGTACATGCCGTGTATACCGATAAATTCTGCATCGGATATGGTGTTTACCGGCCGGATGCCGCGCTGGGTGCTCTATCCCCTCAACGGCCACCGTCCCTTGGCCGTGCTTCTGGCCTACGGGGACCGGCCCGTGCCGGGCATTGCCCAGGCCACAGCCGATGTGCTCCGGCAGGTGGAAAAGGGTACGGCCCTGGAGAAAACTCCCGGAATCTCTCGTTGAGGGACACCGCCCCACTCTTGGGAGAAGGTAGCCTGTCCACTTCCGTTTTTGGATGCGCTCGGCAGGGCGCACCCTTTTGAGGTGGGAGTCCTCTGCATGCCCGAAATACGGAAATGCGAGCTGCCTGGCAAGGGCTACCCGGGTGAGGGGGTGAAGGAAGCCGGTGGCAAAGCGCTCGCCCGACGAACCGGAAGCGGGTGGAGGCGGCACGGCGGGACGAGCGGGCAAAAAGAGGCGACGTCCGGGATATGTACGGAACGTGGTGAGGTTGATCCGACGCGCATAAGCGTGAGCGGCGTCCGTCTAGGGAGTTGTCATTTTTTAAGCGGCCTTTTTATCCTGCCGCTGCGGGTTCAAATCGACCGCGCCGACGGGTGTCCAGTTGTGTGTACGGCCCTGGCCCGCGTCCCGGATATCTCGCCTTCGCCGCTTCATAGAGGGCATGACGTTTCGCTAGGGCGCATGATCCTCACCCCGGTAACGCTGGGCCGGAATGACGACGCGAACCGAAGAGGCGAGAGTTCCCGAAAGGACAGGCGAGGCGCCGAAGATGGGCCAGTAGTCCGCGAGGCGTCGCCTCGCAGCTGAGGCTCGCACGGCGTCATCCGGGCGAACGAAATCGGAGGATCATCTGATGGAGCGGGGGGTTGAACACCGCGACTTGGGGTTAGGACTCCCCTTCGGCCAAAGGCGGCATGCCGACAATGTGGTAGCCGCAATCGACGTAGAGCACGGTTCCGGTAATGCCACTGGCCAAATCCGAACACAGGAAGGCCCCCGCGTTGCCCACCTCCTCGAGACTGACATTGCGCTTGAGGGGTGCGCGGGACTGGACCTCGGCCAGCATCTTGCGGAATCCGGAAACCCCGCTGGCCGCGAGCGTCTTGACCGGTCCGGGTGAGAGGGCGTTCACGCGGTGTCCCTCCCGTCCGAGATCCAGGGCCATGAAGCGTACATTCGCCTCGAGACTCGCCTTGGCGGGACCCATGACGTTGTAGTTCGGAATGGCCTGGACCGCGCCCAGGTAGCTCAGGGTGAGGAGCGCCCCGGCATGTCCCTTGAGCAGGGGACGCGCCCGCTTGGCCAAGGCGGCAAAACTGTAGGCGCTGATGTCGTGGGCGATCCGGAAACTATCGCGGTCGACGCTGTCCAGATAACTGCCCTCCAGGGCCTGGCGCGGGGCATAGGCCACGGCATGGACCAGGATGTCGAATCCGTCCCAAGCCGCTTCGAGCTTGGAGAACAGGGCATCGATGGCTCCGTCATCGGCCACATCACAGGGGAAGACGCGGTTCGAACCGACCCGCTCCGCCAGTTCTCGAACCCGCTCCCCGAGCCGCTCTCCCTGGTAGGAGAAGGCCAGCTCAGCCCCCTCGCGGTGCATGGACCGGGCGATGCCCCACGCCAGGGAGCGCTCGCTCGCCACCCCCACGATGAGCGCGCGCTTGCCGTTCAGGAATCCGCCGCTCATTCCGCTCCGGCGAGGTTAGCCGCCACTCCCGGCGGGCTGTTGGACATAGACCGTGAGTTGCTCACCCGGATAGATGAACTGGCCGGGAGAGACGTGGTTCCAACTGCTGAGCTCCGCGGTCGTGACATTGAAGTGTGCGGAAATCTGGGACAGGGAATCGCCGGGCCGCACGGTATAGGTGACGCGTCGTAGCAGGGCGTCGCCCGTCTGGGCCACCGGAGCCGGGCTTGCATTGGATTCAAGAACGAGGCGTTGCCCCGGGTGCAGGAAGCCACCCGGTGCCAGGTGGTTCCATCGGGCCAGGGAGGCGACCGGGACGTTATAGCGCTCCGCGATCGTCCACAGTGAATCCCCGGGCGCAACCGTGTAGGTCACGGCACGGCTCACGATCCCCGACGTCGGGGCCGGCGGCACCGTCCCGCCGAGCCGGAGGCGTTCTCCGGGCTGCAGGATGGAAGCTGAGGACAGATGGTTCCAGCGGGCGATTGCGGCCATCGGGACACCGAAGCGGTTGGCGATCGTCCACAGTGAATCCCCGGGCGCAACCGTGTAGTAGCCCCCGGCCGGGACTGCGGCGGGATCGGATGCCACAGCGCCGGGAAGCTCCAGGTGCTCGCCGGGCCGGATCCATCCTGCGGGATTGAGGTGGTTCCAGCGCGCGAGGTTCGTGACCGAGACGTGGTATCGCTGGGCGATCGTCCAGAGCGAATCGCCCGGCTGGACCGTATATTCGCTTCCGCTCGTGGGGATCATGGCCACGGACGTCGGCTGTCCAGTCGGTGCGCCGAAGGGGACGTACTGGGAAAGATGGTTCATCGAGGAAGGGACGAGGATGCGCCGTCCCGCCACGATCACGTTGGAGTCGAGTTGGTTCTTGACACGTAACTGGTGGATGGTCGTTCCGAACTGTAGGGCGAGTCCGGACAGGGTGTTGCCGGGTTCCACCCGGTACGGGACCCAGGCCACGAGCTGCCGGGTGCCGAGCCGATGCAGGCCGGCCAGGAAACGGGCCAGGCGATCCTGCGGCACGAGCAGCCGGTTGGGTCCCATGGGATCCGTGGCCCAGCGATTGAAGCCCGGGTTGAGCAGGTAGAGCTTGTGCAGGCTCATGCCGAGCAGGCGGGCCGCGAGGCCCAGGTCGATCTGCCCCTTGAGCTTGACCACGCTGAGGTAGGGGAGGTCGGGGATTTTGGGCAGTTTCACGCCATAGCGGTGAGGATGCGCGATGATGTCCCGGACCGCGAGCAGTTGAGGGACGTAGGCCTCGGTGGCGTTGGGCAGATTGAGGTTCCAGAAGTGGGTGGGCCGTCCCAGCCGCTGGTTCTCCTGGATGGCATATTCGACCGTGCCCGCCCCCGAATTGTAGGCGGCGAGTGCCAATAGCCAGCTGCCGAACTGGGCATGCAGATCGGAGAGGTCATCCAGAGCCGAACGGGTCGATTCCACGAGATCCCGCCTGCCATCGAACCACCAATTGATACGGATACCGAAATGTCGGGCCGTGCTCGGGATGAACTGCCAGAGGCCCACGGCTTGGGCCCCCGAATCCGCATAGGGGTCGTAGGCGCTCTCGATGAACGGCAAAAGCGCGATATCGGTCGGCATGTGCCGTTTCTGAATGGCTTTCACGATGTAGTAGAGGTAGGGTTTCGCGCGGGTTGCGGTCCGTTCCATGTAGCCCGGATGATGGGCGTACCAGTTGAGCTCGGCACGGACCCGCTCATTCATGAGATCCGGTAAGCGGAAACCGCTGCGGATGACCTGCCAGAGGTTCCGGATCCCCGGGCGCGGCTTGAAGACCAGATCTTTCCAGTGAACGAGGGGGGGGCCTGAGGGATAGTCGGGTGGCTTGGGGCCTCCCGGCGGTAGTCCCGAAAGACTTTGGGAGACCGGGGCGGTGAGCCGGTGGACCACCGGCGGGTGGCTTTGGGAGGAGGAGAGGCCGGGGACGAGGGCGCATCCGTCGAGAGCCAGGCCCAAGGCCGCAAGGATCAGGATGAGGCGGCGTTTCATGCCGGGAGCTGGTTCATGGTGAAGTTATCCTTCCATTTTCTCAGGATCGTGAAAACCGCGGACGGTCCATCGAGAACCCCTCCGGCATGACGCTCGGCCGCAGCGTGTACCGCCGCCTCGCGTGTCCTCAGGAAGGGATTGACGTCGTGTTCCCGTTGGATTGAGGTCGGCAGGGTCGGTTGCTGGTTCATTCGTGCGCTTGTGGCCAGGCTTGCATATTGTGCAATCAAGGCGTTATCCGGTTCAAGCCCCGCGGCAAAGGCGAGGTTGGCGAGGGTGTATTCGTGCCCCGGGTAGACCCGGGTGGCCCCCGGGAGGCGCCCCAAGCGCTCGACCGAATCGAAGAGTTGCCCGGCTTTGCCCTCGAAGAGGCGCCCGCAGCCGGCGCTGAAAAGGGTATCGCCCGGGAAGAGGAGGCCGCCTCCCCAGTAGGCCAAATGGTCGAGGGTATGGCCGGGAACAGCCAGTACCGCGAGTTCGAGTTCGGGCCAAAGCCTGATCGCATCGTCTTCTCCGACCCTCCGGAGGGGAAGGTGTGGAAGAAGCCCGTGGGGACCATAGACGGTTGGGGTCCGGCCAGCGCTCGAGGCTAGCAGTTCCTCGACGCCCCCGGTATGATCGCCATGGTGGTGGGTCAGCAGAATGGCCTTGAGATGGTAATGACCGTGCTCGAGATGACGACGGACCGGTTCGGGCTCTCCCGGATCGACCACGACGGCTTCGCGGCCGTTGGCCATGAACCAGATATAGTTGTCCCGGAGCGCCGGGAGCGCCGTAACCTCGATCATGGGCCCGATCCTACCAGATCCAGATCAGTTTCCTCGGGTGGTGCCGACCGGCGGAGGAGGGTCGTTGGACCTTGATCAGTGCTTTGCGACTCACGAGAGCAGGCTCATCGAACGCTTTGCCCACGGCCTGCATGGCCGCACCGCCCTCGTGATCGATGCCTGGCCCACAAGACCCCTGCCGGTTCTGCCCTTGCCGGAGGTTCTGGTTCTGCCACCCCTGTGCTGGCCGGACGGGTGCCGGGGCACCAGTCGGGCCTGGCCCTACGCCACGGGCGGCGTCGATGTCGTCCTCTGGCGGCATGCCCATGAATGCTGGCCCCTGCCGGAAAGCCTGCTCGCGGAAACCGATCGGGTGCTTGGGCCGGACGGATTGCTTTTGATCGTGGGGTTCCGCCTGCTCGGGGGCCGGCTTTGCCACCTTGTGGATCCCGGTCTCCGGTTTCCGCCTCGGACCCCGCGCGGAGTGGGCGCCGGGCTCACCCGGCTGGGTTTTGAAAAACAACGGGCGCCCGCCCGGACGGCTTCGGGCAGAGGTTGGGGACTACCCCTCCTCACGGCCGAGCTGCGGAGTCGGATGCCGCCGGGTTTTCTCCTCAATCCGGCCGGAAGGGATTGGCCGCATCTTTCGCCGAATCGCCTGTCGTGGCCTCTGCGCCGGGTGGCCTGATGGTCGGGGACGGTCAGGTCGAGATCTGGACCGATGGCGCCTGCAGCGGGAATCCGGGCCCGGGAGGGTGGGCGGCTTTGCTCCGGTGGCGGGATCACGAGCGGATCCTCACCGGCCATGAGGTCTTGACCACGAACAACCGCATGGAGCTCGCGGCGGTGATCGCCGGGTTGTCTGCGCTCAAGGGATCGGTCCCGGTGGTTCTTTATACCGACTCCCGCTATGTCCGTGATGGCGTGACCCGCTGGCTCGGCGACTGGAAGCGGCGTGGCTGGCGGACGGCGTCGGGAAGCGCGGTCCGCAACCGTGATCTCTGGGAGCATCTTGAAGGACTGCTCGGGAACCGGCCGATTGACTGGCAATGGGTCCGAGGACATGACGGCATCGGCTACAATGAGCGCGTGGACCGGCTGGCTCGGTCTGCTATCGCGGGATCGGGAAGTCCACCCGCCCGGAGTTGATGCGATGCGGCAGATCGTTCTCGATACGGAAACCACCGGACTCCTGCCGGACGAGGATCACCGCATCATCGAGATCGCGGCGATTGAACTCGCCAACCGTCGCCCCACGGGCCGCGACTTCTGGCACTACCTGGATCCGGGTCGACCCATTGACCCGGGCGCTACGGCGGTTCATGGCTTGCGCAATCAAGATCTCGAGGGCAAGCCCGGTTTTGCCGAGATCGCCGAGGCCTTTCTGGATTTCGTGGACGGGAGCCAGATCATCATCCACAATGCCCCATTCGATCTGGCCTTCTTGAACCACGAGCTCAGGCGGATCGGCGCCCGTGTGACGTCCCTCGAGAACCATTGCTCCATTTTGGACACGCTCCCTCTCGCCCGGCGCCAGTACCCGGGACAGAACAATAGCCTCGAGGCCCTCTGCCAACGTTTCGGCGTCGACACGTCGAACCGGCGGCATCATGGGGCCCGCCTGGATGCGTACCTTTTGGCCGAGGTCTACCGGGCCATGACGAGAGGCCAGGCGGCACTCGGTTTCGGAACCGAGATTTCGGACCTTCCCACCGATCCCCGGGCGGGAGGATCGACCACCGGCGCCCCTCGACCCACGGCCCGGGTGAGGGTGGATCCTGACGACTGGAGTCGGCACCGAGCCTTTCTGGCACGCATCGACCAACAGTGCGGAGGGCGGCTGGTCTGGCGTTCGGATCTCGATCCGGAGCGGGCGGAACCGTGACGGGATCGACCGGGCTCCTAGCCGCGACGGCGGCCGTGCTGTGCGTCGCCATCGCCGCCCTGGCGACCACCGAGTGGCTCCATATACCTGAAGTCGTGGCGAGCCTCGTGGGCGGCGTGCTGATCGGTCCCCGCCTTCTCGGTTTCGTGAATCCGGCGGCCCACCTGTCCTGGGTCCGGGATTTTTTTATCCTCGGGGTCTGCCTGGTTCTTTACGAGGGTGGACGGACCTTGCGGATGCCGATTCTTCGGCGGGTCGGTGTGAGCGTCCTGATGCTCGCCACAGTGGGTGTGTTGATCACGGCCCTGCTCATCGCGGCCTGGAGCCAGGCCTGGTGGCACCTCGGCTGGCCCTTGAGCCTCATCCTGGGCGGCGCCCTGGCCTCGACGGATCCGGCAGTCCTGATCCCCCTGGCCGACCGTCTGCGACTGCCCGCGATCCTGCGCGAAACCCTCGTGGCCGAGGCGGCCCTGAATGATGTCTTTTCGGCCCTTCTGGTTTTCGAGGGCATGCACCTATTGGCCTCCCCGACCCCCACATGGGGCGGAGGTCTCCTCTTTCTCACCACCCAGTTCGGCGTCGGCCTGGGTGCCGGCATCGTGGCCGGGCTCTTGTTCCGTTTCCTGGTCACCCATGAACGCTTCGGGTTTCTGTCCCGCTACGCCGTGCTCTTGGGCTTTGTGGCCGCACTCGCGGCTTTTGAGAGTGCTCACGAGTTTTCGGGCAGCGGCTTCCTCGCCGTGTTCGTGGCTGGTGTGCTTTCCGGACCGGGGGGGAGCCGGAAAAGCCCGCATCAGGAAGAGATGGAGCATTTCGGGACGACCACCCTCACGGTGGTTCGCCTGACCCTTTTCATTCTCTTGGGGGCACTGGCCAGCACGCTTCTGCCCGAGTTCTGGATCCATGCCACCGCCTTCCTCCTGTTGGGCCTCCTCCTCATGTTCCTGATCCGTCCGATGGTCGTCTGGCTGACCGCCGCCTGGGATCCCTACGCCCGCTGGCGTGCACGGGAGCTTTGGTTTTTGAGCTGGGTCCGCGAGACCGGAGTGGTGCCGGCGGCTTTGGCCGGGCTGTGGCTGGCCTCGGGACTGCCCCATGCCTCACGGATGTCGGCTGCCGTTTTCGCCGTCATCATCCTCACCGTGGTCATCCAGGTTCCCACGTCGGCTCCCTGGGCCCGCCGGCTTCACCTCACCTCCCCGCCTCCTCCCGATCCCGCGGAGATTCGCTCATGAACCGCATTCGAAGACACTTCCTCCTGCCGGTCTTCTGCCTCTTGGTCTGTGCACTCCCGCGGGTGCGGGCCGCCACCGCGGTGATCCCGGGAGCGGCGCCCAACCTGGGGCAGACCTATCTCAGCCTGAGTGACTACATGGGCGGTTACTCGAAGTATTTCGGCCATGAGCTCAGGGGTCCCGGCGTCAAGCTGGATTGGGCCTTCACCCAGCACGGGTTTCTGATGGCCTCCTACCGCCGGCTCGAGGTCCTGGGGACGGACACGCTGGAGCATCGGGCGGCACTCGGAGTGGGCTATGCCACCGACCCGACAGGCCAGGCTTCCGCCTACCTTTCGGCGGAGTTCGTCCGCTCGACCCTGCATCCCCCGGGCCTCGCCCGGGTCGACGACTACTGGAAAATGAGTTACGGCATCCGGCAGAACATCGAGCAATACCTCGAACTCGACTTCGGAGTCTATGGCGAGATCAACCAGCACTTCGGGTCGCGGCGGCTCGGGGCCTTTTTGGGCTTCGGCGTCAATGTCGGCCCGTTCCAGCTCGCCACCGATTACGATCACAACTCGGATGTGAACGCACTCGTGTTCCGGTTGCGCTGCTTCTTCTGATCCGGGACCGTCGAGCCGTCATTCCATGAGGAGTTCCCACTGATGCGGATTACGATTTTCGGAACCGGATATGTCGGTCTGGTCACCGGCGCCTGTTTTGCCGAGAACGGACACGAGGTGCTCTGCATCGACGTGGATCCGGACAAGATCGAGCGGCTCCGGCGGGGCGAGATCCCGATCTATGAACCGGGACTCGAGGTGCTCGTCCGCAATAATCTCGAGCGCGGTCAGCTCCGTTTTGAGACAGACGGGGCAGCGGGTGTGGCCCACGGCCTCCTGCTCTTCATCGCCGTTGGGACTCCGCCGGGAGCCGATGGGGGGGCCGACGTGCGTCATGTCCTGGAGGTGGCGGAAACCATCGGCCGCCATCTTTCGGACTATCGCGTGGTCATCACGAAATCCACCGTGCCGGTCGGGACCACCGCCCAGGTGCAGGCGGTGATCCGTGCCGCCCTGGACCGGCGGGGGTGCCCCGCGGAGTTCGATGTCGCATCGAATCCCGAGTTCCTGAAGGAAGGTGCGGCCGTGGCCGACTTCATGCGACCGGACCGGATCCTGATCGGTACCGGAGGAATGCGGGCACGGGAACTGCTCCGGGAGGCCTATGGCCCGTTCAACCGCAACCATGACCGCTTGCTCTGCATGGATATCACCTCCTCGGAACTCACCAAGTACGCCGCCAACGCGTTTTTGGCCACCAAGATCAGCTTCATGAACGAAATGGCCGGACTGGCCGATGCCGTCGGTGCCGACATCGAACTCGTGCGTCAGGGCATGGGGGGCGATCCCCGCATCGGCCATCACTTCCTCTACGCGGGAGCCGGCTATGGGGGTTCCTGCTTTCCGAAGGATGTCCGCGCGCTCGGCCATCTCATGCGGAAGAAGGGGCTCGATCCCTGGATCGTCGATGCCGTGGAACGACGCAACCAAGATCAGAAGGAAATCCTGTTCCGCAAGATCCAGGCGCATTTTGGGGTATCCGGGCTTGCGGGCCGGACACTCGCCCTCTGGGGTCTGTCCTACAAGCCTCAGACGGACGACCTTCGGGAGGCGCCGAGTCTGGTTCTGATCGACCGCCTGCTCGAGGCCGGAGCCCGACTGCGCGTGCACGACCCCGCGGCCATGGACCGGGCCCGGCAACGTTTCAGTCGGACGTCGGGTCTGCACTGGTGCGGGACCCCGTTCGAGGCGGCCCAGGGTGCCGATGCCCTGGTTCTCGTGACCGAGTGGCCCGTCTACCGCAGCCCCGATCTCGACCAACTCCATCGCCTGCTCGCCGCACCGGTCGTCTTCGATGGGCGCAACCTTTACGATCCCCTCCGCATGGCCCGCGCGGGCTTCCGTTACTACGGGATCGGCCGCTTGCCGCCGGCTTGAGCGGAGGCTCTGGTCAGCTGCCCAGCCGGTCCACCTTGGAGGCGCAGATGAAATCGTTTTCAGACAGCCCGCCGATCGCATGGGTCGAATAGCGGATCCGGCATCGGCTGTAGCCCACGTCCAGATCGGGGTGATGATTTTCCTGGTGCGCGATCCAGGCGACGGCGTTCACGAACGCCATCGTGTCGTGGAAAGTGGAAAAGGTGTAGATGCGCTCGATCTCCGTGGCTTCCGGGTTGACCTTCCAGTTGTGATGGAGTTTCTTGAGGTAGCGTTCGATTTCGGGGCGGGTCAGGGGGGCAACTCCGCCCTCGCAGGGCAGGCAGCGTTTCTCACTGAGGTCGTTCATGGAGGGTCTCCTGGCGAATGGACGAGCCGGTGGAAGAGGGGGCGACCGGGGCGGGAGCAGGGAGATCGCCGAGTGACTGGGCCTTGCGCACGAGTCCGATGATGTCGCTTTGTGCGACACGGAACAGTTCGTCGAAACTCTCGAGCACGAAGTACTGGGACTGGAAAACGTCGATCCGGTAGGGGGTCCTCAGGGTTTTGAGCGCATCAAAGGGACAGCGGATCGGGGCGGGGCTTTCCGTGGCGTAGACGGTTTCGCCGATCGAGGAGATCACGCCTGCGCCATAGGTCCGGATGCCGGAAGCGGTCCGGATCAGGCCGAACTCGATCGTGAACCAGTACAGCCGGGCCAGGATGTCCTGTTCAGCCGGCGTCCGGCAGGACAGACCGGCCTGGCCATAGGCACGGGCGAAATCGGCGAAACGCCGGTCGGAGAGCAGGGGAACGTGGCCGAAGACCTCGTGGAACACATCCGGTTCCTCGAGGTACTCGAGTTCGTCCCGGGTGCGGATGAAAGTCGCGCAGGGAAAGGACCCTTGGGCGAGGAGTTCAAAGAAGCGTTCATTGGAGATGAGGGCGGGGACGGGAACAATCGTGACCCCGGTGAAGTCCTGCAGGCGTTCCGTGAGATCCTGACACTGCGGGATGTGATCGGGGGGAAGGCCGACCGCAGCCAATGCATCCAAGTACTCCTGGCAGCCCCGTCCTGGGAGAATCTCCATCTGACGGGCGAACAGGAGTGTCCAGATGGCCTCTTCCTCCGGGGTGTAACGGATCCGGCCATCCGCCTCGGGGATCTTGGCCGCATAGGTATGCCCGTGTCCCATCTCAACACCTCCCGCGTACATTTTAACATGCCCGCGAGAGAGCCCACCCGCCCCGCGGTTCCTCTCTTTATCGGTTATCATGACCGCGTTCCCCGGTACCCCAAGCCCGTAGAGTGCCCCCAACCGTGGCCGAGACTACCCCGCTTTACGATCTCCACGAGAAGGCTGGTGCCCGTTTCGTTGATTTTGCGGGCTATCTCATGCCAGTTCACTACGGTTCCCAGATTGAGGAGCACCTGATGGTGCGACGGGGAGTCGGACTGTTTGATGTCTCCCACATGGGGATCCTGGATGTGGAAGGACCTGAGGCCACCGCTTTTTTGCGACGGGCGCTGGCCAATGACGTGGGGAAAATCAGCCCGGGTCGTGCCCTTTACAGCTGCCTCCTCAATGATCAGGGTGGGGTGGTCGATGACCTCGTGGTCTATGCCCTTCCGACGGGCGCTTACCGGGTGGTACTGAATGCCGCGCGCAAGGCAGTTGATCAGCTCCGGCTGGCCACGTTGGCCACGCCTTACAAGGTCAGTCTGACGCCCCGGCCGGACCTCGGGCTCCTGGCGTTGCAGGGACCGGGAGCGGTCGGGGCGCTGGCCGCGTTTTTTGGCAGCACACTGGCCGAGCGCCTGTCTGCCTTGCGATCCTTTACCGCGCTTGAAACGGAGTACGGTTTTGTCGGACGGACCGGTTACACGGGAGAGGATGGTTTCGAGATCGCGCTTTCGACCGATCTTCTGCGGCGAGCCTTCAGCACCTGGATCGAATCCGGGGTGCGCCCCGCGGGACTCGGCGCCCGCGATACCTTAAGACTCGAGGCGGGACTCAATCTCTATGGCCAGGACATGGATGAGACCACCTCTCCCCTCGAATCCAATCTGGCGTGGACCGTGGCCTTCGAGCCGGCCGATCGCGATTTCGCCGGCCGGGCGGCCCTTGAGGCCGAAGGCCGGGCGGGAGTGCGACGCACGCTCGTGGGGCTGTACCTCCCCGGCCCCGGGATCCTCCGGGCCCATCAGGATCTCGTGGATGGGGACGGTCGGGTCGTGGGGACCGTGACGAGCGGAAGCTACGCGCCGAGCCTTGGTTTTTCCATCGGCCTGGCCCGCATCCAGGGCGAATGCCCGGATGAGGCCTGGGCCCTGATCCGCGATCGCCGCCACCCGGTCCGCTGGCATCACCCGCCGTTCGTCAGGAGGGGGCACATCCTCGTCCCGACGGCCGCTGGGCGCTGATTTTTTTTCCCCTGGAGGCTTCGAGTCTCATGAGTCACGACCATCCGAACGATCTCCTCTATACCTCAAGCCATGAATGGGTTCGCCGTGAAGCCAATGGCGAAATCACGCTCGGGGTGACCTACCATGCCCAAGAGGCCCTGGGCGATCTCGTTTATGCCGAGACCTATCCCGTGGGCAAGCGGCTCGAAGCCGGGGATACCTGTGCCGTGGTCGAGTCGGTCAAGGCGGCATCCGACGTCTATGCCCCGGTCGCGGGAACCCTCTTGGCCGGCAACCCCGTTCTGGCCAAAACCCCGGAAATCATCAATCAGGATCCTTACGGGGAGGGCTGGCTGGTCCGGATCCGCATGGAAGCCGGCTCCGATCTGGCGGGTCTCCTGGATGCGGCGGCCTACGAACGGCTGCTCGCGGAAGGACACTGAGCCATCCATGCCCTTCATCCCGCACACCCCGGCAGAAACCGAGGCCATGCTGGAAAGCCTTGGCCTGCCCGACCTCGAGGCCCTGTTCGACGAGATCCCATCCGCTCTGCGGATCGGGGCTCTGCCGGAGTCGGTCCCGGAAGGGGTGGGCGAGCTTGCGCTCAGCCGGATCATGCACGAACGCGCCGATCGCCACGAGACTCCCCTGAGTTTCCTGGGCGCCGGCGCCTATGAGCACTTCATTCCGGCCGCCATCTGGGACATCGTGACCCGGGGTGAGTTCTACAGCGCCTACACGCCCTATCAGGCCGAGGCCAGCCAGGGCACCCTCCAGCTCATCTACGAGTACCAGTCGATGATGGCGGAACTCACCGGGCTTGCGGTTTCGAATGCCTCCCTCTACGACGGGGCGACGGCTCTGGCCGAAGCCTGTCTCATGGCCTGTCGCCTGGTGGGACGGGAAGTGGATCATCCGCGCGTCCTTTTGCCCGAGGCGGTCCATCCGGCCTACCGGGACGTGGTCCGGACGGTTCTCGGACCCCAGTCGATCCCGATCGAGACGGTTCCCTTCGACCCGAGGACCGGGCTGATCGATGATTGCTGGCTGGAGTCCCGCCTGTCCACGAGCGAGGCGGGTGTTCTGGTCCTGCCCCAGCCCAATTTTTTCGGACTGATCGAACGGGTCGCGGAGTGGACGGAAGCGGCCCAGAAGCGAGGATTCCGGGTGGTGGGCCTGGTCAATCCGACCGCGCTCGCATTGCTTGAACCGCCCGGTCAGTGGGGGAGCCGGGGTGCCGATATCGCCTGTGGTGAAGGCCAACCCCTGGGGGTTCCCCTCTCCCTGGGGGGGCCCTATTTCGGGTTCATGACGACCCGTATCGACTGTGTACGCCAGATGCCCGGGCGGATCGTCGGACGCACGGTCGATCTCGAGGGTCGGCCGGGCTATACCCTCACCCTCCAGGCGCGCGAGCAGCATATCCGCAGGGCCCGGGCCACCTCCAATATTTGCACGAACCAGGGGCTTCTCGTGACGGCCGCGACCTTGTACCTGTCGCTCCTTGGCCCCTCCGGCCTGCGTCAGGTCGCCCGGGCTGCGCATGCGCGCACGCGAGAACTCGTCGAGGCCCTGACCGGACTGCCGGGTGTTCGACCCCTGTTTGAAGGGACGCCGTTCTTCCATGAATGCGCGCTCACCGCCGAGAAACCGGCGGGAGAACTGCTCGCGGCCCTCGCAGATCAGGGCATTCTGGGCGGCTATGATCTCGGCGAGTTCGATCTGAAGAAGCCCGCTTCCGCCTGGCTGGTCTGCGCGACCGAGATGCGGACCGCTCCGGATATTGCCCGCTATCGTGAAACACTGGAGCGCGTCATGGTCCGTGGACGTGCCCCCGCCCCCCCCTCGCGCCACCCCGTCATTTCCTGAGGAGAATTGCCATGGCCACGATTACCCTGAAAGGCTCGACCATCCATACCAACGGCGAACTGCCGCCCCTGCAGGCACCGGCCCCCGACTTCCGGCTGGTGGCGACCGACCTCGGCATCCGAACGCTCGGCGACTATGCCGGCCGCCCGATCCTGCTCAACATTTTCCCCAGTATCGACACGCCGGTCTGTGCGCTCTCCACCCGCAAGTTCAACGAGCATGCGCAATCGCATCCCGATCCGGTTTTTCTCATGGTTTCGGCTGATCTACCCTTTGCCCACCAGCGCTTCTGCGGCCAGGCCGGACTGGCCAACGTGATTCCGCTGTCCATGATGCGGGACCGGGATTTTGCCCGCGATTACGGCGTGCTCATCGTCGATGGTCCCCTGGCGGGACTCGCGGCACGGGCGGTCGTGGTGCTCGATCCCGAAAGGCGGGTGCGCTATCGTGAACTCGTTCCCGAGATCGGCCAGGAGCCGGATTACGCGCAGGCGATCGGGGCGCTCTGACGGATGAGCGGACTCATTTTCGACCGCTCCCGACCGGGCCGGCACGCCGGGGGACTCGCACCGGAGGTCCTGGAGTCGGTGGACGATCTGCCCGCGACCTGCCTCCGGAAGGTACCGCCGGCACTTCCTGAGGTCTCCGAGCTCGATGTGGTGCGGCACTATACGCGCCTGTCGCAAAAGAACTTCTCGATCGATACCCACTTCTATCCGCTCGGCTCCTGCACCATGAAATACAATCCCCGGGCGGCCAACCGCTTCGCCATGCTCGAGGGATTCCTCTCCGCCCACCCGCTGGCCCCCGCCCGCTTCCAGCAGGGCTTTCTCGAGTGCGTCTTCGAACTCCAGGAAATCCTGCGGGCAGTGACCGGAATGAGTGCCGTGGTGCTGAGTCCCATGGCCGGGGCCCAGGGGGAGTTTGCCGGCATTGCCATGATCCGCCGCTACCATGCCTCGCGCGGGGATCCCGGACGAACCGAAATCCTCGTTCCGGATGCGGCCCACGGCACCAATCCGGCCAGTGCCATCATGGGCGGCTTCCGGGTACGCGAAGTGCCAACCGGACCCGACGGGGATGTCGATCTCGACGCACTCCAGAAGGCGGTGGGACCCGCCACGGCGGGCATCATGCTCACGAATCCTTCCACCCTCGGGGTTTTCGAGCGCCGAATCGTCGAGATCGCGTCCCTGGTTCACGGCGCGGGTGGTCTGCTCTACTACGACGGAGCCAATCTCAATGCCATCCTGGGCCGGGCCCGCCCGGGGGACATGCGATTCGACATCCTGCACCTCAACCTGCACAAGACTTTCTCCACCCCGCACGGCGGCGGCGGCCCGGGTGCCGCGGCCCTCGGGGTGAGTGCGCGTCTCGAGCCCTTCCTCCCGACGCCGTTTGCAGCGCGGGATCCTGCGGGCGGCTTCTGCTGGATCGGCGCCGAAGGGCGACCGGAGAGCATCGGGCGGCTTTCGGCCTTCATGGGCAATGCCGGCGTTTTGCTCCGCGCCTATGCCTACGCCCGTCTCCTGGGACGCGGAGGCTTGCGTCGGGTCAGCACCTTCGCGGCACTCAACGCCAACTATCTGGCGCGCCGGCTCGAAGCCGCCGGTTTCGAACTGGCCTTTCCCGAGCGCCGGGCCAGCCATGAATGTATCGTGACCCTGCGCCGCGAGGCCCGTGAATACGGCGTGACGGCCATGGATTTTGCGAAGCGGCTTCTCGACTACGGCCTGCACGCCCCCACGACCTATTTCCCGATGCTCATTCCCGAGTGTCTGCTCATCGAGCCCACCGAGACGGAATCGAAGGAGACCCTCGATGCCTTCGTCGAGGCCATGAGCCGGATCCGGGCGGAGGCGGCGACCGACCCGGAACGGGTCCGGGGTGCCCCGTGGACGACACCGGTGCGCCGACTCGATGATGTCCGCGCCGCACGCGAACCCGACCTCCGCTGGCGTCCGCCGGGAGTGGGCTCCGCGGCAGAGACATGATCCTCGTTTCAGGTTCACTCGCCTTCGATACCGTCATGCGGTTCGAGGGTCGCTTTGCCGATCATCTTCTGGCGGATCGTCTGGCCACGCTCAGCGTGGCGTTCGAAGTGGGAATGTTGCGCCGTGATTTTGGCGGCTGTGCCGGAAACATCTGCTACTCGCTTGCGCTTTTGGGCGAACGGGCCGCTCCGTGGGGGACGGTCGGGGGGGATTTCGACAGCTACCGCGCCTGGTTCGGCCAGCAGGGCATCCCGGAGGACGGCCTGCATCGGGTGGAGGGGCTCACGGCACAGGCCTACATCATGACGGATTCTGACAACAACCAGATTACCGCCTTCCACCCCGGCGCCATGACGCGCTCGGCCGAGGCCCCGTTTCCGAACGGCCTCGAGGGTCGGGTCCGGTTGGGGATCGTGGCTCCCGACAGTCGGGACGGCATGCGGGCCCATGCGCAGGCATTCCAGAAGCGGCGGATCCCCTACCTCCTCGACCCCGGCCAGGCGCTGGGTATCCTCGAGACCGGGGATTTCGAGGCACTGCTCAAAGGCGCGGGTGTGCTTGCCCTGAATGCCTATGAGGCCGCCCTGGTTCGCGAGCGTTTCGGTTATGACACGGCCCGGCTGGCGAACCAAGTCCAGGCGCTGGTCGTGACCCATGGCCGGGAGGGTTCCCACATCACGGTCGGTGACCGCATCTTGAACATTCCAGCGGTCCCGCCCGAGGCGGAACTCGATCCGACCGGCTGCGGGGACGCCTATCGGGCCGGGCTGGTCTGGGGCTGGATCCGCGGTTGTGACTGGGCAGTTTCCGGCCGCATCGCGAGTCTTCTCGGCAGCTTCAAGATCGCCCATCCGGGGACCCAGAATCACCGCTTCACGCCTCCCGCATTCTGGGCGCGTTATGCCGAGGTCTTCGGCGAGCCCCCCCCCGGTTCTCTGCCCCAGCCTCGTCCTTCCTCCCCCTCTCCGCCCCGATGAGCCTGCCGGTCATCCATCTCCTCCCTCACGAGGAGCGACGACTTTTGGCCGGACACCTCTGGGTGTTCGGCAACGAGATCGATACCCAAAAGTCTCCGCCCGGGCGTTTTGCATCGGGCGATCCGGTGATCCTGGCGGACGCCCGTGGCCGCCGCCTCGGGGTGGGGTACATCAATCCCCACTCGCTGATCACGGTACGTCTGCTCTCGCGCGATCCCGACACGGTGATCGATACGCGTTTCTTCCGTGGCCGACTGGAACAGGCCATCGCGACCCGTCGGCCATTCGGCATCGAACGCTTCGGGCGGCTCGTCTTCGGTGAGTCCGACCGCCTGCCGGGCCTCGTCGTGGACCGCTACGGTGATTATCTGGTCGTCCAGGTCACCACCGCGGGCATGGAGCGGTGGCGGGACGAGATCCGTGATGTCCTGGTCGACTGCTGTGCACCGGTGGGGATCCTCTTCCGCAACGATTCCGAGCCGCGGAAGCTCGAGGGGCTCCCGGGGGAGGTGGAAGTGGGGTGGGGTACGGTCCCCGAGTCCGTCACGGTTGAAGAGGGAGGGCGTGTCTTTTCGGTTTCCCCCTGGCGGGGTCAGAAGACCGGCTGGTATTACGACCAGCGCGAGCATCGCCTCCGGATCGCCCGCGAAGCACCCCGGGGTCGCGTCCTCGACGCCTTTTCCTACGTCGGCGGCTTCGGGATCAGCGCCCTGGCCGGCGGGAGCCGGGAGGCGGTTTTGATCGACCAGTCGGAAGAAGCCCTGGAGCGGGCGCGTGCGAACGCCGCCGCGAATGGACTGCCCATCCCGCGCACGCTTCCGGGGGAGGCCTTCGAACTCCTGCGGGCCCTCGGTGAGGCGGGAGAGCGTTTCGAACTCGTGATCGTGGATCCGCCGGCCTTCATCCGGCGCCGCAAGGACCAGCGCGAGGGGCTTTTGGCCTACGAGCGGCTTGTGACCCGGGCGGCGCGCCTTGTGGCCGACGGGGGCTGGCTGGTCTTCGCCAGCTGTTCCAGTCATCTCGAGCCCCACGATTTCCGGGTGGTTTTCGCCCGGGGCGTGCGCCGGGCCGGGAGAGAGGTCAGAATAGTAGCCGTGGGTGGTCAGAGTCCGGATCATCCGATTCATCCCTGGATTCCCGAGACCGCTTATCTCCAGGTTCTCTATGGCGTGATCGAGGAAAAATAATGCTCCACTACCCGACTATCAATCCCGTGGCGCTTGCCCTCGGCCCCCTGGCCATCCACTGGTATGGCCTCATGTACCTTTTGGGCATCGTCTCCGGCTGGTGGCTCCTGCACCGCCGGATCCACCGCCGGATCACCGGCTGGACCGATGACCAGCTCATCGACCTCATCTTCTACGCCGCCCTCGGCGTGATCGTGGGGGGACGCCTCGGCTACGTCCTGCTTTACAACCTGCCCTATTACTGGGCCGCCCCGCTCCGGGTGTTCCAGGTCTGGGATGGTGGCATGTCCTTCCATGGTGGTCTTCTCGGGGTGATCGCGGGGATGGCCCTCTACGGGCGGAAGACCGGCCGCAACGTCTTCGATCTGACCGATTTCATCGCGCCGGTCGTGCCGCTCGGGCTCATGGCGGGTCGGGCCGGAAACTTCATCAACGGGGAACTCTGGGGGCGCGTGAGCCGGGCACCCTGGGCGATGCAGCTGCCCTGCACGAACCCGCGTTTCTATGCCTATTGCGGTTATGTGGGCCCCGGCTGGAGCCCGCCCCATGCCCCCTCCCAGCTCCTCGAGCTCCTGCTCGAAGGGATCGTGATGTTTGTCGTGCTGTTTGCATTTTCCGCCCGATCCCGCCCGCGCATGGCGCTATCCGGCCTCTTCGCTCTCCTCTACGGCGTATTCCGCACGCTGGCCGAGTTCATCCGGCTGCCCGATCCCCAGCTCGGCTATCTCGCCTTCGGCTGGATGACCATGGGTCAGGTTCTGTCGATTCCCATGATCTTCGTGGGGGCCCTCATGCTCTACCTGGCCTACCGGGAACCCGCCATGGCCGCCCCGGCGCTCTGACGGGGACGGTGTGCGGGCCTATCACGACCTCCTCCAGGAGACCCTGGAGCAGGGGACGCCCAAGACCGACCGGACGGGGGTCGGTACCCTTTCCGTGTTCGGCCGACAGCTCCGTTTTGATCTCCGCCAGGGCTTCCCGGCCGTGACGACCAAGCGGCTGCATTTCCGGTCCGTCGCCGAGGAGTTGCTCTGGTTCCTGCGTGGGGAGACCAACGTGCGGTCACTTCAGGAGCGTGGCGTCACGATCTGGGACGAATGGGCAGATGCAGCGGGGGAGCTCGGTCCCATCTACGGCGCCCAGTGGCGGCGCTGGCCGGCCCCGGAAGGGGCGATCGACCAGATCGAGAACGTGCTCCGGGGACTCCGGCAGGATCCCGATTCCCGGCGCCATGTGGTGTCCGCCTGGAATGTCGCGGAGCTTGCGAAAATGGCGCTCGCCCCCTGTCACCTGCTCTTTCAGTTCTACGTGGCGGAAGGGCGCCTGTCCTGTCAGGTCTACCAGCGCAGTGCCGATCTCTTTCTCGGTCTTCCCTTCAACCTCGCCTCCTACGCGCTTCTGACCCACCTCATGGCGGATGCAGTCGGTCTCGGGGTGGGCGAGCTCATCTGGACGGGGGGGGACTGCCATCTCTACCGGACTCATCTCGAGGTGGTCCGGATCCAGCTCGGACGGGAACCCTATCCGCTCCCGCGTCTCGTGATCGTCCAGCACCGGGATTGTCTGGCCGACTATGCCTGGGGGGATTTCCGGCTTGAGGGCTACCGTCACCATCCATCACTCACGGCCCCGGTGGCCGTCTAGGCGGCCGGACATGGATTTCAGGGACGCGGCGGCGCGGGACCAGGAGGAGCCCTGGTGCCGACTCGCCGACTCCTTCGTCCGTCCCCGGGATGCCGGCCACCGCCCGCTGGCCTATCTGGCCGGCCACTCTCTGGGACTCTGCCATCGCGGAGTCAGATCCTGTCTCGAGCGGGAGTTGGACGCGTGGGGTCGGCTCGGCATCCAGGGTTACGAGCAGGCCACACCCTCCTGGCTGCGTTATGCCCATGATCTCCGACCCCTTCTGGCCCCCCTTCTCGGGGCTCATCCGGACGAGATCGCGGTTCTCAACTCACTCACGGTCAATCTCCATTTCCTTCTTGCCCGCTTTTACCGCCCCACTCGGAACCGCCGGCAGATCCTGATCGATAAGCCGGTCTTCCCCTCCGACCGTCATGCCCTGGTTTCGCAGATCCACTGGCATGGAGGAGATCCCGCGACCGACCTGGTCGAGATCGGTCCCGCCCCCGGCCATAGCCGGCTGGATCCGGATGTACTCACGGAAGCGATCACGGCGGCCGGCGAACGTCTGGCCCTGGTCTGGGTGGGTGGCGTGAACTATCTCACCGGTCAGAAGCTGCCCCTGGCTCGACTCGCGCGGGCCACCCACGCGGTGGGCGCATCGTTCGGGGTCGATCTGGCCCATGCCATCGGCAATGTGCCGCTCGCCCTCGATCGGGAGGGCGTCGATTTTGCGGTCTGGTGCTCCTACAAGTACCTGAACGGCGGGCCGGGTGCGGTGGGCGGGCTCTATGTGCGCGCCGATCCCGTGGACGGCGTTCCGCCCCCCATGCTCGCCGGCTGGTGGGGTCATGAGGAGAAAACGCGTTTTCTCATGGGGCCGGACTTCCAGCCGGAAGCCGGAGCGCTCGGTTTCGCCGTGAGCAACGTGCCGGTGCTGGCCACGGCACCGCTCTGGGCCACGCTCCCGCTTTTTGCGGAACACTCCCTGGACCGGCTGATCACGCGACGCGAGGCTGTGATCGCCTTTCTGAGGGAGCAGCTGTCCCTCCAGCCGGTGGCCGGACTCGAGTGCATCACGCCGGAGGAGCCTCTCGAACGTGGCGCTCAACTCTCCTTTCGGGTGAGTCCTCCCCTGCCCGAGGGAGCGGATTTCATCCGGGCGCTCGGGTCACTGGGCGTCGTCGGCGACTGGCGCGAACCCCGCATCCACCGGATCGCCTTTGCCCCTCTCTACAACGGCTTTACGGATGCCGTGCGCTGGCACGAAGCGATGTGCCGTCTGGCTCGGCGCGGCCGCACGTGAAGCGGGCCGACCGGCCGGTGGGAGATCCAGCCTCCCCGTCCCTTCCGGCGGAGCCGGTCTGCCGCTGGCTCGGACTCGTGGATTACCGGACCACCTGGCAGGACATGATGGATTTTACGGAACGGCGAAGCCCGGAGCGCGTGGACGAAATCTGGTTTCTCGAGCATCCGCCGGTCTATACGCTGGGCCTGAATGGGCACCTCGAGCACCTCCTCGACCCCGGTTCGATCCCCGTGATCCCGACCGACCGGGGCGGACAGGTCACCTACCATGGACCGGGTCAGCTCGTCGTCTACCCGCTGATTGCCCTGGCGCGCCGGAGCGTGGGCCCACGGCAGCTGGTCCGCCTGCTTGAACAGGCGACCATCGACTGTCTCAGGGATTTCGGCATCACGGGCCATGGCCGGGCCGAAGCGCCCGGGGTCTATGTGGAATCACGCAAGATCGCCTCGATCGGCCTGCGGATCCGACGCGGGGCCAGTTATCACGGCCTCGCACTCAACGTGTCGAACGATCTTGGGCCTTTTCTCGGCATCCATCCCTGCGGATTCCGGGGACTCGAGATGACCCGGGTCGCCGATTGCGGGGGGCCGAGTGATCTCGAGGTGGTGGGCCACCGCCTCGAAGCCCATCTCCTGTCCCAGCTGCGGTCGCTTCCGAGAGGGGCCGCTTCGGTTCAGGCGGACGGAGGGGGGGCTTCGAGGAAGGCCTGAAGTCTTTTCTGGAACGCCGCCCGGATGCGCTGGTAGGCGGGTCCCGGCCGTCCGCTTCCGACCGGTCGTCCCTCGATCCGGGTCACAGGAGCCAGGATGCGGCGGGTACTGGTCAGCCAGACCTCGTGAGCGGTCCCGAGATCATCGGCCGTGAGCGTCCGCCGGCGGGTACGGAAGCCGCTTTGCTCGGCCAGCTCGAGAACGAGATCCCGGGTGACGCCGGCCAGGAGCAGGGGCCCGTCCGGGGGGCTCGACACCGTGTTGCCATGGAGGGCCAGGACATTGCTCGAGGTTCCCTCGAGGACGCATCCGTCACGCACGAGGAGCGCCTCTCCGGCGCCGACTTCCCGTGCCGACTCGCGCAATAAAACATTGGCGAGGAGAGCCGTGGACTTGATGTCACAGCGCTGCCAGCGGAAATCCGGACGCAGGACCACGGTCATGCCCTGCGCTTCGAGCGCGGGATCGGGAGGCAGGGCCGGCTGAGTCAGGGCAAAGACCGTGGGGGCGAGGTCCGCCGGAATCCGGTGGTCGCGCACCGGTTCGGTCCCCCGGGTGACCTCGAGGTAGACCGAGAGATCGCCGCCTCCGTTGACCTCGATCAGATGGGCGAGCAGCCGGTGCCAGTCGGACTCCCGATACGGGTTCTTGAGATCCAGGGCGGCCAGGCTGCGCTCCAGTCGCGCGTAGTGGGGGGTCCAGAGAAACAGCCTGGAGCCGTAGACGGGAATCACCTCGTAGACGGCATCGGCGAAGAGAAAACCCCGGTCGAGAGGTGAAATGCGGGCTGCCGCCACCGGCAGGAAGGCCCCGTTCAGGAAGACTGTGTCCACGGCTAGAAGAGCTGACCGATTTCGTCCATCAACTGTTCGAACCAGTTGCCGCGCTTGACGGCCAGGAGCGGATAGAGCGGTCGGGTGAGCAGCAGGTGGTGCCCGAGCATCACCCGTAGCGTCCCTACCGTCTTGTGGGTTTCGACCGGTGCATCCAGGTGTTTGGGAACGACCAGGACCGCCTTGAGCGAGCGGTAGTTCAATCGCGGGACGGTCACCCAGAGCGACCGGGTGAGGCCTACCGGAACCGAGCCGTGGGACCCCAACGCGACCCGGATCCGGCCGAGTGCGACGCCCTTCCGGTAAAGTTCGTGGTCATGGAAAAAATTGAAACCCCAGTTGAGGAGCGCCTGGGCATCGTTGACCCGGGCATTCCAGGACGGTGCGCCCATGACGACCGCGATGAGCCGCATGCCATTCTGGATACCGGAGGCGTCCATGCAATAGCCGGCCTGATCGGTAAAGCCGGTCTTGAGCCCGTCGACCCAGGAGTCCATCCAGAGCAGGCTCACCCGGTTCTCCTGAGTGATATGGTCCCAGGTGAAGGTCTTGATCGCGAAGTAGCGGTGGTACTCGGCGGGAAAAGTACGGATGATGTCGCGGGACAGGCGGGCGATGTCGAGTGCACTGCTGTAATGATCCGAAACCGGAAGACCATCGACGTCCGCATAGTGGGTATTGTGGAGGCCGAGTTTTTTGGCATAGCGGTTCATCAGGCTGACCATCGCCGCACGGGTGCCCGCCACCGCCTGGCTCAGGGCCACGGCGGCATCATTGCCGGAGTCGACGATGAGTCCCTTGAGCAGGTCGTTCACGGTGACGTGGCTTCCCGGCAGGAGGAACATGCGAGAACCGCCGGTCCGCCAGGCTGCGGTCGAGATGGTGAAACGCTCGTTCGGATGGATCGCGCCGGCCTTGAGGGCGGAGAAGGTGATGTAGGCCACCATGAGCTTGGTGAGACTGGCGGGCGCCAGGTGCTGGTCGACCTCGTGCCGGGCCAGAATCTGGCCGGTGCGGCCATCCAGGAGCACCCAGCTTTTGGCGTTGAAGCTCGGGGCGGGCGGGATCGGGAAGCCGGCGTGGGCAAGCGGGGCCAGGGCACAGAGGATGACGGCCAGGATCAGGGTTTCAAGGCGGCGGGTCTGGGATTTCAAGGAGGGCTCCGTCGGGCAGGCGGTGGCGGCTATTTTACCCCGGCCGCAGTCTGGGTCTGGGTTCGATCAACGGATGATGACCTCCGTGTTCGGATAGCCCAGAACCGTGAGACGCTGGGCGAGGCGGTCAAGTTCCCGAACGTGTCCGAGCGGGCCCACCTGGAGGATGTAGAGGATCCGGTGGTGGCGCCGGAGGGGGAACAGCCGGAGCGGGCGAATGCCTTTCTTCATGAGATGGAGTTCGAGCGCGAGGGCTGATCCGCGCCGGGCGTAGGCCCCCACCTGGAGATACATGCGGGGCGGGTGACCGAGTGGATTATGGGGCAGGGGGGGTGGGGCGAGGCGATAGCGCTCGGCGCCCGGGAGCACGGGGTGGGGAATGGCCTGGACGTCGACCAGGGCGGTGCCGCGGGCAATCATGCCCAGCCGTCGGGCCGCCGCATAGGACAGATCGATGATGCGGTGTGAGACGAAAGGGCCCCGATCGTCGATGCGGACATTGACCCTTCGGCCGTTCACGAGGTCGGTGACCCGGACCCAGGTGCCCAAGGGCAGGGTCTTGCTCGCCGCGGTCAGCGCGGCGGGATTGTAGGGAATGCCGCTCGCCGTGGGCTTGCCGATCGAATGGAGGCCGTACCAGGAGGCGATTCCCCGCTGGTTGTAGCCCAAGGCATCGCGGAGCACGTAGTAGCGGCGCCCGCCGACCACGTAGGAGGCGCTCGTGGCGCCCTGGACGGGCCGTGCCGTTCGTCTCGGGAACGGTGCACAGGCGGCGAGCAGGAGGAGCCCCAGTCCGAGGAGGGCTCGGGGAAACCACGGCCCGTCAGGACGGTCCCGCGAGGTGCAGTGCAAGTTCGAAGACCGCCATGGTGTAGTTGACGCTCGGGTTGTAGGCCATGAGGCTCTGGAAGTTGGGCAGCGTGAGCCAGTAGTGGGTATCGGTGAGTCCCGGCCGGGTCACGAGCTCCACGGTCAGCTGGTTGGACAGGCGGCGGGGAATGAGGAGGCCGGCCCGGCGCAGGGCCCGGGGATGGGTCGGGGTTTCGAGGAGATCGGGGCCGGGGGGCGGGCGGTTGGGGGCGAGGGCGACCTCGATGGCGACGGGCTGGCCGGGCTGCCAGCCTTTGGCCCGGAGGTAACGCGCCACGCTGTCGATCGCATCCTTCATGCTGGTGAAAAGGTTGGCCCGTCGACCCGGTGCCGTGCCGATGGCGTAGCGCAGATAGGTGTTCGGCATGAATTGGGGGATGCCGAGCGCGCCGGCGTAGGAACCGCGGAGTGCCGCCGGATTGAAGTGCTCGCGCCGGCAGAGACGGAGAAAGCCGCTCAGCTCATGGCGGAAGAACGCCCCCCGGCTCGGATCTCCGAAGGCCAGCGTACTCAGGCTGTCCAGTGCCGGAATCTCGCCGGTGATCCGTCCGTAGTTGGTCTCGACGCCGAGAATGGCGGCAATGATCGAACCGGGGACGCCGAATTGCTGTTCCTCCTGGTGGATGGATTGGGCATGGGCCCGAAGCCAGCTCTTCCCGAGCCGGATCTTTTCCGGGTTGACAAAGAGTTGCCGGTAGCGGCGCCAGGGCAAGGCTTCGTAGGGATGGTGGATCAAGGCGATGACACCCGGCAGGAGACGGGCCTTGCGGAAGAGCGCCGTGAGCGCTTGGGCGTCGAAATGGTGGACGCGGACCATGTGCGCGATGAAGTGTCGGACCGTCTGGGTCGGGAGACCTGCAGTCGCCAGCGGGGCTGCGGTGATTGGGCATCCGAGGCAGGAGAGACAGACCAGGGCGAGAAGGGTGCGGCGCATATCAGCGGGCGTTCAAGAGACGGGGTTCGCGCGAGAGGTTCATGACGCTCCCGAATCCGGCCATGAGGGTCACGATGGAAGAGCCTCCGAAGCTCACGAATGGCAGTGGCTCGCCCACCACCGGCAAGAGTCCGGACACCATGCCCACGTTGACGATGAGGTAGAGGAAGATGATGAAGGCCAGAGTCGTGGTCCACATCTGCCCAAAGCGGCTATCCATCCGTAAGGCCAGCCACAGGGTCCGCTGGATCAGCAAGAGGAACAGCAGAATGAGTGCGAGAGCGCCGAGCAGCCCGAACTGTTCCCCGATGACGGCGAAGATGAAGTCGGTGGTGCTTTCCGGCAGGAAGTCGAGCCGGGTCTG
Source organism: Pseudomonadota bacterium (assembly GCA_021785265.1). Taxonomy (GTDB): domain Bacteria; phylum Pseudomonadota; class Gammaproteobacteria; order JAKAQQ01; family JAKAQQ01; genus JAJZIH01. The sequence goes on from JAJYFY010000005.1 coordinate 29,159, forward strand.
GCTGCCGTGGAGCAGTCCGCGTCCAAAGAGACCGCCTGAGCCCAGGGCGATCTGGGACTGGATGATGTGATAGCCGGCACCCAGGGGGTCGCGTTCCGGATTCAAGAAAATGAGGATCCGTTCCTGCTGGTACTGGTGCATGAAGTGCCAGGCGATGGGAGCGCAGGCGGCGATCAAGAGCAGGCCGATGGCGAGGTAGCGCCAGCGGATTCCGGACAGGAAGAGGCAGAAGATGCCGATCAGGCCGATGAGGAGGGCGGAACCCAGGTCGGGCTGTTTCAGGATGAGGGCCAAGGGAAGACCGGTCAGGACCAGGCTCAAGCCGATGCGCTTCCAGTCCGGTGGAGGGGAGGTGGCGGCGAGAGCGCGGGTCAGCATGAGGGGGAGTGCGAGGAGCATGAGTTCGGTGGGCTCGAGCCTCACGAAACCGAGATCGAGCCAGCGCTGGGCCCCCAGTCGGGTGTGTCCGAAGACCAGAACAGCGGCCAGGAGCAGGAGCGAGGCGCCGTAAAACCAGGGAGCGGCCAGTCGGTAGTAGACCGGCGGAACCTGGGCCACGGTGATCAGGACGGCGAAGCCCAGAAGCACCCGGATCAGCTGTTTTTCGACGAGCGTGAAGTGGCCGTGTCCGGCGCCATAGAGGGACACGAGCCCGAAGAGGGCCAGGAGGGCCAGTTCGACCAGGAGGGTCCCATCGAGATGCAGATAGGCGGTCCATCCGGGACCAAGATTCTCGGCGTCCCGGATGCGGTGACTCGAGTCGGGGATCGGAAGAGCGATACGGCTGGCCACAACGGATGCACGCTGGTGAGGCTACCAGTGTGCCACATCCGCCCGGCTCGAGGAAGATCAGTGCCGAATGGCGGTGGGGTCGTGATCCGTGAGCGAGGCGTAGGGGTGGCGCTCGGGTGGCAGTCCCAGGGATTCGAGGTAGGCCTCGATGAGGCGACGGGCGATCGGAGCCCCGGTCACCGCACCGGCGACGCCATGTTCGACGAAGACCGCCACCGCGATCCGGGGATGGGGAATCGGACCGAAGGCGATAAAGACCGCATTGTCCCGCTCTTTCTTGGGCAGCAAGTGGTAGTTCCCGAAATAGCTCCGGTCCAGGTCACTGACTTGGGCGGTTCCGGTCTTGCCCGCGAGCGGATACAGGAGGCCGGCATCGATGCCGTGCGCAGTACCCGTGGGATTCCAGATCACGCTTTCCATATCCCGGATCACGGTGTGCCAGAGTCCGGGACGATCGAGGCGGATCGGCGACTCGACCTCCGGGATCATGCGGTCGATGCGGTGGTTCATGGGATCGAGAATGGCATGGATGACCCGGGGGCGGAAGCGGTGGCCATGGTCGGCGAGGGTGCCTAGCGCCACGGCCATCTGCAGCGGCGTCACGAGCCAGAATCCCTCGCCGATTCCGGAGATCACGGTATCTCCCTCGTACCAGGGCTTGCCCGTATGGGCGAGCTTCCAGGCCGGTGAGGGTAAGACGCCGGCGCGGGCCCCGATGAGGTCGATCGGGGGGCGGTGGCCGAAGCCGAACCGGCTGACGAAGGTGTCCAGCCGGTGGATGCCCAGGTCGACCGCCATGTGGTAGAAGAAGACATCGACCGACTGGGTGATGGCTTTGCGCAGGTTGGTGATCCCGTGTCCCCAGGGCTGCCAGTCGTGGTAGACATGGGTGGTGCCCGGAAGGACAAAAGTGCCCGGACAGTAAATGGTGGTTTTCGTGGTGATCACCCGGTCGTTCAGGACCGCCAGGCTGATGAATGGTTTGATGGTGGAGGCCGGAGCGTATTCTCCCTGGAGGGCACGGTTGAACAAGGGGCGGAGCGGGTTATCGGCAAGACGGTGGTAGGCAGCATCGCTGATCCCGCTCACGAAGAGATTGGGGTTGTAGCTCGGGGTGCTGGCCATGGCGAGGATGCCGCCGGTCCGGGGGTCGATGGCCACGACCGCACCCGCATTGTGGCCGAGCGCGGCATGGGCGATGGCCTGGAGGCGGGCGTCGATCGTCAAGATCAGCGAGTCTCCGGGCACGGGAGGAACCGTCCTGAGGTCGCGGACCAGGCCACCGGCCACGTTGATCTCGACGGTCCGTCTCCCCGGGATCCCGTAGAGCAGATTCTCGAAGCTGAGCTCGAGCCCTTCCTGGCCCACGTCCGAATCGGCGTTGTAGAGCTTGCCCGGGTTCCTGCGGAGTTCCCGTGAATGGATGGGGCCGACGTAACCCAATAGGTGTGCGCCGATGGGTCCGAGTGGATAGAAGCGCTTGAGATGGGCCTCGATACTCACGCCGGGCAGTCGCGACAGGTTGACGGCGAGCCGGGCGGCGCTCCGGGAACTCATGTCGCGGCGGATCGGGACCGGTTCATAGGGGGGTTCGACCCGGACCAGCTGCCAGAACAGCCGGAGATCCTCCGGTCGGAGCGGCACGAAGGCTTTGATCTGTCGGATCGTCTGGCGCAGGTTCCGGACCTCATCCCGGTTGATCACGAGTTCGTAACTCGGGATGTTTTCCGCGAGGATGATGCCATGGCGGTCCGTGATGAGCCCGCGTGGGGGATCGATGGGCAGTGTGCGGATCCGGTTGCCACGGGCCAGGGCATCGAAGTGCCGGTGGTCGATGAGCTGGAGGGCAACCAGCCGAACCACGATGGCTGCGACCAGGAGAGCGCCGACGAGGAGGGCCAGGATCAGTCGGCGACGGAACAGGCGGTATTCCCGTGAGGGATTGGGAACCGGTGCGGCCGTGTTCATCCGCTCAGTGTATCCGGTATCGGCGGCGCAGCCTGCGCAGGGGGAAAAAAACCACGGGCCAGAGGGCTGTGCTCACGAGAACCGGCAGTGCGTAAGGCAGGATCGGGCCGGTTTTCGAGGTGAGTCCGTTGATCCAGAAGATCGCAAACTCGTAGACGAAGAGATTGAGGCCGACGAACAGCATCTGGAGTCCCATCGGGAGATTGCGGATCCGGAGGTGATAGCGCGACATCATGTAGGCAAAGACCGATAAAGCGAGCGCATGTTCCCCAAAAGGGCTGGCCATCGCCGCATCGGCCAGGAGGCCGGCCGCCCAGGCGGTGAAAACACCCATCCGCCGTGGGGCAGCCAGGCACCAGTAGCCGGTGACGAGTGGCAGCCAGAGCGGCCGGCCCAGGAGGTAGGCGTGAGGGTAGGGCAGGACCGTGACGAGGATGGCCGCGAGCAGCGTGGCCGCAATGAAGGCGTAGGCGCGTAGACCCGTCACCGGGCAGGACTGTGGGGAGGGGGGTGTCCGGCGGGACCGATCAGCACCAGCAGTTCACGGTCTTCGGACAGGGCCGCCAGCGGGCGCGCCGTGACATAGGCGAAGGAACGATCGGGCCGGGCTTCGACGCGGGTGACCACCGCCACCGGGAATCCATGCGGATAATGACCACCCAGCCCGGAGGAGATGAGCAGTTGACCGGGACGGATGCCGGTCGGCTGGTTCGAAATGAAGGGCAGCCGAAGACGCGCCGGCGAGCCGGTGCCGACGGTGAAGGTCATAAGACCGGTCGCCGCCACCTCGACCGGAACCATCTGTCCGGGGTCGGTGATGAGCAGGACCCGGGCCGTGTGATGGGTCGTGGAGACGATCTGGCCGACCAGCCCTCGGGCATCGACCACGGCCTCGCCCGGGTTCAAGGTGAGGGCCGGGCCGGCGCCGACGAGGAGTTCCTGGCGGTAGGGATTGAGGTCGACGCGGAGCACATGCACGACCCGGTAGGCCTGTTTCAGGGTCCGGGCCCGGCCCAAAAGGGCCTTCAAACGCTGGTTCTCGAAGACCAGGGAACGATCACGGGTCAGGCGGGCGCGTAGCCGGAGCAGGCGGTGCTCGAGGATCTGGATCCGTTCTTCCAAGACCTCGTGGCCGGTGAAGGTCGGTCCGATCGAGGCAATCGCCGAGACCGTCGCGGCGACCGGCTGCTCGATGACCGTCCCCAGACGGGTCGCAAAAACGGAAAGTGGACTGCCGGCCGGTTCCCCATGGGAGAGCACGAGGAGGATGACCGAGGCGGTCAAGGCGCAGGCGAGACGCAGAGCCAGAAAAGACTGGCGGTGGAAGAGGCTGACGGGAGTCCGGTTGCGCGACGGCCAGAACCGCATGGCTCAGCGGACTTGGGACAGCGGAATCGGAATCCGGCCGGAGGTTTCCAGCATCTCGAGCACGCGGCCGCCGCCCCGGGCCACGCAGGTCATGGGATCCTCGGCCACGATCACGGGGATCCCGGTTTCCTCGGTGATCAGCTTGTCCATGTCGCGGAGCAGGGCGCCGCCGCCGCTCAGGACGATTCCGCGTTCCGAGATATCGGCGGCGAGTTCAGGCGGGGTCTGTTCCAGGGTCTGGCGAATGGCGTCGATGATCCCGCTCAGCGGCTCCTGGAGTGCTTCCAGGACCTCGTTGCTGTTGATGGTGAGACTGCGGGGAACCCCCTCGGAGAGGCTGCGGCCGCGCACCTCGAAATCGCGAATCTGCTGGGTCGGAAACGCGCAGCCGATCTCGATCTTGATCCGTTCGGACGTGGACTCTCCGATCAGGAGGTTGTAGTTCCGTCGGATGTACTGCTGGATGGCCTCGTCGAAGCGGTCGCCACCGAGCCTGACCGACTGGGCGAAAACGATCCCGTTGAGCGAGATGACCGCGGCTTCGGAGGTTCCCCCGCCGATATCGAGGACCATGGCACCCTTGGCTTCGTGAATGGCCAGCCCCGCCCCCAGGGCGGCTGCCACAGGTTCCTCGAGCAGGTACACCTGGCGGGCGCCGGCCCCGTGAGCAGAGTCCAAAATCGCCCGTCGTTCCACCGGATTCGAACCGAACGGCACGCAGACCACGACCCGTGGACTCAGGGGCAACCACTGTTGGCTTTGCGCCTTGCGGATGAAGTGTTTCAGCATCTGTTCGGTCAGGGTAAAGTCGGAGATCACGCCATTCTTGAGCGGCCGGATGGCCGAGATGTGACCGGGCGTGCGTCCGAGCATCATCTTGGCCTCGGCGCCGTAGGCCTCGATCTTGCGGTTTCCGTGATCGGACTCTTCACGGACGGCGACCACGGATGGCTCGTTCAGGATGATCCCCTGTCCGCGAACGTAGATCAGCGTGTTGGCTGTGCCGAGATCAATGGAAAGATCGGTTGAAAAGTAGCGCGTCAGGCGGGAAAACATGGGATTTTGTTCGCCGGAGAGTATGCGATACTCTATCAACCGTACCGCAGGGACGCAAGAGTTGGTAAAATACCGATCGGGTTTTCTCCCCAGGTTTTCATGCTCTCCGCCGAGGAAGTCAAACGACTCTCAGTCCTGGCGCGCCTCGAGGTGCGTCCCGAGGACCAGGACCGCCTGGTCCGGGAACTGGACCGGATTCTCGGCTTCGTTCGTCAACTCGAGGCCGCCCCCACCGGGGAGATCGAGCCTCTGGTGCATCCTCTGGATCTGATCCAACCTCTCCGCGATGACGAGGTCCGTGAGCCGGTGGATCGCGAGGCGATCCAGAAGGCCGCTCCGGATGTGGCCGAGGGTTACTACCGGGTGCCGCGGGTGATCGAGTGAGCGTCCCTCATCCATGAAACTCCGCTCCCGGGTTCCGGAACTCGTCGCGGCGACGGCCCGCGAGACCCGTTCGGCGCTCGAGTATTACCGGGAACGCATTCGCGTCCTCAATCCCCGGCTCAATGCCTTCATCACCCCGGTGGATCCGCAAGCGCATCCGGCGACCGGCGCTCCGGGTACCCGCCGGCTTGCCGGATTGCCGATCGCCCACAAGGACCTCTTCGTGACCCGCGGCATTCCCACCACCTGTGGGTCCCGCATGCTCGCCGGGTTCGTCCCCCCTTACGATGCCTGTGTCGTGGAACGGCTGGATCTGGCGGGTTGCACCTTGATCGGGAAGACCAACATGGACGAGTTTGCCATGGGTTCGTCGAACGAGACGAGCGCATTCGGTCCGGTGCGGAATCCCTGGAATCTGGAGCGGGTGCCGGGCGGCTCATCGGGCGGATCCGCCGCCGCGGTGGCGGCCGGATTGGTGCCCGTGGCGACGGGAACCGATACCGGAGGGTCCATCCGTCAGCCGGCTGCCCTGTGCGGGATCACCGGGATCAAGCCGAGCTATGGCCGGGTCTCCCGATTTGGCATGATCGCTTTTGCCTCGAGCATGGATCAGGCCGGGGTTTTGGCCCGTTCAGCCGAGGATGCCGCCTGGGTGCTCCGGGAGATGGCCGGGCACGATCCCCGGGATTCGACCAGTGTCGGGCTGCCGGTGCCGGATTATGTGGCGGCGCTGACCCGCGGCGTCCGCGGACTCCGGATCGGCATCGTCCAAAACTTCTTCGACGAGGGCCTGTGGCCGGCCGTGGCCGACCGGATCCGGGAGGCCTTGTCCGTCCTGGAGGCGGCCGGTGCACAGCTCATCGATATCACGCTTCCGCACCTGTCGCTCTCCGTGCCGGTCTACTATGTGCTTGCCCCCGCCGAATGCTCCTCGAACCTGGCCCGCTATGACGGGATCCGCTACGGTCACCGGGCCCGTGATCCGGTGGATCTGACCGATCTCTACTGCCGTTCACGCAGTGAAGGCTTCGGGGCGGAGGTGCAGCGCCGTATCCTGATCGGGACCTATGTCCTGTCGCACGGCTACTACGATGCCTACTACCTCAAGGCGCAGCGGGTCCGACGTCTCATCCGCAACGATTTCCTCAAGGCCTTCGAGTCGGTGGATCTCCTGGCCGGACCGACGACTCCGACCCCGGCGTTCCGGCTGGGTGAAAAGACCGCGGATCCGCTCACGATGTATCTCAACGACATCTACACGATTGGCGTCAACCTCGCGGGGCTGCCGGCGCTTTCCGTGCCGGCGGGCCTGGTCGAGGGCCTGCCGGTCGGCTTGCAGCTGATCGGGCGCGATTTCGACGAGGAGACGCTCTTTGCCGCTGCCGCCGATTTCCAGGGGCGGACCGACTGGCATCGCGCCGAGCCTCCCGGCTTCGAGGAGGGCTCGGGATGAGCTGGGAGACCGTGATCGGGCTCGAGGTGCACGTCCAGCTTTTGACCGAGAGCAAGATTTTTTCGGCTACTCCCACCCGTTACGGGGCGTCGCCGAATACACAGGCGGGACTCATCGATCTGGGGTATCCCGGTGTTCTGCCGGTACTCAACCGGCGCGCGGTCGAACTGGCGGTGCGCTTCGGGTTGGCCATTGGGGCCACGGTCTCGCGCCGCTCGGTCTTCGCCCGCAAGAACTACTTTTATCCGGACCTGCCCAAGGGCTACCAGATCAGCCAGTACGACCAGCCGATCGTCCAGGGCGGGGCGCTCGAGATCCCGCTGCCGGAAGGTATCGTGAAGCGCGTGGGGATCACCCGGGCCCATCTCGAGGAGGATGCCGGAAAATCGGTTCATGACCGTTTTCCGGAGGCGAGCGGGATCGATCTCAACCGCGCGGGAACGCCGCTCCTCGAGATCGTCTCCGAACCGGACCTCCGTTCGCCCACTCAAGCGGTCGCCTACCTCAAGGCGCTCCATACGCTCGTCCGCTACCTCGCGATCTCCGACGGCAACCTCCAGGAAGGCTCTTTCCGCTGTGATGCCAACCTCTCGGTCCGGCCGACCGGCGAGACCCGTCTCGGTATTCGCTCGGAGATCAAAAATCTGAACTCCTTCCGTTTTGTCGAGCAGGCCCTCCGTTATGAAGCTGACCGACAGGTCCAGCTGCTTGAGGCGGGTGGTCAGGTCGTCCAGGAAACCCGCCTGTATGATCCCGACCGACGGGAAACCCGCCCGTTGCGGAGCAAGGAGGAAGCGCACGATTACCGCTATTTCCCCGATCCCGACCTCCTGCCCTTGGTGCTCGAGGAGACGTTCATCGACGAGGTCCGATCGGCGTTGCCGGAACTGCCGACCGCCAAGCGCGAGCGTTTCCAGTCCGCATACGGTCTCGGGGCCTATGATGCCGCCGTTCTGACCCAGTCCCGCGATCTCGCCGATTACTACGAGTCCGCTCACCGGGCCGGTGCCCCTGATTCCAAGCTTCTGGCCAACTGGATCCTGGGCGAGGTCTTGGCCAAGCTCAACCGAGACCATCTCGAGATCGATCAGGTTCCGGTCCCGGCCTCCATGCTGGCGCTCCTGCTCGTCCGCATCGCGGATGGAACCCTGTCCGGCCCCTTGGCTAAGACCGTGTTCGAGACTCTCTGGGCGGGCGAGGGATCCGTGGACGAGATCATCGATGCGCGGGGCCTGCGCCAGGTGAGCGATACCGGCGCCCTCGAGCAGGTGATCGAAGACACGATTGCCGCCCATGCCACGCAGTGGACCGAGTATTGCGCGGGGCGTGACAAGCTTTTGGGTTTCTTCGTGGGCCAGGTCATGCAGGCCACCCAGGGTCGCGCCAACCCCCAGACCCTGAATGCCCTGATCCAAAAGCGCCGGGAGCGTTCCGGCTAGAGTCGATTCGCGGCAGGCGTCATCCGGCAGACCGGGCAGGCCGGGTCCCGGGTCATCCGGCTGGAACGGAGACGGCCCGAGCGGGCGTCCCACCCCCAGAGCACTCCAAGCCAGGGACTGTTCCCGCCGAGAAGCAGGTCAAGGGTAGCCTGGGCCGCGAGACTGCCGATCAGGCCGGCGACTGGGCCCGAGACGCCGTTTGTGGTACACCGCATCGGGTCCTCGACCCCATCTTCCGGATAAAGGCAGGCATAGCAGGCGGTGCCGGCCTGCTCAAAATCGAAAGCGAGGAGTTGCCCGCGCTGTCCCAGGCAGGAGGCGCTGACCAGTTTCCGGCCGTGCCGCACGCAGAGCCGGTTGATGTCGTAGCGGGTGGCGTAACGATCGGTCGTGTCGAGGACGAGATCTGCCGCGCGGATCTCGTCCTCGAGTTCGGGGCTGGACAGACGATGGGGGAGGGCCTCGATCCGGATGCCCGAGTTTTGGGTGTGGAGACGGGCCTCGGCGGCCTGGGTCTTGGGTTGACCGATGTCATTTTCGCCATAAAGCAGCTGGCGGTGGAGGTTGGTTTCATCCACGGTATCGAAGTCGTTGACCGCGAGCGTACCGATCCCGGCGGCTGCGAGATACAGCGAGGCGATCGAGCCCAGCCCGCCCAACCCGACCACGAGGACGCGGGAACGGGCGAGCCGCATCTGACCTGGGGTTCCCCAGCCCGGCAGGACCGTCTGGCGGACGTACCGCATCACGGAGCTGTCCATGCCTGTTATTATGTCAGGTTCATGCAGGCGGATGGCTGATCATGCTCGAGGTCTATCTCAAGTCCTTTACGGCATTGATCGCGCTCCTCAATCCCATTGGTGCCATCCCGATCTTCATTAACCTGACCCAAAGCCAGATCGAGAACCAAAGGCGGAGGACGGCACGCAATGCGGCGTTCACCGTGCTGGCGGTCCTCTGGGTGAGTTTTTTCAGCGGCAGCCTGCTCCTGTCTTTTTTCGGCATCAGCATTGCCTCGTTCCGGATCGCAGGAGGTCTCCTCATCCTCCTGATCGCACTGGCCATGCTGCAAGCCAAGCCCAGTGCGGTCAAGCAGACCGATGAAGAGATCGAGGATTCGTCACTGCGCGAGAACGTGGCAGTGGTACCCCTGGGCATCCCCCTCCTGGCTGGCCCCGGGGCCATCAGCACCGTCATTCTCTATGCGCAGAAGCATTCGTCGTTGGTTTATGACCTGGTCGAAGCCGCCGTGATCGCGCTCAGCGTGCTCGTGACCTGGTTGTGCCTGCGCGGGGCCCCTTATCTGGCCCGCTGGCTCGGCAAGACCGGTATCAACGTGTTTACCCGGATCATGGGTCTCATCATGGCCGCGATCGGCGTGGAATTCATCGCGAAGGGAATCCAGGCGCTCTTTCCGCTCTTGATGAGCCGGGGCTAAGCCCCCGCACCGCGCAAGCTCCGTCTTGAGGCAGGGGAACACCCATCCTTTCGGGGATAGGAGTGAGCACCGCCCGGTCGGGTGGCTATTGTCCTACCACTCTCCAAGGTGCCTCCCGATGAACTCCGCTGGTAGCGAGCTCGATGTCCCCCCAGGGTCGGCGGTGTCCAAAGTGGTGCCTCAATGCATAAAGCTCGCGAGGAGACCCTTTTTAGCGACGACCCGGGTGATCGAGGCGGGGGGGCTGGGGGGGAAGGCGGCGATCGAGTGGTCGGATGCGCAGCGGCGGAAGGCCGGGCTGGGGTCGGGCCGGCAGGAGATCGAGGCAATTCGGGAGCGCTGGGCGGTGCTCACGAACGAGCGTCTGCTGGCGCACGGGATCCGGATTGATCATCGGAGTCTCGAGGCGCAGCGGGTGGAGCGGGAGCCAGCGGTGGTGGGTCTGGAGCGGCGGGGGGTGGTGACGGAGGTGGGGAAGCGTGTGGAGCGGGAGGCGCTGGCGGCGGGGCAGCGGCGACTGGAGCGGGCGGCCGAGCTGGGTCGGGTGGAGCGGGAAGGTCGGGTGCTGGCGGTTTCGATTGTGGACGTCTCATGCGATCTGGCGGCGGCGAAGCGGGAGCGGGAGCGGCTACTGGCCCGGGAGCGGGGCGGGGCGGGAAGGACCGGAACTCGACCGGTAGAATACGCAGGAATTCGCCAGCGCTTCCTGATCTATCGCGGCCAAAGTGGGCCCCTTCATCGGCCTTGAATGCCGAACCCTACACCTTCCTCTTGCCTACGCTCATCGTCCCCTCCTTGCCAGACGCCTGAAGCGCTGCCGGGCCTAATTGATTCGATGCCACCGGCGGGTTCATGAATGTCTGGGCGGTTGACATAGTGATTATTATTCACCATACTGGAAGCCGATGGCCACTCTGCACCGTGCCCGGAACTGGAAGATTCAGGTGTTCGGGCGAGAGCACGGTGTGCCGCACTTTCACGTGTGGACGCCGAATGCCGCGGCGGTGGTCGCGATCGATACCCTGGCGGTGCTGAGCGGGTCGGTGGATACGGGAGTTCTCGAGGAAGCGCGCGCGTGGGCCACTGGACATCGCGCCGAGCTCACGGCGGAATGGCGCCGCCTCAATCCGGAGAAGCAAGAGTGAAACTCAAGATCACGCGAGTCGAGACCCTGCCGCCGGCGAGGCTGCGCGTCACGTGGGAGAGCGGCAAGCAAAGCGAGGTCGACGTCGGGGAGTATCTTCAGACGCCCGGGCACGAGCGGCTGCGGGATCCGACCTTTTTTGCGACCGTCCAGGTGGAAGCATGGGGCCATGGTGTCGAGTGGCCGGCGGCAGACATTGGAATTCCGGCGCCGGCTCTCTACAGGCTGTCGAAGGAGCAGTCGGGGGACGCGTTTCCGACCGCGGAGTTCAACGTCTGGATGGAGCGGCATGGCCTGTCGCTCTCCGCCGCTGCCCGGGCGCTGCATTTGACGCGGCGAACCATCATCTACTACAGCACGGGGGCCAAGCCCATCCCGGTCTACATCGGCCTTGCCTGCAGGGGCTGGGAGGCCATTCATCGAAAGCGCGTCGCGTAGTCGCTGATCTGTCGCCTCGGCTTCTCACCGCTGCGGCCCGGCGGAGGACGTCTTTCAAGGCGCGGGCCTGTTCGCGTCCGATACCCAGCACGGATTGAAACACCCGTGCCTTGATGATGGCGTGATCACCGCCAGGGAGTTCCATACGGGAGGCGCTCGCGGCGGGTCAGGTGGGTCAGCGGGTGTTGGCGCCGGAGTTTCTTGGGCGGGTGCTGGGCCACGCGGCGGCGCGGGGGCAGAAGCCGCCGGAGCGCTCACGTAATCGGATCCGTTCGCGCGATTACGGGCCTGAACGCTGAGCGCCCGTAGATGGATCCCTAATTGCGATCCAGTCCTGAGGTCACTCCCGCATCAGACCTCATGCATCCTTGGGTCTCATGGCTTCGGGGAAGGGGCGGTACCGGGAATCAGGATCTTCAGGATGTGGCTCAGGTGGGGGTTCCAGTGTCGGACGTAGATCGCCTCAGCCCGTTTCACGAGCACTTCTATACAGCCATTGGTCAGGTCCTGAGCGCTGGGTTTATCTTTCCATGGGATGAGCAGGATCCCGTTGGCGCCGAGGTGCGCTGCGGCGCGCGCATCCCGCATCAGGATCGATAGGTTTATTCTGGCGCATCCCCCCAGGATCAGTCCCGTATGGGCCAGTCGAGCCACGATTGTGAAGTGTTTCGGGACCAGCGGGGACACAAAGACCATGACTTGCTGGACGGGAATGCTCGAATGGGCGGGGCCTACGACCACCGGGGTCGAGTAGCAGGCGGAAAGCCCCAGGGTGATGGCTCCGATCATCAGGACGGATCGCCCCCCGACCCAGAGGCTCCTTCCCTTCATGGTCGAGTGTCGCCGGCCTGGAGACGTCTTTCAATCCGAAGGACTGCCCAGGTCGTGGCCTGGGCGACATCCAGAATGGGATAAGAACCGAGGGCTAAAAGCACAGCCAGGGGGTGGTGCCCCGGGATCGGATAAAGAACCCAATGCTGATTTAAGAGTTCATTAGATCCACCGAAATCTGATCGGGTATGAAGGGCAAACAGGGGGTGCCGAAGATGCTCGGTCGGTATAGCCGTTCCCACATGTCTCCACCAGAGTGGAATGACAATGTGAAAGCCTGAATGGTGTCCATGCAGGCTCAGTGGCGCAAACCGCCAACTCCGGATCCAGATTTTCGTGAGGTAGATGAAGGATTCTCCGAGCTGGGACTGCAAAACGGTGAGGCGGACTACCCGACCGCTCTGATTGACGTATCCCTCGATCCAGATGTAGCGAGGGGGCACGATGTCGACATTTCTTTTATGTGGCACGGGCCCCCAGCTGATCAGTTTTACCCGGTAGGGGGTCGCCGGGAGGCCTCCTCCCCCCGGGATGGGAATGTTCACAGAGATCCCGTGCATCACTCCATCTCCGGCACCCGGGTTGGGCAAGGCCTGGAGCAGGCTCCCTCGTTGTACTTCGACCCGCACCGCTAGACCGGCAAGCCCACTCGGTCCGGATCCCAATCGCAAGGGGGGTGGGGTGGGAACCGCAATCGCCTGATGTGGGATCCGCTGACGCGGTGGGGTGATCGGCGTCGGCTGAACCTGCCTGATCCAGTGGATGACCCTGTGGTGAATCAAAGCCCGAATGAATGGCTTGGGGCTCTCTGTGAAATGCTGGATCCAGAAGGCAAAGCCCACAAGGATCAGGCACTCGAGAACCCCAGCCAAAACCCATCGCAGGCTTTTTCCCCGCACCGTCCCGGTACCCAAACAAGACTTAGGGGATGCTTCCAGGAAAGTTATCCCAGTATGAAAATTCTGTTGGTTGGTCCTGGTAGTTTTGTACATTTGATTCCAGGAAACTTTCCAATGCATTTGTCCCAGCCCCCTTGGCCTTACCAAGGATGGCTTGATCGTACGCCGTTTCCCGCTGGATTGATGCCACAGCCTGTTTCAGGTTGAAAAAGGCCGAGCTGGTTACAAAGGTATATTGGGGGGGGCTCACGACCTCACCCGAATCGTTCTCGGGATCCCCATTGGCGGCATGACCACTATCCAGCACAAAAGTGAAGCTCAAGGGACTGGTTCCCGTGACCTGATACTCTGCGCTCGACCCGTCCGGAAAGATCGTCAGGAGCACAAAACCAAGCGGTGGATTACTGGATTGGGATGTCAGATAGCTGTTGAGCCAGGCACTCACGGCCGAGGCCTGGGAGGTGCCGGTAAAGGTGCTGGCCACGCTGGAGGGAATCTGGATTCCCGTGGAGGGAGCCAGCATAGAGAACGCATTTTGTTCCTCTGTGCTCGTCCCCGTCAGGTTGTCCCAGCTGATATCCCAGGTGCAGGGGGCACCATCTGAGGTCGAAATGCAGGGACCATGGGCGGTGATCTCCGAAGCAAGCGAATCATCCGGATTGAAGATCGCAAATGGCACCTCCATTTTCTCTCCCGTCGAGGTCCAGAAATAGGCTCCCGATGGAATATTGCTCTGGGCATAAGCCTGGAACTGGGCTGCGGTCGTACAGCTGGTACAAATATCGGTGGCGATATTGTTGGCCGCCTGGGCAGGGCTGGTCGACCAGACGGTCAGGACCAGTCCGCAGAGGGGGATCAAGAAAAAAATCACATGCTTTTTCATGACAGGTCTCCTTTGGGTCCATTGACATTTTTGGACTTGAGACATCTGCACCAAGCTCTTTTCGGACCATACCCTTCCCCCGGAGATCTGTCAAACAGCGGGCAGGAACAGATGGATTTACGTTTCCTTTCGGCTTGCGGGATCTGGTGGCGGTAGCGTCATGAGACCGCACCGCTCGCAGATTTCAAGCGGTGCCAAAGCCATAGTCAATGGACTGTGGCGTAGCCCCCGTCTTCGCGGCTTGCAGAATCTCGATGCCGACGACATGACCCGCCTGGTCAAGGTCCAGGATCACTCCCGGTCTGGTCTCCTCGCACTCGCTGACGGGATGATCGCTGATCCGCAAGGTCAGGGTATCGGTTTCCGGGTCGTAGCGTACTTTCATAGCGTTGCGTTCTCCAGTACTTCGGGATCTTGCGGGTCTGGTAAACGGTCGTTTGATGGACAGCCCGCCGGGACACAAATTAAGGGGGGTAAAGCCTCCGTTTGGTGTTAGATTACTCGTCAGCTTTTCAATGTCGTGAAAACCTATGGCATCCCATCGACTGGGCTACGCCCGGGTCTCGACCGAGGACCAGAGTCTGGACCTGCAGCGTGACGCCCTCGGGCAGGCCGGATGCGACCGGATCTATGAGGAGCGGGCCAGCGGGAAAAGCACCGATCGGCCCGAGCTCGACGAATGTCTGGTGGATCTCCGCCCGGGAGATCGCCTGATCGTGTGGCGACTGGATCGGCTGGGCTGCAGTCTGCCCGATCTGGTCCGCATCCTGGGCGAGCTCGAGCAACGGGGCATCGGCTTCGAGAGTCTGGCCGAACGCATCGAGACGGGGAGTGCCACCGGGAAGCTGATTTTCCATGTGTTTGCCGCCCTGGCCGAGTTCGAACGGAATCTGATCCGGGAGCGGACCCAGGCCGGCCTGGCCGCCGCCCGGGCGCGGGGGCGCTCCGGGGGGCGGAAGCCCAAGATCGGCGAGCGGGAACGTCGCGAGATTCGGGCGCTTTACGAGTCCAGAACCATCGCGGTGTCCGATATCGCACGGCGTTATGGTGTCTCACGCACGACGCTTTACAAGCACCTGAGCGAAACAGCACCTCTGGGGCGTTGAAACCCGGCGCCGACCGCAGGGGGGCGGGGGCTTATGCTAAAGCCTGTATTAAGTCAACTGTAAGGATGACCGTCCCTATGGGTTTTTGAGTCTTTGACGAGGCGCTGGCGCACCGTACCGGTACCCCCGACACGTTCCCGATGATAACATCTGGAAAATGCCCCGAGATTGGATTATCCTGTGTTTAACAAGACCCGCCACGCCTCTCCACGGAAGCGCACCAGGGCGGGTTGTTTTTTGCGCGGTGCTAGCCCCATGAAGTACGCCAAGCCCGCATTATCGCTGGACGAGCAGATCGACCAGCTGGCCCGCCGGGGCATGCACATCCCTGATCGCGAAAGCGCCACCCACACCCTCCGGCATATCAACTACTACCGCCTGCGCGCCTACTGGCTGCCCTTCGAAATTCCGTCCGAGGTCGGTGGAGACCACACATTCCGCCCCGGCACCGCATTCCCGGACGCCGTTGCGCTGTACGCCTTTGATCGCCGCCTGCGGCTGCTGGTCATGGACGCCATCGACCGCTTCGAGGTGTCGTTGCGCACCCGCTGGGCGCATGTGCTGGCCATGCGTCACGGCCCGCATTGCTACCTAGACGTCAATCTGTTCCGCAGGCCGCGCGAGCACGAAAAGTGGATGTATCCAAGTACCGGTGGTATCCGGTGATCGGGTTGGGGCTGTTTTATCCGGCAGGGACAGGGAGTGCAGATGGAGGTTTGTATCCCTGGGTGGTGGCGGATCTGGGGAACGGGCATCCGGATGTTATTGGGATTCATCGTTTCAAGGGGATGATGATTATTTTGTATGGGGAGTGGAGTGCCCCCGATTTTTCGGACCGAAGTCAGGTTTAGGATAGCCAGATGGGGGTACGAGATGAAGAAGCGGTATTCGGAAGAGCAGATCGTCAAGATTCTGGGCGAAGCGGCTGGGCACGGTATGCCCGCGACGGCGCGCAAGTACAACGTATCGGAGCAGACGCTGTATCTGTGGCGCCGGCGGTTCGAGGGGATGGAAGTTCGCCAGGTGGTCGAGCTCAAGCGCCTGCAGCAAGAGAATGCGCGGCTGAAGAAGCTGGTGGCCGAGCGGGATCTGGAGCTTGAAGTGGTGAAGGAGATCGTCGCAAAAAAACTCTGAGCGTGTCGGCACGGCGAGAGTGTGCCCGGCACGCGCAACACTGCGGGGTCAGCCAAGTGCGGGCGTGCCGGATATTTCGTACTGCGCGTTCGACGTTGCACTACGAAGCGAAACGCCCGTCCCAGGAGGCGGCGCTGGTTGAATGGATGCGCAAACGGGTAGGCGAGCAGCCCGATTGGGGCTATCGGCTGGTCTGGGGGCGTGCCCGCAATCAGGGTTGGCACGTCAGCCTCAATCGGGTACACCGGCTATGGCAGCAATACGCCCTGCAGCAGCCTCAACGGGTGCCGCGGCGCAAGCTGGTCACCGGGGCGAAGCTCACTCCCGCGCCACGGTTGCGCAATCACATCTGGTGCTATGACTTCGTGCATGATCGGGACGCGGCGGGGCGGGTCATTCGCTGCCTCACTGTGAAGGACGAAGCGAGCGCCTATGCGCTCGCGGTGGTGCCCGCCCGTGCGTACAACGCGGCTGACGTGCGTGCCGTTCTCAAGCGGCTCGTCCGGGAATATGGTTATCCGGCGTATCTGCGCAGCGACCGGGGCAGCGAGTTCATGGCGGCCGATCTGCGGGAGTGGCTCGCGGCGAATCGTATCCAACCTGCTTATATTGACGCCGGCAAGCCTTGGCAGAACGGATCGAGCGAGAGCTTCAACGGTACACTGCGCCGGGGTTGCCTCAATCGCTACGAGTTTCACGGCCTTGAGGACGCAAGAATTCGGATGGAGCAATGGCGGCGGATCTACAACGAGGTCCGCCCACACAGTCGGCTGGGCTACTCGCCACCCGCCTCAGCCTACTTCCTGGA
>JAJYFY010000049.1 GCA_021785265.1 Pseudomonadota bacterium
GGGGAGCCGGCTGGGTGCTCGGCCACCTCGAAAAAATAGCCGGAAGCTTCGGCACCCTGGGACAGGTGAGATTCCATGAGTTCTCGGGCAATGGCCACTTCGGCCTCGTCGAAATGGCCGGTGGCATGGACGATGTTGAGGAGTGGCCCAATATCTGCGGCCGCGAGCGAGGGGCGGATCAGGGGGGGGTCAGTCACCTGCATGCGGTCTCCGGTGCGAGAAGGGTTCGGCAGCCCGCTTGGCTGCCTGGTCGAGAATTTTCCCGAGGAGGTCCCTGTAGCTGATGCCACCCGCCCGGGCTGCCTGAACGAAACCGGCTTCCGGATCGAGCGTAGGATTCGGGTTGAGGTCGATAATCCAAGGTTGCCCTTGGTCATCCACACGAAAATCGATACGGGCGTATCCGGCAAGACCCAGACAATCGAAGAGGGTCTTGGCCAGAATGGAAAGGGTTTTGAGGATTGCCCCGTCGGGTCCATCGCCCTTCGGGAAAACGCGAACCGTGCCCTGAGCAGCCGGACTTTCCAGATCCCACTTGGCCTCGTAATCGACGATCTGTGGCCGGTCGGCCGGCCAGTTCCGGAACTCAATCTCAGCCGGTGGCAAGAGCCGGACGTGCCCCTCGGCCATCTCCAGCAGGGAAAGATTGAACTCGCGACCCGGAATGAAAGCCTCGGCAAAAAACGGAGTGCCGTGACGCTGGCTTTGGGACTCGATCAGCCGCTCGGCCGCGAGCCATGAGGTCACCCGAGCGGTCGGGCCGAGACCCAGAGAGGCGTGCTGGAAACGGGCCTTGACGATGAAAACTTCTCCCGAGTCTATGGGCCCGGCCGGAGGCGAGGGCAGTCCCAAGGTATGGAGCTGGCGTTTGAGGGCCAGTTTATCGTCGGCCAAGGCGATGACGGCGGTGGGATTACCAGTGAAGGGCAGGGAAAGGCTTTCGAGCAGCGCCGGGATAGCACAGGCCAGACGATCCCTTCCGTCAAGGCCTTCGACGAGATTGAAAACAAGATCGGGAGGGGAGTCCAGGAGCCGGTTGCGGAGTCTTCCGAGATCGAGATCGGCATGGGCCACCTCACAGGACCAATCCGGGCCGGAGAGCAGCCGGGCTAGGTCATGGGCGATTCTCTGGGTTTCGGCCTCGTCGGCGGTCTGGCTGGGTCCTTGGGATGCCCCGTGGAGGATGAGCAGGCGTTGCATGGCTCAGGTGCGGCCGGAAGCATCGGCCGCAGACCGGGACAGGGCGGATTCGAGGATGGCTCCGATGAGCATCGAATACGACCACCCTTGGGCCCGGGCCAGAATAACGAGGTCCGAACGGAGGGGGTGGATCCCCGCGAGCGGATTGATTTCCAGGAAAAGGGGTCGGTCCTCGCCGTCGAGCCGGATGTCGACCCGGCTGGCATCGTCGCACTCGAGAAGACGGTGGACGGCCAAGGCCAGTGCAGCAACGGCGGGCTCTTGGCCGCTCGGGACAGGACGGTAATCGATCCGCGTGTCATACTCCTCCTTGGCCAAATATCCGTAGGCCGCCCGATCCTCAGGCGTTTTGGCATCAATTTCAAGAATACCCAGCACCCGGGCACTCTGACCGGTGCCGAGGATCCCGACTGTAAACTCGCGTCCGGGAAGGTAACGCTCGACAAGGAGAGGGCCCGAGAAGCGGGTCCGGAGTATCCGGATCCGCTGCTCAAGTCCGGCTCGATTATCGATCCGCGAGTCGGAGTCGATCCCCATACCCGATCCCTCGGCAGCCGGCTTCACGAAAAGGGGATAGTCGAGAGGGACCGTCTCGGGCAGTTCCTGGCCTTTCAGGACAAAAAACGGAGATGTGGGTAGCCCGGCATCCTGGACGATGCGCTTGGCATGACCTTTGTGGAGAGCTAAAGCCAGGGTGAGGGGTCCGGAAAAGGTGTAGGGAATCCCGTAGGCATCGAGCAAGGCCGGTACCTGCGATTCTCGGGCGGTTCCCCGGAGGCCCTCGGCAATGTTGAACACGAGGTCGTAACGTTCACCACGGGCCAAAGCCTCAACCAGAGCGGGGAGCGATCCGACCGCTACGACTTCGTGCCCAAACCCACTCAGGGCTTCACGGATGGCGGCCGGGGTTTCCGGACGGTCAAACTCGGCGGTCTCCTCCTCGGTATGACCGGCCGCGAGGTAGGATTCCCTGAGGTCATAGGTCAGTCCGATGCGCATGGAGCCGGCCCGGGCCCATCCTCAGGATCCGGGTAACGGTAGGTCTCCCCGGCGTAGTTCCGGAGGAGTAGGTCATCTTCATCGCGTCCGATGACGGGATCCGGGAAGAGCGGGATCTTGCCACCCCCACCGGGAGCATCGATGACATAGGTCGGTACGGCATAACCCGTCGTGTGTCCCCGGAGTCCCTGGATGATTTCAAGCCCCTTGGCAACCGGCGTCCTGAAATGCGCGGATCCCGAGATCGGATCGCACTGGTAGAGGTAGTAGGGCTTCACGCGGAAGCGGAGGAGCCCCTGCATGAGCCGCTTCTGGGTCTCGACATCGTCATTCACGCCCTTGAGCAGTACGGTCTGGCTGCCGAGCGGGATCCCGGCGTCGGCCAGTCGTCCACACGCCTCACCCACCTCTGGGGTCAGTTCGTCTGGGTGGATGAAGTGGATGCTCATCCAGAGAGGGTGGTATTTCTTGAGCAGGCGAGTCAGTCGGGGGGTGATGCGTTGCGGGAGGACGGCGGGATTTTTGGTTCCGATGCGAAGGAATTCGACGTGGGGGATTCTTCGCAGTCGGTTGAGCAGCCAGTCCAGTCGCTCGTCATCGAGGCTCAGGGGATCGCCGCCCGACAACAGCACGTCACGGATGGTGGGGGTGGACTCGATATAGGCCAGCGCCGCCTCCAGCTGATGCTTCTTGAGGCTCCCCTCGCCGCTTGCTCCCACGAGGCGCGCCCGGGTGCAGTAGCGGCAATAGACGGCACATAAGCCGGTGACCAGGAACAGGACCCGGTCCGGATAACGGTGGACCAGCCCGGGCACGGGGCTCGTCGCATCTTCGCCCAGCGGATCATGGGCCTCACCGGGGTTGGCTTGGTATTCGGCGAGAACCGGCACGACCGTCCGCCGCAAAGCCTGGTTACTGTCGTCGGGATTGAGAAGGGAGGCGTAATAGGGGGTGATGCCGAATGGCAAGGATCCCACATGGCGTTCGATGGCGGCTCGTTCCTCGGCGGAGAGACGAAGGATCCGGTCGAGATCCGTTGTGGTCTTGATCCGGTGCCGTTGCTGCCAGCGCCAGTCGTTCCAGTCACTTTTAGAGGTTGTGGGATAAAAACGTTCGCGGAACCGTTCGGACCGCTCGCTGGCCACGACACGGGGCCGGTAGGCCTTGGGGGCAGGGCGATGGGGGGGGGGGGCGGTGGTGGGTTGGTGCGGGAAGATCGGGGAGAAGGGGATCCGGACTTCGTAGGGGGTGTCAAAGGCGAGACCGGATGCGGAGGAGGATGCTTGGACCGGGAATGTTCCGGGAGGTTCGGCGTCTTCGGGAAGCGGACTGTCTTGCATCGTATGGCTCCAGTGGGATTGCTTGGGCAGGCACTCAACCCCCGATCACATCCGGGGTGGAGATGGCCGACGGTACAGTCGGCGCGCATGGTATATATCCTTTTGACTCCGGTTGCAAGTCCCCGTTCCCCACCCTCCCGACCGACCGGCGGAAGATCGTGGTTCTGGCGTGCCGGGGGAACGGCGAACGGATGAGCCGGGGTCTGGCGCGCGCATCACCGCGCGCGCCAGTGATAGGGGTTGAGCTGGACCAGGCGGACACCGGCGAGCCCGGAGAGGCGATGGCTTTTGCTGCGGTAGACCAGTTCGACCCGGAATCGGACACGTTTGGGACCGGTCAGCGGGGTTTCGAAATGATGCCGGAAACGGACGAGATAGACGAGTGTCCGGTTCCGCCGGTCAAAGTACCAGGAACCGGGGGGAATCCGGTGCCGCCGGGGATGGGCGAAGCTGCCCACATAGTTGGCCGGAGGAGTCGCGAGGAATCTCATCGGATTTGCCCCCTGGAGACGGGCAATGGCGGAAAGACCCGCTCCGCGGGCGATCCGTCCGGCGATGGTGATGCCAAGTGCGCTCTCGAGTGCGCCCTGGACCTCAAGCACGGCGGTTTTCTCAGCCGTGATCCGGAGCGGCCAGATCCGGTCGATCGCGACCGTGATGAAGATCCCGATCAGGATGGTGACTAGGCTGAGCTCGAGGAGGCTGACACTCAGGGGTCGCCGCGGCAGACGGTCGGCGGGCAATCTAGGAACAGGCACCGGGAAGGGGGGACCGGGGGATCAATGTTGGACGACCTGGATCAGGTCCCACATCGGCAGGAAAACACCCAGGGCGAGGATGAGAACCACGATGCCCAGAGCCACGATCAGGATCGGTTCGATCAGGGCTCCCATATTGCGGACGTCGTAGTCCACCTCGTCCTCATAATAGGTCGCGACCTCATCCAGCATGTCGTCGGTAGCACCAGTTTCGTCGCCGACCCGGAGCATCTGGACGACAAGGGGCGTAAAAAGACCAACGGTCTCTGCAGTTGTGCTCAGCGATTCACCACGTTCCACACCGGTCCGCATGGCCAGGATCCGTTCCCCGAGATACTCATTGCCGACCGACTGGGCAATGAGACCCATGGCTTGGACCATGGGGACCCCAGCCCGGTAGCTCATGGCAAAGGCCCGTGCAAAACGGGCCAATCCTCCCCGGAGGACCAGCGGCCCGAACACCGGCAGGCGGAGTTTCAGGGTATCCCACGCGTAGTGGCCCTTTTCGGTCCGAACATAAATCCTCAGGGCGATGGTTGTAAGGATGATCAGGGCAAGAACCAAAAACCAGTAATGGGAAGCGAAGTTTGAGACCGCGAGAATAATCCGCGTCGGTAGGGGAAGTTCGCCATGGAACTGAGCGTAGACGCGCGCAAAGGCGGGGATCACTTTGACTGTAATCACCGCGATGGCGATGGCGATGGCGATGATCACAATAGCCGGGTAGCGGAGCGCGGTCTTGAGCTGGTTGCGGGTATTTTTATCCCTCTCAAGGTATTCGTGCAGGCGCAGGAAGGACTCCTCGAGCTTTCCGCTGGCCTCCCCCACGCGCACGATGCTGACGTAGAGCGGGGGGAAAACCTGGGGGCAACGTTGCATGGAGCTGGCCAGATCGCGGCCCTCTTCGAGCGAGGCGAGAAGGGTTGTGAGGGCCACACGCAATGCCGGTGTACGGGTGGAATCCATGAGACTTTTGAGCCCACGGTTAATCGGCACTCCGGCACGCGTCAGGGCGTGCATCTGGCGGCTGAACAGAAGGAGATCATCCGTCCGGATCCGACGGCCGGGCCACAGGCGTTTCAAGGTGGTGAGCCAGTCCGGTTCGGCCGGTCGCGGCCGAATCTCAACGGGGGTGATGCCGACCGTGAGCAACTGGTTGGCGACCGCCTCGGGGCCTTCTGCCTCCCGGAATCCGGTGACGAGGGAACCGCGCCGGTCGCGGCCGCGGAAAGTGTACTCAACCATTCAGGGCGAGCTTCCCTGGAGCGGGTTGACCTCGCCAAAAAGGCGCAGGACCTCGCTCAAGCTGGTCAAGCCGTCTTCTGCGTAACCCAGGGCGCGGCGGACGAGGCTCACATAACCAGACTGGCGTCGGGCCGTCTGGGCAATGCCCGTGGATGCCTCGCTTCTCAGGGCATCGGCCAGCGGGATATCGATCTCCAGCAGTTCGAACACGCCAATCCGACCCCGAAAACCACTGTTATTGCAGAAAGGGCAACCCCGCCCCCGTCGCCACTCGTGTGGGGTGTTGGAGAACCCCTGTGCGTTGAGCCAGGCTATTTCCTGTGGCGTGGCAACATGAATCTCGGTGCAATCCGTACAGAGACGGCGGATCAGGCGTTGGGAAATCACGGCATTCAGGGTGGCCGCAATAAGGTAGCCCCGGGCACCCATGTTGAGCAGTCGATCCAGTCCCGTTGGTGCGTCGTTGGTATGCAGTGTGGACAGGACAAGATGTCCCATGAGAGCGGCCCGAAGTGCCACCTCCATGGTTTCCTGGTCGCGGATCTCGCCCACCATGATGATGTCGGGATCCTGCCGGAGCGTGGTTCTCAGGATCCGGGCAAAGTCGAGCCCGATCCGTGGGTTGACCTGGATCTGGCTGATGCGGGGCAGCCGGTATTCGACGGGATCCTCGACCGTGATGATTTTGACGGCTGGGTGATTGATCGCGTTCAGGATCGAATACAGGGTCGTCGACTTACCGCCACCCGTCGGTCCCGTGACGAGCAGCATGCCGGTCGGCCGTGCGATGAGCGCTTGGAGACGGGTGAGGAGGTCGGTGGGAAGCCCCAACTGATCAAGACCGATGAGGTCGTGAGCTGGATCCAACAGCCGCATGACGACACTCTCGCCGTAGGACGTGGGGAGGGTGGCAAGTCGGACATCGAGAGTCCGTTGTTTGACCCTGAGACTGAAGCGTCCGTCCTGTGGCAGTCGACGCTCAGAGATGTCGAGCCCCGCCATGAGTTTGAGACGGGTGATGATGGCTTGGCTCACCCGACGGCCCTCGACCAGCTGTTCATGGAGGATGCCGTCAATCCGTTGACGCACCCGGAGCTGGTTTTCCTCCGGTTCGAGATGAATATCGGAGGTGCGCGCCTGGACGGCATCCTCGAACAGAGATTTCAGCAGGCGGACGACCGGCTGTTCTCCCAGCATTTCGCTTTGCCCGAGCTGTTCGATGTCGAAATTGCTGCCTTCCCTGAGTTCGGCACCGATTTCCTCCGCAAGGAGCGAAATCTCTTCTGTGCGACGGTAGACGACATCGATGGCCCGGATAAGGTCCCCCTCGGGGACCAGGCTCAACTGCAGCGGTTTTTTGAGGATCCGCGAGAGCTCGTCATAGGCGAAGATGTCGGTCGGGTCGACCATGCCGATAAGCAGATTGTCCGTGCGATCCTCAAGCACGATCGCCCGGTGGCGCCGGGCATAGCTTTCCGGGAGCAGGCGGACGGTTTCAGGTTGGAACCGGTACCGCTTGAGATCGACGAGCGGGATCCCGAGCTGTCGGGAAAGGAAGTCGAGCAGGGTCTCCTCGTTGATGAAGCCGAGTTCGATCAGGATCCGACCGAGCTTGTGTCCCGTCTTTCTCTGTTCGACGAGTGCCGTTTTGAGCGCATTTTCCGAAATGATCTTCTCGCGCATCAGGAGATCGCCGATGCGGATCCGTTCCGGTGGTTTAGCGAGCGGGCGGTTCATGCGTGGGGGCGACCTTTTCGAGAAACCTGATTCTACGCTCGAGATAGAGGGTGAGCGTGGGTGCGAGATCTCCCAGAGCGAGGGCACGCCGGTCGGCTTGGAGAGCCCGTTGGGTCTGACCCGACTGTTCCAGGGCGATTCCCCGGCCAGCCCAGGCCCAGGCGGCCCCGGGACGTTTTGTGAGGATCTCGCCGTAGAGGTGGGCGGCCATGGGCCAATGAGCGGTCAGCTGGGCGAGTGCAGCGGCCAGTTTGAGGTAATGCAGGTGGGCTCGTGGGTGGGTCGGCGGGTGGTGCCGGATCTCTTGCCAGGCGAGGGACGTGTTGCCGGTCCTGGCGAGAAGATTGATGAGGGCGTCACGGGCTCGGCGGTTGGTGCTCGGGAGGTGGATCCCGGCCAAAAGGAGCGCCTGGGCCGCCGGAAGGTTCCCAAGTCTCACCTCGAGACCTCCCAGGGCCAGGCGGATGGCAGTGTTCCGTGGTTCGAGGGACAGTGCCGCCCTGAAGCGGAGAATGGCACGTCGTCCATGTCCATGACGGAGATCGCGCCGGGCTTCGAGGAGCTCGACTTGAACCTGCTCCGCTGGAGTCGCGGGAGGGGCGGAGTGGATGTCAAGGGATTGGGTGCTGGCCACGGGCGGGAGGGGGGCCGGCCGGAGTGTTGGTTTTCCGTGAACGGGTCGGGATAGGGGCCCCCGAGAGGGGCCCATGGTCGAAAGAGATCGTGGGCGGGAGGGGGCGGTCTGGACTTTCGGGCTGGGAGGAGCTGCGAAGGATACGGGTTTTCTGGCCTTGATCCCAGCATGATCCATTGTGCCTGCGGATCTGGGAGGGGAGCGGGTTGGGTGAGAGGTTTTCTCAAGGGTCAGGAGAAACCATCCCGTGCCGAGGATGAAAAGGGCAATGAGGATGCCGGAAAGGAATGCCGACAGTCGGCGTACCTGGCCGCGCCGCCTGGATTCCGGAACGACCTGAATGCCGGAGAGTGCTCCCGGCGCCCGGGGTTCCCGTTTGGCGAGGTCCCGGAGGACGTCATTGATGAGACTCACATCCGGCTCCAGATCCGGCTAGGCCAGGAGCGGGGTGTGTGGAGGACTTCGCTGTCGGCGGCAGCCCGAATGATATGGGTTCTTCCGATCCGGGTGCTTCCGTCACCAAAGGCGGCGATCAACGCCTTGTGGGCCCCCAGGTTCACGAGTCGGGGGACTCCACGGCTCACACGGGCCAGCTCCCGGACCGCCCGGGGGGTGAAGAGACCAGGATCGCGGGAGCCAGCGACCGCGAGGCGGTGGTGGATGTACCCGGCAACGACATCCGGGGCCATGCGCTCCAGCCTGTAGCTGAAGCTGATCCGTTGTGCGAGCTGCCGAAGGATTGGACGGGATAGACGGACGTCGAGTTCAGGTTGACCAAAAAGGATGATGTGGAGGAGCTTGGCCTTCTCGGTTTCCAGGTTGGACCAGAGGCGGATAGCCTCGAGGGCGGGAGAGGAGAGTTCCTGTGCTTCGTCGATCAGGACCACGACCCGGCCTCGGTTCCGGGCCAGCTCGAGCAGGCGCCCCTGGATTGCCTCCGTGAGGAGCCCTGCGCCCATGATCGGACCGAGCGGGATCCCCAGTTCCCGTGCCAGGGCGCGCCGGATCTCGTTTGGGGTGAGATGGGGATTCGGCAGGTAGGCGGTCGTGAAGTGTCCCCGCAGCTGATTGAGCAGGGTCCGGCAGAGTAGCGTTTTCCCAAGACCAACCTCGCCTGTGATCTTGAGGAATCCCTCGCCACTCTCGAGGGCGAGTAGAACGACGTTCAGGGCCTCCTGGTGGCTGCCGAACGCGTAGAAAAAATCGGTATCCGGGGTGAGATTGAACGGGTATTCCCTGAATCCGAAGAAGTCGAGGTACATGCTGCGGGGCTAGTGGACGCCCCAACCCTGCCGGAAATGGCCTTGACGCCCGAAGGCCCGGGCTTCACGCCGGGCGTAGCGGGACCAGACAGTCCGGTTGCCCACGACGATCGGGCGCAGGAGGATGACCAGTTCCGTTTTCACCGTCTGTTGCAACCGCTGCTTGAAAAGATTGCCGAGAAGGGGGATCTGGCCGAGGATGGGCGTCTCGTAGTTTTCATTCTCGATTTCGTTTTTCATGAGGCCACCGATGACGATCACCTGGCCGGAATGGGCGCGCACGACCGTATCGGATTCGCGAACCTGGCTGAAAGCCAGTGGCAGGGTGCTCGTCTGGCCGGAGACCGTATACGACGTGATCTGGGAGGTGACCTTGCTTACGGTGGGGTGGATTTCGAGGATGACCGTACCCCGAGAGGTGATTTCCGGCGTGACATCCAAGGAGATGCCCGAAAAGAACGGGGTCAGGTTGACGTTGTTCGCGGAACTCACGGCGGTTCCCACGAAGGTGTTGCTGTTCACTCCCGTGACAAAGTACTGATCGTTCCCGACCTTGATGACTGCCTGCTGGTTGTTGAGGGTGGCGACCCGTGGGCTCGAGAGGACATGGACCTGCCCCTGGTGCTGGAGCAGTTCGATGAAACCGGTGAAGTCGCCCAGGTTGAGGGCTAAGGCGAAGGTTCCGCCGATGGCGGTGGTCGGGAAGCTGGAGAGGGGAGCAGTGTTGGGCGCCAGAGTCAGCGATTGGCCGGCCAGCGGGGAGGTACCCTGGTTGAACAGGTTCTGGCCGCTAATCTGTCCGCCCAGGATGGAATTTCCCGCACCCGGCTGGCCGAGGGCAGCCCAGTTGATTCCACTCTGGAAACCCTTGTTGAGTGTGACTTCGAGGATCTTGGCCTCAATCACGACTTCCCGGTCCAGGCTCCCCTGGATCTGGTGGAGATAATCCCCGGTCAGGCGAATTTCCGTGGGTGTGCCGCGGATGAGAACGACTCCGGAAGTCGGGCTTACAATCACCTCGTGCCCGGGTGTCTGGGACACGATGGCCGAAAGCGCTTTCTGGATGTGTTTCCAGAATGCGGCTTTGAATTTGGTTTCGATGCTGGTGCTGGCCTGCTGGCCGGACGGCAAGTAGAGCTGCTGGTTCTGATTGCTGGTCGTGTTTCCGTACATTCCAATCCCGCCATACATCCCCCCAAAGCCTCCATAACCATAACCATTGTTTTGGGGCACATTCGTTGTTTCACCAGAGGTAATGAGAGTCCGCGTAATTCCCTTGCGGCTCACGTCCAGGTAGTTGACGTGAAAGATCCGTGTAATGAGCCCCTTGGGCAGGACAAGATAGCCACCCGGGATGCGGTGATAGCGGAAGCCATACGTTGCCCGAACGATGGCAAACACCTCGGGGACCGACACCTGCTTGAGCTCGAGTGTGATTCGTCCGGTCACCTTGGGTGCCACGACGACGTTGTAGGGGGTGCCCTTCACGAGTCCGAGGAAGAAGGACCGCGCCGGTTCGTCATGGACTGACAGGTTGAAGCGCTCCTCGGTGATCCGCCCGGCACCGGTTTTGACGGGTGGCAGGAAGCTTGCGGCTAGGCTGGGGGGTGGAGGTGGCGGGCGGGACGGGACCACCGGGGTCACCCGACCGGCCTGGCGCAGCAGGGATGCTGGGCTTGAGTTGGGGTGGGTTGTGGCGCAGCCGGACAGAACGGCTGCACAGGCGAGGGCCGACAGCAGGCGGGAACGTCGATTCATCGCGGTGATCTCGAAGAAGAACGAAGGAGGGCAGGATAAAGGGTAAGGGTCAGGACGCCACCAGTACCGAGGCGCAGGATGACCCGACTGGGCTCAATTCGAAGAACGGTTGCGTCACCCAGATGGTCCCCGGGCTCGACCCGCTGTCCATTGATTGTGGCAATCCTCCGGTTCGGAGCGATCAGCACGGAGGTCAGGCGGAAGGGAACCGGGGCACGTCGTTTGGGGATCGCGGTAAAGGGGGGTGGACGCATCGGATCGGGGATCCGATTGGCCTTGGCGGGCAATGCGACCTGGATCCCCAAGACGCCGGCCAGGAAAAGGAGCGAGAGGCAGCTGATCTTACGAGCGGAGGAGGGCACGATCCAGACTCAGTGTGTGAACGACAAGGGTTGCCCGGTTCTCAGGATAGTGGGTCGCCTTGAGGTCAAAGCGATCCCAGTAGAAATGCCACGGCAGCCGGTTGAGCGCGCGGAGATAGTCCAAGGTCTCTCGAAAATTCCCCTCGAAGACCAGTTCTAGCGGATGGCTGAACAGGTTGACACCATTTGCCTGGGCTCTCGGGTCATTGAGGAGCGCATGGGGGGGGAGATTTTCTGTGCGGATGAGGACGAGTCCCCGCTGTCTAGCCAGGATGGCTTCGAGCAGCCGGCTCATCGACCGGGGGCTGACCAGTCCTACCGTTCGGGCATGCAGGTTCTGATCGACAGCCCGAATCCTGCCCAAAGTTTCCGTGATCTGCTGGCGGATGAGCTCGTTGGGGTGCAGGACTGCCGTCGCGGCCAACCGTCTTGCCGCCCGACCCAGAGCCTGGATCCGGTGGGCGGTGGCCGTTGCCTGACGATGTTCGTGGTGCATGGCGAGGCTAACCGGCGTGAGCAGGGTCACTTGGCCCAGGTAATACAGAATCGCAGCACCGGTGAGGAGCACGAGGATACGCTCCCGGAGACTCAACTGGTCGATCCGGTGTGCGAGTTTTCTTACGGTTTCGCGAATCACGGCGCTTTTCGCTTCCCGGCAGTCCGGGTGGTGGAGGCACGGAAATCGAGGTAAGGCGCATGGTGCGAGGCCCTATGAATCTGGAGACTTTCGAAACCAAGGGTGAGCGGGGTTTTCAGCAGGCGGGCAAAATAGCGGGGTACCAGGGTCGCGGCCAGCGCGTGGCCCTTAAGGGTCAGAGACTGTCCCCCTTCGCGAATCTCGATCGCGTCAAACCAGAGCCCCGGCATCACAGCCTTGGACAGTGTGATGAGCTCTCGGGAAAATCCCCTGAGATTGCCGTATCGGGGCTCCTTGAGCAGGGTCAAGGCGGTCTTTTTTTCTCGCAGCAGCGTCTGCAGATGGTCAAGACGGGCCACCAAAAGCGGGCTTTTCCGATGCAACCGGGCGATTTCGGTGAGGGTCGCGAGCTTCCGGGTGAGTGCCATCTCCTCCCCGCGCAACCGCGACAGGTTGGAGTCGGCGGAGATGAGCAGAATCTGTTCATAGCCATAGATGAGCAGCATGCCTGCGATGAGCAGGAGCAGGATCTTGCCGATGGCTGACCCTCCGAGCGGGATCTGCTGCTTGTGGAAGAGGGGTTGATAGAGATTGATTTCCTGTGCCATGTCAGGACTCCGGCCCGAGTCTCAAGGCGGCGCCTATCGCCAGTAGGCCACGCGCCTGTTCTTCGTTTGCCAGGGGGCGGACACAATCGAGGTGTTGATTGAGATCGCAGTGCCGGGCTGCAAGACCCGTATATTGCGTGAGTGACTCTGTCAGGTTGTCAGGTGCTCCCTGGGTTGGAAGGATGAGAATGGTCTGGGCCAGGGCGAGGTGGAAGTGGCGGTCGCAGTAATCCATCGAACGCTGGATTTCGAGTGCCAACTGTTCCGTGCTGGCTGGGGTGAGCTGGAGGGTCTCCGTCCCAAAATCAAGGCGGCGGGCCAGATAGAGGGTATGTTGGCGGGTGATCACTACCAACCCCCTTTGTGATTCGAGGTGCAGGGTAACGAGCCCCTGCTGGTCCTCCGGGGCCAGTGCCGAAAGATTCCGGATGCACATTTCGGGGATGTCGATGACCGTGAGAGATGCGCCTGTTTCCGCGACGCTCTCGACAAGACTGCGGATGGACTCGGCCCGGGCGGCGATGCAGT
>JAJYFY010000050.1 GCA_021785265.1 Pseudomonadota bacterium
AAGAACCACCTCAGGAATCGGTACTCGAACAGGTAACACGGGCACTGATGCAGCTTCCCATGTATCTCGAACGGGTCGCTGGGACCCGGCGTGACTCGGTTCGTATGCTGCTCCCCCAGATCAATGCGTTGCGAACCAGTATCGGACATGCACCGCTCGACAGTGAAAATCTCACCATGGAACTGCGTTTTGCCGAACGCACGGCAGCGACTACGGATCATGATATCCGGCGCTTGGCGCACGTCTTGCGACCCCAATTCCAGTCTGCTCTACTCTCCTTTTACCGTGATCCATCCAACCGGGATGCGGTCAATACCATGATCAAGGTGGCACAGCAGATTGAGGCAGCCGCCCAGGTCCCTGCCGAGTTCGAACTCTGGTGGCTGGCCGGGGGCTTTCTTGAGTCGGTTCGCGATGGGGGGCACCTACTCACACCGGAAATCAAGCAGCTGATTGGACGACTCGACCGTGAGTTGCATGGCCTTCAGAAAAAGGGAGAACAGAAGCGCTCCCTCCAGGAACTGAACCAGAGCCTCCGCACGCAGGTCCTGCGAAGCACGGCCACGGGTTCCCGTGTGACAGCCATTCGTTCTGCCCAGCGGACGGAACCCAAGGAAGACAACTGGTCAGCATCGACAGCCGATCTCTCGGGGCCCAGCCAAGCGCTCCTGAGGACGGTGGGGTCGGTCATCCGCGAAGATTTGGGACGGGTCAAGGACCGGATTGATCTCTACGTCCGGGGGGGCTTCAGGGAGAGTGCCCAGCTGGCGGCCGCCACCGATCTGCTCAAAAAGATCTGTGATACTCTCACGGTTCTGGGACTCAGTGATCTCAGTGAAAGCTTGGACCGACAACGACGTTTTTTGTCGGATCAGGCAACGGGAACCTCGAAGCGTCACGAAGACATCTTGCTTCAGGTCGCCTCGGTCCTTCTTCAGATCGAGGATCAACTTGAGGATGAGATCAATCTGTTGGGCAAAACCCGACAACTGTCCGATACTTCCGCCCAACGTGAAGCCTACGGTCGGGCTCGTAGTCTCGTCGTTCGGGAAGTTCTGGTCAACCTATCACGTGTCAAGCAGATCGTTGCCGATTTCGTTTCCCACCCCAACCAGTCGCCGACTCTCCAGGATGGCATCCGCCCGCTTTTGACCGAAATTGTGTCCGCCTTGCAAGTTGCCGGTTTCGAATCGGTTGCCGAACTGATCGTCAGATTGAATTTGGCCCTGGATCCTGAGCGTTGGCGGGTCCAGGGTCGTCGGCTCTCGACTTCTCTGGCCAACCGGGTTGCCGATGCCATTGTCAGCATCGAATACTGGCTTGAGAACATCCGTTTGAATCGCGGGACACTTTCGGCCATGCTGGATAACGCAGAGGCTTGCATCGTGGCTCTGGAGCAAGCGATTCCGGGAATCTCGGTGGAAAGCGCTGAGGAGTCCTTGGAAGAAAAACCGCCGGAGAGTCGAGATTCTCCCGCGGATGCCGTGACGGAGTCTGTTCCCCCGGCGTGGCAGGAAACCGAAGAGTCGACCCCCATGATGGATCCGGGGTTATCTCCAAGCGACGAGTCTTCAGGAAAAGAGGCGACCCCGAAACCCGTCCTCCCCAAGGCTCGGGGAGCGAGTCCGCTTCCTCTTATCGCAGGCAAAAGACAACCGGGTGGCGCCGAGTCGACGAGTATGCCTGAACTCCTGGTTGTGTTGCGTGCCGACGCCGAACCTGAAATCGTCCCGATTTTCCTGGAAGAGGCCCGTGAGGTTGTCCGTGGACTCCAGGTGGCCTATGAAATGTGGCTCAAAAACCCGGAAGAGGAAACCGGACCCCGGACCACCATCCGTCGCGGTTTCCATACCCTCAAAGGGAGTGGGCGCTTAGCTGGAGCCCTCCGTCTTGCAGAGTACGCCTGGAAGGTGGAATCTCTGCTCAACCGGATGATCGACAATACCTTGCCGACCAGCGCGGATCGAGTCGCTTTCGTGGGCGCTTCCATCTCCTTCGTGAGCGAACTGATCAAGGAGCTGGAGCAGGGGAAAACCCGTTTACCCGACTATGTCGAGCGGTTTCGGCGAGCAGAAGCGCTGATCATCCGGGAGGAGCTGGAGCCCGAGGTGATACCGGTACCGGTGCCACGGATTGATCCCGACCTTTACGGGATTTTCCGCGGGGAGGCTCGCCATCACATGGCCGTACTCCGTGATTGGCTCGAATCCCCGCAGATTCCTGTTCCCTTTTCCGTTTCCAAGGCCGCCCATACCCTGAACGGGATTTCGCAAATGGCCCAGCTATCGGAGCTGGTGCAGCTCTTTGAACCGATTAATCATTTCTTCGAGGCACTGGCTTATGGTCTCCTGCCGTTCAAGGAAACCGATCGTGATCGGTTGCGGCGGAGCTTGGCCGCGGCCGAACAATGTGTTGGTGCCTACGGAAACCGACAGGATCTCCTGCCTCACGTGGAACCGCTCTATGCCGAATGGCAGCCTGTTCTAGGAGGCATGGGGTCTTTTGTTCCGGACTCTGGAGGAACTCCCGTCAAGATGGGTCAGACAGGGGAGACGGCCAGCCGCCCGGCGGCCGAATCTGCATTGTCCCATCCTCCGGAATTTTCGAGTCCGACTGGGCGGACATCTTCGGAAATCCAGGTGGTGTTTCTAGAAGAGGCCCGTGATCTTCTTGAGGAGACAGCCCCATTGCTTGAGACCGGTGCGAACGATCTCAGGCCGGATCAGCTTTCACATCTCAAAAGAACTCTGCATACGCTCAAAGGCGGTGCCCGGATCGCGAATTTCCAGGCGATGGCCTCTTTAGCCCACGAGTTGGAATCCGTCCTGGACTGGGCGACTCTTCATTGGGATGAAGTGGCACGCGACGCATTGGGAGAGTCGATCCAGTCGGCAATTGGCTCGCTGCACCAGATGTTGGCGCAGGCGCGGCAGGGACAGAACCCGCGTGAAGATCGGCGGCTCATGACGGCGCTTGCGAGGTTCATGACCACGACCCTTGAGGGTCCAGTGGAGGTTCAGACCGGAGAATCCACTCCCGGGATAGGCCCGGAAGATGCGGAAGCCGTTCAGCCCACCGGACCGGAGCTCGTGGCTCCCCAACCTGGCCAGCCAGCACCATCCTCCACGGTGGTGCGGGTTCGTGCGGAGCTCCTGGATCAAGCCTTGAACGAGGCTGGTGAAGTTGGAATCTATCGTGCCCGTCTTGAAGAACAGGTCAACAGCATTGCCTTCAATCTCGCTGAACATGCCAGAACTGTGGAGCGGTTGCGCGAACAACTGCGTCGCTTGGAACTGGAGACCGAGGCTCAGATGCTGGCCCGTCATCCACAGGAGACCAGCGAATCCCAGGCTGGATTTGATCCTCTGGAGTTGGATCGCTATACCCGGGTTCAGGAATTGTCGCGAGCGCTTGCTGAATCCGTCAATGACCTGACGAGTTTGCAGCACTTGCTGGACAATTTGATCCGGGAATCTTCGGCACTTTTGCTTCAGCAGGGCCGAGTGAACACGGTTCTTCAGGACAATCTCATGCGAGGACGACTGGTCTCCGTCCGGTCGGTAGCACCGAGACTTGAGCGAGTCGTCGAGCGGACGGCCCGCGAAGCCGACAAGCAGGTGAAGTTACTGGTTCAGGGAACTGAGGCGGAACTCGACCGGCGTGTGCTTGATCGTCTTGTGGCCCCGTTGGAGCATATGGTTCGCAATGCGGTGTTTCATGGCATCGAGAGTCCCGAACGACGCCAGACGCTTGGCAAGAGTCAGATCGGCCAGATCACCCTGACGTTCCGACGGGAAGGGCCTGAAGTGATCATCGAAGTCGCGGATGATGGAGCGGGACTCAACTTCCAAGCCATTCGCGACAAAGCCATCGAGTTGGATCTCATCCCGCCGGGCCAGGAACCATCTCAGGATGACCTGATCCAGATGATCTTCAGACCGGGGTTTTCCACCGCCCGTACCCTGACTCAAACCGCCGGACGCGGTGTCGGCATGGATGTCGTATCCGCCGAGATTCGCGATCTGGCAGGGGCTGTCGAGGTCACTTCTGAGACTGGTCATGGGACCCGGATACTGATCCGACTCCCCTTCACTTTGGCGATCTCACAGTCCCTTCTGGTGACTGCCGGAGCGGGCCAGTATGCGATTCCGCTGCACAGTATCGAAGGTGTGGGGCGGATGACCCGGCGGGAATATGAGGAGGTGATACAAAAAGAAAATCCGGTTTACCTGTATGGTGGTCGCAGTTACCGGATCATGCCACTTCTTCATGCCCTGGGCCGTGCCGTCGAGACCGTTTCGGGTACCGAGATCGTCTCCCTGCTTCTCGCCCGTGGAGGTGACGACTACCGGGCGTTTGCTGTCGATACCCTAATTGGGAGCCGGGAAATTGTCGTCAAGCCGCTCGGAATCCAGATGGCGAGTATACCGGGCATTTCTGGCGCGACCATCCTCGGTGACGGCAGTATCATTTTCGTGCTGGATCCCGTAGGACTTGTCCGTGCCCTGCGTCGCCGCTCGATCGTATCCGATTCAGCAGTCGCGATGGCTGCCTCGGTTCTGCAGCCCCGTCAACGGGGCCTTGTGCTCGTAGTGGATGATTCCATCACGATGCGCCGCGTGTCCCAACGTTTCTTGGAGCGCAGTGGCATTGAGGTCATGACTGCCAAGGATGGCATTGATGCCCTGATCCTCCTCGGGGAACGCATGCCCGACGTGGCCTTGGTGGACATCGAAATGCCCCGCATGGACGGGTTCGAGTTGTCTACGCGCATCCGGGCGGATGAACGCCTACGGTCGCTGCCCATCGTGATTATCACCTCACGCTCCGGGGAAAAGCACCGGCAACGTGCCCAGGAAATCGGAGTCAATGCCTATCTGCCAAAACCCTACCATGAAGAAGATCTTCTTGAGACGCTCCATCAGTTGCGTCCGGATCGCTTTGCCATGCTTCAGAAAAAACCTGAGGATGGTTCCTGATGGAACGGGATGAAGAACTTTACTGCCTGTTGGTGCCGTTGGATGGCTTCAAAATCATTCTCCCCCGGGACTTGGTGGTCGAAGTGCTTAACCGGGGAAACGTCGAGCCGGCTTCCAGTGAGCCAGCCTGCCTCTTGGGGTACCGGGTCCGCAACCAACAGTTGATTCCGGTCGTTTCCTTGGAAGTGGCAGCCGGTTTGTCGATCCGGCCAGCCAGCAACAAGAGCCGACTTTTGGTCGTTCACGCGCTGACGGGACAACTGGATCCCCCGTACTTTGCCATCATGACCTTGGGTTATCCTTACCTTCTCCGCATCGATCCGCGGACTCTCAGGTCGCATGAAGACCAGATGGTCGCCTCAGGCTTCGTTTCGCGGGCGCAACTGGGAGGGGAAGCACCCTTGATCCCCGATTTTGACTGGATTGAGGGAGTTCTGGCAACACTCAAGCCGGCGGTGTCGGCCTGAGCGCAAGGGGATTGTTGAGATCCCCCCAGAGCGCCTGCAAGACGGCTAGTCCCACGAGTGGAGCAGTTTCGGTACGCAGAATCCGAGGCCCTAGCCTGACCGGCTCATAACCGTGGTTCCGGACGGCTTCGAGTTCCTCTTCTTCAAAACCTCCCTCGGGGCCGATCAGCAGGTGAACATCGCGAATGGAACTCGGCTTTTGAAAAAAACCGTTCGTGGCATCAGGTGTCAATACAAAATGGAATCCGGGTTCCGTGGGTCGTTGAAGAAAGGTCGACCATTCGATGGGAGGATGGCAGAGTGGGATCCAGTTCCTCCCACATTGAGCGGAGGCACTCCGAACCAACGCGTTCCAGTGACGCAGCCGAGCATCTTGACGGCTTAGTCGTGCCGCCATCACACTGCGTCGGGTGATGACCGGCTGGATTCCAGCGACACCCAGTTCTGTGGCCTTTTCGACGACCCAGTCCATTTTTCTGCCCCGGGTCAGTGAGAGATACAACCAGATCCTGAGGGCCGATTCCCGTTCGACAGGTTCCCTGGCGGCTCCGACTACGAAGTAAGTCTGTCCCTTGGGCCCGGAATGGATCTGTGCATCATGTTCATGTCCCACTCCGTCAAAGAGGATGACCCGGTCGTCGGCGGACAGACGAAGAACATGCCGTAGGTAATGGTCGGATTCAGGATCCGGGACGATTTCGGTGCCGGGGACGAGAGGTGGTGACGCATAAAGGCGAGGGATGCGCATCAGCCGCTCCGGGTTGCAAAATCAATACCCGCGCAGACCGTGGCGCACAAGGTGTCTGTCTCTTGGGCGTTGATGACATAGGGAGGCATCAAATAAACCACGTTGCCGAGCGGTCGTAACCATGCTTCGTGTTGTAGACCATACCGGAAAACCTCCAGCCCTCGCCTTTCCTCCGCGGGATAGCTGAGTTTGCGGGGGCCGTCCTGGGCCAGTTCGACTGCCGCAATCGTTCCGGTAATACGGACATCGGCGACATGGGGGTGCCCCCGAAGCGGCGCGAGGCCCTGTGTGAGCCGTTTATGCAGCTGCCGGTTGTTCTCAAGAACCGGTTCTTGATCGAACAGGTCCAGGGTTGCGAGAGCTGCCCGGCAGGCCAACGGGTTTCCTGTATAGCTGTGGGAGTGCAGGAACGC
Source organism: Pseudomonadota bacterium (assembly GCA_021785265.1). Lineage (GTDB taxonomy): Bacteria > Pseudomonadota > Gammaproteobacteria > JAKAQQ01 > JAKAQQ01 > JAJZIH01. The sequence continues at coordinate 6,608 of JAJYFY010000050.1, forward strand.
CTTGTGGGACCGATAGTCGTCGTAGAATGCTTGATAGAGGAATTCGCGCACCAGGAGGGCAGAGAGTGGCAAGTAGCCACCGGTTAGACCTTTGGCGAGGATCAGGATGTCGGGTGTGATCCCGGCTTGCTCGCAAGCAAAAAAGGTGCCGGTCCGGCCCATGCCCACGGCACACTCATCGGCAATGAGATGGACACCATGGCGGTCGCAGCTTTCCCGCAACCGAGATAAGTAGTGAGGAGGGTACATGCGCATACCCCCAGCGCACTGAACGAGTGGCTCGACCAGAACGGCGGCAATCTGATCTGCTTTCTCAACCAGCAGGTGTTCGAGAACGGCGAAACGTCGGTCGGTGTAATGCTCAATTGGTTCATCATCCCGGCGTTCATAAAGATCGGCCACGGGTACCGAAAATCCGGGATGGAAGAGTGGTTTGTAGACATCACGGTACAGGCCAACCCCTCCTACCGAAAGGGCACCGAGGGTTTCTCCGTGGTAGCTGTTTTGCAGAGAGACGAAATGATCCTTGCGTGGGTAGCCCTGATTTTTCCAATAGTGAAAACTCATTTTGAGGGCTGCTTCCACCGCGGCAGAGCCGTTGTCGACATAGAAGCATCGAGTAAGTCCAGGGGGGGCTCGGGCCAGCAGCCGTTCCGCCAGTTCAATGGCCGGTCGATGGGTAGCGCCGGCCAACAGGGTGTGTTCAAGAAGTCCCAGTTGGTCTCCGAGAGCTTGGATGATTCGAGGATGGCAGTGCCCGAACAGGTTAACCCACCAGGAACTGATGGCATCCAGGTAGCGATTTCCATCCGCATCGAACAGCCAGGGACCCTCACCACGGATCAGCGGGATGAGCGGAAGCCACTCATGATCCTTCATCTGGGTACAGGGATGCCACACGACGGCCAGGTCACGTTGAATCCAGTGCTGGTTATTGGACATGGGTGGTTCCGCAACGGTTCGGGATCACGACTATTTTAAGCGACAAAGATGTTCTGGATGTGCACGTTGGCTACAATGAAGCCGGATGGGAATCCCACCAGCAGAGAGGGTCTGCATGTTTTCGACGATTGACCCCACGAAGGGCATTTTCTTCCCGGCACGCCAGTGCTGGTCTCCCAATCGGGATGCACGCCCTCCCGGGATCAGTCTTGATCTGATTGTGGTTCACGGGATCAGCCTCCCGCCTGGTGCTTTTGGTACGGAATGGGTGGAAGCGCTCTTCATGAATCGAATCCCCGCTGACCACCCGGATCCCGAGCTCAGGTCCGTTTCCGGATTACGGGTTTCAGCCCATCTGTTCATTGATCGTTGTGGGCGGATCGTCCAATATGTCCCATTCGGGGAACGGGCATGGCATGCGGGAACTTCCTTTTGGAAGGGACGGAAACGGTGTAACGATTTTTCGGTGGGGATCGAACTCGAAGGAACCGATGACCAAGCGTACGAGTGCGACCAATACCGGAGTCTCGCAGCGTCAATTTTGGCACTGCGGTGTGCCTACCCATCTTTGATCGCGGGGGCAGTGGTGGGCCATTCGGAAATCGCCCCTGGGCGCAAGACCGACCCCGGCCCTGCCTTTGACTGGGCCCGGCTCCATCGAATTCTGGGGGATGGAACCTGCTCCATCGAGCCGTCCATCCCCGGATCCTGATCGGTTTCAGGTTTTCTCGGTTCCACTCCCGCCGGTGTTCGGGTTCTTCCGTTCCCGCTGGCAGTACAGACAGACTTTTTTCTGGTGGGAGAAGGTCAAGGGAAGGGAAATGAAAAGCGCGAGGCACTGAGGGCAGCGCTTGACGACCAGTTCCTGGGTCTTGATCTTGGCCAACAGGTTCCAGCACATTTCGATGTCGGCGCACTCGATTCCGAGAGTTTTGCAGCGCTCGGCATAAGACTGGAAGGAAGATGTAAAGTTCCAAGACAGTTCCAGCGTGTCTTGTTCCCTGCTCGGGTAAAAATGATAGATGGTATAGAACAGACCACCGGTCAGGCGTCTCGACCATCCGCCACCAACCCACCAGTCTTCGATATTCTGTCGGTGCCGGCCCCGTGGGGAAGGGCGCTCCCAGATATTCCGGTACATTTGCCGGATGGCTCGATCCGAGAGCGGTACGAATTGCTTGACAAATGAAGGTCGTGCACCACAACAAACCAGCCGTTCCGCGAGGAGCAGAGCCATTCCGTTCAGACGCAACTTGCCGCGGACGGGTTTGATTTCAAAATCATCAGGTGGGATTTTCATGAGACAGATCTCCGTGGTCATTGAGGAAAGTCAGAGCAGTACCAATCCTGCTTGGGGCGGTATGGCCCAGCCAGGAGGATTCGCGGAGACAGGGATCGTGATCCAAAACCACGGCGTAACCGCCAGGTTTGCCTGAGGCACGGAAAAGGGCACGGGAAGCGCTCATGATGTTCCTGCTCCATACCTGTTGAGGGTCTCGAACCTTTGACTCCACAGTCACTCGGCAGCCTTCACGGCCACCGTGTGGGATTATAGCAAGGGGGCATGGTCGTTTGCTCGAAGAAAGCGCACTTGATGGTTGCCAGGTGGAGCCTCGATTAACTTGGGGGTGGGGGTGGGGGTGGGGGTAGATTTGTTGCAATTGCAACCGGCAGGGCATAAAGGCGGCCCCAAGCACGAGCCATTCGTTCCTCGAGAAGTCCAATCGATCGCTGTTGTTCCCAATGTACGCTTTCGGGCGCCAGAACCAGGGTGGGGTGGTGGTGAAGCATGGTCCATAGGATGGGCCAGACCAGGCCTTGTTCGTAGCAGATTAGTGCCGCCCAGTGATGGGGACCGAGCCGAATGTCATCCCGTTGGATCTGTCTGGAATGCGAGCTCCCACTTACATGCCACCACCAGAAGGCAGGCATGGAGTGGGTCGCCGGATCCCGAAGTGACTTCCATGGTGTCCATTCAACCAGCGGAGCTGGTTGCCGGGCGACGAGTTCACCTCGGGTCCTGCCGAGAAAGACAATTCCATCACTCCAATCCGTCCCGTATCGGGACCGCCAGGGGACAATACTCCCGAGTGCCACAATGGCGCCCCGCTCTTGGACAAGAGTGGCCAATCGGTGATAGAGGGGCAAAAATGCGCGATTGAAAGGTCCTGCCACTGCCTCCGGGAAAAGGAGAAGACGCGCCCGGGGGTCAGACAGGAGCGCATCGTGGGTCAGTCGGGTAACCAGACGGGCTCTCTGCAAGAACGATGGCCACGAGTTGACTGTGGGGCCAAAAGGGTAAGAGATGGGAACCACAGTCCCGCTGGGACAGAAAACCGACCGTGGGCAGTAAAGGCCTGGACCTTTGGCGGTGAATCCCCGGAGTGGTTGAAGCAAGGCCGCGGAGAGGACGAGGACAAGAGATATATTCGAGATCCATTTTTTTCCAGGCAGAGCCCGGGTAGCTGCCACCAGGAATGCAAAAATGCCCAGAAACCCGAGGAGACCCGTGATCCCAGAACCAGGGAACAAAGAACTTGCCCCGAAAAATGGAGAAACGAGGCCGATACTGCCGAGTGGGGGTAGCGCCGTAATGAGCAGGCCAAAACAGGCTGCGAGCGCTGCCCGGAAGGGATTTTGAAACCGTGGCACTGCGCATAAAACAAATGAACTGGCCAAGAGGAACGCGAGACCGCACTGCGCACCGGATGCGAGCCACTGGCCTTGAGATGTCGGGAAATAGTCACGCAGGCTGTCCAGCGGTAGACGCAAGGCACCGAGGTAATAACCGAACCAGATGAAAAAAAGCCGACGGGTTCTGATTGCACAACCAGTCCAGATGGCGAGAAGGATGAGCCAGCCCAGAGAAAGTCCTCCAGGTTGCCAGATCGCCCATCCCAAAAGGAGGCCGGAGAGCCCGGCCGTGAGAGCATCCAGTCCGCCGTGTTGCCATGGTTTGCAGTTCAAGGCGAGTGCCTATTCAGTCCGTTTTTTACATGATCCCGTTTCCAGCCGATGTCAAAGTGCGTAAATGGACGTTTAATGACCTAATTTTGCTCAGGAGTCTTATCGGGTGAGACTCCTGATTCAAATCTTGAGAACACTCCGGGATAAGATATTTTTATTTATTATCAAATAGATAGATATATCTAGTCGTTTATTGTGGCCTAAGAGAAGCCATGTAACCTACTTGAATTTCACTTAGACGACCCCTAAAATAGCACTCATTAAGGCTGAGTGCTAACAAAGGCACGGCCGTCCAGTTCAGCAAAGACCATTCAATTTGAGGAGATGCCAGCGATGAAACTCCGGCCACTGCATGATCGGGTTATTGTGAAGCGTTTGGAAGAAGAGCGAACCTCGCCCGGGGGGATCGTCATTCCGGATACCGCCACCGAAAAGCCGATTCGCGGAAAGATCTTGGCGGTCGGAAAAGGAAAAATTCTCGAAAATGGGGATGTCAGGCCGATGGACATCAAGGTCGGTGAAACGGTTCTGTTTGGAAAATATTCCGGCACTGAGGTCAAAGTAGATGGCGAGGAACTGCTCGTCATGCGCGAAGAGGACATCATGGCCGTGATTGAAAGCAAGTAAGCCTGTCCGATCCATCGCATTCTCAAGATCCTATTTCAACCGATTGATACAGATACAGAGAGGAACCTGAAATGGCTGCGAAAGAAGTCAAGTTTGGTGAAGAAGCTCGGGCTCGCATGACCCGGGGAGTCAATATCCTCGCCAATGCGGTCAAGGTCACGCTGGGTCCGAAGGGACGCAATGTGGTTTTGGAAAAAAGCTTTGGCGCTCCGACCGTTACGAAAGATGGAGTGTCGGTGGCCAAGGAAATCGAACTCAAAGACAAGTATGAAAACATGGGTGCCCAGCTGGTCCGTGAGGTCGCCTCCAAGACCTCAGATGTGGCTGGAGATGGTACGACCACAGCGACCGTGTTGGCCCAAGCGATTCTCCGAGAGGGGCTCAAGGCAGTTGCTGCCGGCATGAACCCGATGGATCTCAAGCGGGGGGTCGACAAGGCGGTCACGGCAACCGTCAACGAGCTCAAGAAAGTCTCGAAGCCCTGCAGCGATGATCGGAGCATTGCCCAAGTGGGTACGATCTCCGCCAACAACGATTCGGCAATTGGTAACCTGATTGCCGAGGCCATGAAAAAGGTCGGGAAGGAAGGAGTGATCACCGTCGAGGAAGGTTCTGGACTTGAGAACGAACTTGAGGTGGTCGAGGGCATGCAGTTTGACCGGGGATACTTGTCACCCTACTTCATCAACAACCAGCAGAGCATGAGTGTGGAGCTGGAAAGCCCCTATATTCTCCTTCATGACAAAAAAGTCTCGAATATCCGCGAGCTCCTGCCGGTGCTCGAAGCGGTGGCCAAGTCCGGGCGTCCCTTGCTCATGGTCGCCGAGGATGTGGAGGGCGAGGCGTTGGCGACGCTCGTGGTCAATACGATCCGTGGCATTGTCAAGGTCGCGGCCGTCAAGGCACCGGGCTTCGGGGATCGCCGGAAAGCCATGCTGGAGGATATGGCTGTACTCACTGGTGGAACTGTGATCTCCGAAGAAGTGGGACTGTCTCTCGAGAAGGCCACCCTATCCACTCTAGGGAGTGCCAAGAAAGTGATCGTGACCAAGGATGACACGACGATTATCGATGGAGCTGGCAAGAAGGCTGATATCGAGGGTCGGATCAAGCAGATCCGCAAACAGATTGAAGAAACCACTTCCGATTACGACCGGGAGAAACTTCAAGAGCGTGTTGCCAAGCTGGCAGGGGGCGTGGCTGTGATCAAGGTTGGCGCCGCAACGGAAACTGAAATGAAGGAGAAGAAGGCTCGTGTTGAGGATGCTCTCCACGCCACCCGTGCGGCTGTTGAGGAAGGGGTTCTGCCAGGCGGCGGAGTCGCCCTCGTCCGTGCCCACCAAGCCGTGGCCAGCCTCAAAGGGGAGAACGCTGATCAGCAGGCCGGTATCCGAATCCTCTTTTATGCTCTGGACGAGCCGCTTCGCCAGATCGTCTCCAATGCCGGGATGGCGGCGGAAGTGATCCTGGAGAAGGTCAAAGAGGGCAAGGGGAGTTTTGGTTGCAATGCCGCGGATGGAGAGTTTGGAGACATGATCGAAATGGGCATCCTGGATCCCACCAAGGTCACCCGGACAGCACTGCAGAATGCCGCTTCGGTGGCCAGCCTGCTGATCACGACAGAGGCCATGGTTGCTGAGTTGCCCAAGGAGGAAAAAGTGCCAGCCATGCCAGGTGGCCCCGGTGGAATGGGAGACATGGATCTCTGATCCACGGTGACTCCGAAAGTCCTGAAGCCCCCGCAATCGCGGGGGCTTCTTTTTGATGCGCCCGGTACTAGCACATTTTGAATCTGTAAAGCCCCCGAAATACTGGACACTGTTTTGCACAAAATTCATGCTGCTTCCCCCAGGGGCGTGTGGGCGGCACGCACCTGAGAAGGCGTGGCGTAGCCGTGACGCTGCAGCAGCCAGTGGCGGT